>DASSJS010000099.1:0-10529 GCA_035691085.1 Longimicrobium sp.
GCCTCGGCTTCGCGCAGCATCCCCACGATCTGCGTAGCCGTATATGTTTTCTTCTTCACGGAGTCCTCTCCCTCGATAGGGTGGTGGACTCCCATTCTACTGGATCAAGATACGGGGAGCACTCCACCGTACCTCCGTACCCCCGTACCTCCGTACCCAAAGAAATCCGCCCCGCCCCCGGAACTCCGGAGGCGGGGCGGATCTCATGGGCCGGGACGAAACCGAATTACTTCTTGTCGTCCACGATCTCGTAGTCGGCCTCCACCACGTCGTCGGGGGCCTGGCCGCCGGCGCTGGCGGTGGCGTCACCCTCGAAGCCCGCGCCCGCGGTGGCCCCGCCGCTGAAGCCGGCGTCGGCCGGGCCGCCGCCCGCCTGCTGCTGCGCGGCGTAGATCTGCGCGCCGGCCGCGCTGTACGCCTGCTGCAGCGCCTCGCTGGCCGAGCGGACCTCGTTCACGTCATCCTGCTTCAGCGCCTTGCGGGCACGCTCCAGCGCCTCGTCGAGCGAGGTGCGGGTGGACGCGTCGAGCTTGTCCTCCCACTCCTTCTTGTTCTTGTCCACGTCGTACACCATCGAGTCGAGGCGGTTGCGCGCCTCCACCTGCTCGCGGCGGGCCTTGTCCTCGCCCGCGTGCGCCTCGGCGTCCTTCACCATCTTCTCGATCTCGGCGTCGTTCAGCCCACTCGACGCCTCGATGCGGATCTTCTGCTCCTTGTTGGTGGCGCGGTCCTTGGCGCTCACGTGCAGGATGCCGTTGGCGTCGATGTCGAACGTCACCTCCACCTGCGGCATGCCGCGCGGTGCCGGCGGGATGCCCGTGAGCTGGAACTTGCCGATGGTCTTGTTGTAGACCGCCAGCTCGCGCTCGCCCTGCAGCACGTGGATCTCCACCGTGGTCTGGTTGTCCTCGGCGGTCGAGAACACCTCGCTCTTCTTGGTGGGGATGGTGGTGTTGCGCCCGATCAGGGTGGTGAACACGCCGCCCAGCGTCTCGATGCCCAGCGACAGCGGCGTCACGTCCAGCAGCAGCACGTCCTTCACGTCGCCCGCCAGCACCCCGCCCTGGATGGCGGCGCCCACGGCCACCACCTCGTCGGGGTTCACGCCGCGGTGCGGGTCCTTGCCGAAGAACTTCTTCACCTCTTCCTGGATCCGCGGGATGCGCGTGCTCCCGCCCACCAGGATCACCTCGTCGATGTCGCTTGGCTTGAGCCCCGCGTCGTCGAGCGCCTTCTGCATGGGCGGGATGGTGCGCTGCACCAGGTCGTCCACCAGCTGCTCGAAGCGCGCGCGGGAGAGCGTCACGTTCAGGTGCTTGGGCCCCTCCTGCGTGGCGGTGATGAAGGGGAGGTTGATGTCGGTCGACGAGGTGGTCGACAGCTCCATCTTCGCCTTCTCGGCCGCTTCCTTCAGGCGCTGCAGCGCCATCGCGTCCTTGGACAGGTCGATCCCCTGGTCCTTCTTGAACTCCTCCACCAGCCACTCGATCACGCGCTGGTCGAAGTCGTCGCCGCCCAGGTGCGTGTCGCCGTTGGTGGCCTTCACCTCGAACACGCCCTCGCCCAGCTCCAGCACCGAGATGTCGTAGGTGCCGCCGCCCAGGTCGTACACCGCGATCTTCTCGTCCTTCTTCTTGTCGAGCCCGTAGGCCAGCGCGGCCGCGGTGGGCTCGTTGATGATGCGCAGCACCTCGAGGCCGGCGATCTTCCCGGCGTCCTTGGTGGCCTGCCGCTGCGCGTCGTTGAAGTAGGCGGGCACGGTGATCACCGCCTGGGTCACCGGCTGGCCCAGGTAGTCCTCGGCGGTCTGCTTCATCTTCTGCAGGATCATCGCCGAGATCTCGGGCGGGGTGAAGGCCTTGTCGCCCGCGTTGGGCACCTTCACCTGCGCCAGCCCGTTGGGGCCGCTCACCACCTCGTAGGGCACGATCTTCTCCTCGGCCTTCACCTCGGCCTCCTTGCGGCCCATGAAGCGCTTGATGGAGAAGATGGTGTTCTTGGGGTTGGTGATCGCCTGGCGCCGGGCCACCTGGCCCACCAGCCGCTCGCCGTCCTTGGTGAACGCGACCACCGATGGCGTGGTGCGTCCGCCCTCGGCGTTCGGAATCACCACCGGGTCGCCGCCTTCCATCACGGCGACGACCGAGTTCGTGGTCCCCAGGTCGATCCCAATGACCTTCGCCATGGGTTCTCCTTTTGGATTCATTGTCGATGGGTAAGGCGCGCCCGGCGGCCAGCGCGGCCACGGGGCGCGGAAATGCTGCCCGGGAGAAGAGCAACGCATATGCCATGTGTTTGCCCCGTTTTTCTGCGCTTCCGACAGGGTTCCGGCGCCATGTCCGCCATTCCGGCACATCTCAAGCCCGCCACCCGCATCCGCCACTCCGGCAGCGAACGCGAACGGGCGGCGCCTCTCGTGTTGAGAAGCGCCGCCCCATCTGCCCTGGCGCGGCCAATACGGCCCTCGTCCCGTTCAGTTCCTGCCGTAGAGGTTGTGCTCCGGGTCGAGCCAGCGGATGAAGAAGGTGTCGCCCATCAGAAATCCGTGGACCCGCCCGTGCTCATTCGCTGAAACCGAGAACTGCCAAGCGCGCTCGTCCGCTGGCACTCCACGCACGCCGAAGGAGCGTACCGATACCGGATCGTCCGCGAAGTCGATCCGGTGCACGCGTGTGGCTTTTGACCGCCGCATGCGGAATTCGCCAACCGTCAGGCCTGAAAGATCTCGCAGCCGTTGCAGCAACCGGACATAGTACCCGGCGCTGCAGCGGCGCATGTCGAACGCCGGGTGTGCGGTGTCGAGGTACTTGAACGAAAACCGGAGCGGAGAGAAAGGCTTGTCCTGTGCGACGTCACGATCGGGCGCCATCACGCTGCCTCCGCGGTATGCCGGAAGAACGCGTGCATGTCGCCTTCGTCGAGCTCCGTCTCGCAGGGATCGCCAAGGTCGATCGCCCCCCTCGCCCGGATCCACGGCGTTTCCCGACAGGTCAGATCTGCGAGGTCGTACTCGTCCATCCACATGTACTCGTCCGCGATCTCCCCGAGCAGGCGAGCAGTTCGGTCATCGAACACCGGCGGAGCGGCATGCCGGCCGATGTGGCGGATGCTCCAGGGCTTGTACTTCCAGTACAGCGCGGGGATCGCCGGCCCGGTGCTCCACGCCTGGAACCTCTCGGGGAACAGCGGCTCGCCGTGTCGGCCCAGGTGCCAGGCCTGCGCGTAGTACAGGAGCTTGTTCAGCTTGAGGTTGTTCACCTCGTCACCCCGTTCTTCCGCGAGCGCGAGAAGATAGTCGGCTACCTGGTCGGCGGTCGTGATCGGCACCTTCGCACCTCCCTCACGGCGAAAATGAACGCAATTGAACGGATCGTCCACTTCTCTCCCGAAGACTAATCGGCAACGATGCGGCGGTCAAGACGCGCCATGGCGTGCAGCCGAAAGCGGCCACCGTGGGGACAACGGCGTTGACGCTGGCCTTGCCCGCGGCTATCGTGCCCGCCTTCACAACCCCGCCGAGGAAGCCGATGCCCGACGCCACGCCGATCCACGACACCATCCACTTCCTGCGCGAGCGGTTCACGCGGGCGCCGCACGCCATCCTGGTGCTGGGCTCGGGCCTGGGCGGCCTGGCCGACGAGATCGAGGACGCGGTGGCCGTCCCCTTCGACCAGATCCCCGGCTTCCCGCGGCGCACGCAGGAGCTGGCGGGCCACGCCGGCCGCCTCGTCGCGGGGCGGCTGGAGGGGGTGGAGGTGGCCGCGATGCAGGGGCGCTTCCACCTGTACGAGGGGTGGAGCCCGGCCGACGTGGCGCTCCCGGTGCGGGCGCTGGCCGCGCTGGGGCCCGGGGTGATGGTCCTGACCAACGCCGCCGGCGGCCTGCGCCCCGGGATGCAGCCGGGCGACCTGATGCTGATCGCCGACCACATCAACCTGATGGGGCAGAACCCGCTGGTGGGCCGCGTGGTGCCCGGCGAGCAGCGCTTTCCCGACATGTCGGACCCGTACGACCGCGCCTTCCGTGCGCACGCCGAGGCGGTGGCGCTGGAGCTGGGGATCCCAGTCACCCAGGGCGTCTACACCGCGCTGCTGGGCCCCAGCTACGAGACGCCCGCCGAGATCCGCATGCTGGCCCGCCTGGGCGCCGACGCGGTGGGGATGAGCACGGTTCCCGAGGTGCTGGTGGCGCGGGCGATGGGAATCCGCTGCCTGGGGATCTCGTGCATCACCAACCTGGCCGCCGGGCTGGGCGGCACCCTGCTGAGCCATGACGAGGTAATGGAGGTAGGCGCCCGGGTCCGCGACCGCCTGGCCGCGCTGGTCCGCGGCGTCCTCCCCCGCATTGCCGGGCTGAACCAGGCGAGCGAGGCCTGAACTGCGGTACGGAGGTACGGAGGTACGGAGGTACGGAGGGACGGAGGTACGGAGTCGCCGCCCGGGAATTGCTTCTTGGGCGGCGTTCTCATTGGCTGGCCGGCCGAGCCGGAGGCGGCGGAGGGACTGCGTGCAGTACTTTCACGGACGCACCTCGCACCTCGCACCTCGCACCTCGCACCCCCGTACCCCCGCACCTCAACCCACTGGCGTATCCACTGCCACGGCGGCAGATTGTACAATGTCCGGCCCGCTGCTCCCCGCAAGCGGCCCGGCCGCGAAACTTCCCCTCCGCCCGCCCGTAGACGCGGACGCCGCACCGGCGCACACGCGACTCACCCGTAGCACCTGGTTCACCCATGGAAGTCACTCCCGAGCTGATCGGCCTTACCACCGTCGTCCTTGGCGGCCTCGCGTTCCTGATCGCGGTGGCCGGCGTTACCGCCCGCATCGCGCTGCGCCCCATCGTGGAAGCCATGGCGCGCTACCGCGAGCTCAAGGGCGGCGACCAGAACCAGCTGCTGCTGGAGCGGCGGATGACGCTCATGGAAGAGCACATGAACGCCATCGGCCGCTCGGTGCAGGTGCTGGTGGAGGACGCCGACTTCCGGCGCCGCCTGGAGGCCACCGCCCCCGCGCAGGCCGCCGCGCTGCCGCCCACCGTGCCGGTGCACGCCGGCACGTTCGGCGGGCAGGGCGCGCCCGTCCCCGGGCGCGACTCCTGAGAGCCATGCGGCTTCCGGTGGTTCGCAGCCGGCGCGCGCGCCGGCTGCTGCGGGGCGCGGGGGTGGGCGTGCTGGCGGCCGCCGCGACGGTGGCGCTCCGCCCCACGCTGCTGATGCGGAAGGCCGAGCTGGCCACCTACGACCGGCGCGTGCTGGCCCTGACCGGCGCGCACGCGGCGTCGAAGGACATCGTGATCGCCATCATCGACGAGCGCAGCCTGAGGGAGATGGCGCCCACGCGCGGCCGCTGGCCCTGGCCGCGCGACGTGCACGCCGGGGTGCTGCAATGGCTCTCGTTCGCCGGCGCCAGGGCGGTGATCTACGACGTCCAGTTCACCGAGCCCGGCGAGGATGCCGTGGGCGACTCGGCCTTCGCCGACGCCCTGGCCCAGACCGGGTCGGGCGTGCTCCCCATGGCGCTGGGCAGCGGAAGCGTGGCATTCGACAATGTGTTCGGCGCCCCGGATGCCGGCGACGCCGCCGTGCGGCGCTTCGCGCTGCCGGTGCGGTCCGCGCGCGGCGTTCCCGAACTGGGCCGGATGTTCGCGCCCACCGCGCTGCTGGCCGGGAACGCCGCGGGGGTGGGCTCCATCGCGCTCAGCAACGACACGCTGGAGGGCACCGTCCGCGCCGATCGGCTGGTGCAGCGCCACGGCGGGCGCTTCTACCCGTCGCTGGCCTTTGCCGCCGCGCGCAGGGTGGACCCCGAGCGCTGGGGTGGCGCGGTGACGGTGGAGGGCGGCGAGCTGCGCACCGCCAACGGCGGCCGGGTGCCGCTGGACGGCGGGCGGATGCTGATCCGCTGGCGCGGGCCTTTCGGCGAGACCACCCGGTCGCAGACCTACCCCGTGTACTCGTATTCGCGGCTGGCGCTGGCGTACCGCGCCGAGGCCCAGGGCGAGGCCGCGTCGCTCTCGCGTGACGAGTTCAAGGGGAAGATCGTGTTCGTGGGCGCCAGCGCCAGCGGCACCTTCGACCTGCGCACCACGCCGTTCGGCGGCCAGGAGCCGGGGGTGATCATCCACGCCACCGCGCTCGACAACCTGCTGCGCGGCGACTTCATGCGCCGGGCGCCCGGGTGGGTGAACGCGGGGACGGCGGCGCTCACCGCGCTGGCTGCGGCCAGCGCCGTGGCGCTGGTCACCTCGGCGGCGTGGGCCACCGTGGCGGCGCTGATGGTGCTGCTGCTGGCGGCCGGCGGGGCGTGCGCGGCCTTCGCCGGCGGCGTGTGGCTCGACGCGGCGGCGCCCGTGCTGGGCGGCGCGCTGGCGTACGCGGGGACGATGGCGGCCAACTACGTGACCGAGGGCCGTGCCCGCCGCCACGTGCGCGACCTGTTCAGCCGATACCTGGACCCCACCGTGGTGCGCGCGCTGGCCGACGAGGACGCGGAGCTTGCCCTGGGCGGCAAGCGCGTGCCGCTCACCATCCTGTTCAGCGACATCCGCGGCTTCACCGCGCTGTCGGAGCGCCTCCCCGCCGAAACGGTGGTGGAGATGCTGTGCGACTACCTGGGCGCGATGACCGAGATCGTGTTCCGCCACGGCGGCACGCTCGACAAGTTCATCGGCGACGCGGTGATGGCGTTCTGGGGCGCGCCCCTTCCCGTGGATGACCACGCCCGGCGCGCGGTGGACTGCGCGCTGGAGATGACGGCCGAGCTCGAGCGGCTGAACGCGCGCTGGAAGGCCGCCGGGCGCGAGGCCGACCTGCGCATCGGCATCGGCATCAACACGGGCGAGGCGGTGGTGGGGAACATCGGCTCGCTGAAGCACAAGCTCGACTACACCGCCATCGGCGACGCGGTGAACCTGGCGAGCCGGCTGGAGGGGCTGAACAAGGACATGGGCACCACCATCATCATCAGCGACGCCACGCGGGCCGCGCTCCCCGCCGGCTACGAGATGGCGCCGCTCCCCGAGGCCCACGTGAAGGGAAAGGAGCACGCCGTGACCGTGCACGAGCTGCGGCCCCGCCGCCCCGCCGCGCTGGCCGCAGCGCTGGTGGTGCTGCTGCTGGCGCTGGCCCCGCACCCTGCCGCCGCGCAGGGCAAGCAGCGCTGGACCGACCGCGTGTACCAGCCCGGCCGCTGGCGCGCGGGGCAGCTGGCCGCGTTCGCCACCACCAACCCCCAGAGCGACACGCTGGCGCTGGTGGCCCAGGTGGACGGCTACGCCAGCGCGCCACGCTGGCGCGCCGAGATCCGCCGCATCGGCGCCGACCAGCGGCTGTCGGAGCCGCTGGTGCTGGTGGGCGAGCGCAGCCGCGTGGTGGTGGTCACCGGCGTGGGGCAGACCGAGCTGGCGCAGCACACCGCCAAGGACGACCCGCTGGTGATGGCCGTGGTGGGGCAGTTTGACGCCGCCGGCGCGGTGAAGCAGCCCGGCGCCGGCCGCATCGTGCAGCGCGCGGCCGACCGCTCGGTGGCGCGCGTGTTGGTGCGCCGCCCGCAGGTGCAGAGCGACTTTTCCGACGCGCTGCTGGCCATGAGCCGCGGGCGGCGCACCGTCAACTCGCTGGTGCAGCGGGCCACCGGGCAGGCGGCGTCCAACCGCAGCGAGGGAACCGTGGCCACCGCCGGCGCCCGCGGCGTGACCACGGTCAAGACGCCGCAGGGCAACATCCAGGTGAACCCCGACCCCGCCGCGGTGGCCGCCATGGACCAGCGCGCGGTGGACGCGGTGGCGGTGGACGCGTTCATCCGCGAAGGGCGCCTGGAGCAGCCCGTTCCCGTGAAGGAGGAGGCCACGCAATGAGACGCGCGCTCACCTTTGCCGCGGCCGGTGTGCTGGCCGCGACGCTTGCCGCGCCGCTGGCGGCGCAGGGCGGGATCCTGAACCGGCTGGGGCGCGCCGCCGGCGGCGCAGCGGCGGGGTCGTTCGGCATCGGGCTCGACAAGGAGCGCGAGATCGGGCGCAACGTGGCGGCCACCGTGGCCGGGCGCTGGCACGTGCTGAACAACGCGGCGCTGAACGATTACGTGAACCTGGTGGGCAGCGTGGTGGCGCAGCAGTCGCCGCGCTACACCGAGGTGCCGTTCCGCTTCGCGGTGCTCGACACCGACGAGATCAACGCCTTCGCGGCTCCGGGCGGCTACGTGTTCGTGACCCGCGGCGCCCTGGAGATGATGGAGAGCGAGGCGGAGCTGGCCGGCGTGCTGGCCCACGAGGTGGCGC
The DNA here is from genome assembly GCA_035691085.1 of Longimicrobium sp. Lineage (GTDB taxonomy): Bacteria > Gemmatimonadota > Gemmatimonadetes > Longimicrobiales > Longimicrobiaceae > Longimicrobium. Next base: position 8,278 of record DASSJS010000099.1, read on the forward strand.
ACGTGGACCAGAAGCACGTGCTGGAGTCGATGCGCAAGGCCAACATGATGCAGGGCGCGCGCAGCGAGGCCGACCTGAACGGCTTCCTGATGGACCAGCTGGCCGGCCAGCTCACCGGCCTGATCTTCATGGGGCTGGCCAAGCCCGACGAGATGGAGGCCGACTCGCTGGGGATGCTGTACGCCACCGCGGCCGGGTACCGCCCCGACGGGCTGGTGAGCTTCGTGCGCAAGCTCCAGTCGGGCGACACCAACGAGCGGCGCCGCCGCTTCCTGTCGGACCTGAAGGCCAGCCACCCCGACGCCGCCGAGCGGATCGCCGCGCTGGAGCGGCAGGCCGCGGCGGCCAACCTGAACCCCGCCTCGGGGCAGCTGGTGGCTGACCGCTTCCGCCGCTTCGTGCACGGCAACCAGCCCGCGCAGCCGGCTCGGCCGAACGCCCGGCCCGCGGCACGAGGCGGACGACCGTAACCGTCTGCCTTACGGGCACGAACGAACGGATCGGCCCCGCGCGACCATCATCGCGCGGGGCCGGTTGTTTGCGCCGGGGGAAAGGCTACGGATCGAGTGGTTCCCCGCCTTCCAGCCGTCTCTGGATCTCGTGCAGGCTCGGCAGGCTGGCTTGCAACGGCTCGGGCAGCCCCTGCACCCGGTACTGGGCGACTCCGATTGGCCGGGTGGAGCCGCCCAGCGCGTACTCCGCCACCACGCGGTTGCGTTCCTTGCACAGAATCAACCCGATGCTCGGCTCGTGGTCTTCGTTTCGGAGAAGGTCGTCGACCGCGGCCAGGTAGAAGTTCATCTTTCCCGCGTCTTCGGGCTGGAACGCGCCGATCTTGAGCTCCACCACCACGTAGCGGCGCAATTTCACGTGGAAGAAGAGCAGGTCCAGATAGTAATCCTGCCCGCCCACTTCCAGGTGGTACTGGCTGCCGATCAGCGCGAAGCCGACGCCCAGCTCCATCAGGAAGTGTTGCACGTTCGACAGCAGCGCGCGTTCCAGGTCGCGCTCCTGTACGGCCTCGCCCAGCTGCAGGAACCCGAAATGATACGGGTCCTTCAGCATCTCGCGGACGAGATCCGAATCCACGGCTGGTATGGTCCGGTCGAAGTTGGTGACCGCCCGCCCGCTCCGGCCGTACAGGCCAGTCTCGATCTGGTGGACCAGTACGTTGCGGCTCCAGCCGTGCCGCGCCGCCATCCCGGCGTACCACAGCCTCTCGGCGCGCGTGGATACCTTCTCCAGGAGGGCGACGTTGTGCCCCCACGGAATCTCTGCCACAAGCTGTGGCAGAATTACACCCTCTCCCGCCAGCGCTTCTGTTTCTGCCGCACCCGGTGACAATTCTGCCACAGTCTGTGGCAGAATTACACTCTGCATGCAAAGCGCACCGCCGTCTGCCGGGTCCGACGGGATTTCTGCCACGGCTTGTGGCAGAATTACGGACTGGACGGCGAAGTCAGGTGAGGTTTTGGCTGCCACGAATTCTGCCACAGGCTGTGGCAGAATTACGCTCTGGACGGTGGGAGAGGTGAACTGCGCAGCAAGGGTGAAGATTTCCGCGGGAATTTCCGGCAGAACGGTGAACAACTCGCCCGCCGGGCGAGCTTGCGGCTCTCCGGTCCCGATTTCTGCCACGGGTTGTGGCAGAATTACACTCTGGCCATCGATCGGGAGATGACGTGCCGGGTCTGCCACAGGCTGTGGCGGAATGTCGGGCTCGGACCAGGCGAGGTAGAACGCCCGGATCCGCCACAGGTTTCGCGGCGAGAACCCCGGCGCATCGGGGAATGCCGCGCGGAGGTCGCGTGACAGGCGCTCGATGACGGATGAACCCCACCCCTCGCGGCGCTGGCGCTCGACGATGGTGCGGCCGATGTCCCAGTAAAGCTCGATCAGCTCACGATTCAACGCGAGCGCCGCACGTACCTGCGCGCCCCTGATGCGCGACTTCAGGTCTTCGAGGAGCTCGCCGTACCCGGCGGGCTCCTGTGCCTGGCCGGCGGGGGCGCGTTTCCGGGGCATCAGCCCTCCAGGGCGGGGACCATGTGGTTGAGCGGGCCGTGGCCCTGGCCCAGGCCGGGCGCGGCCTTGATGGCGCGCTGCACATAATCGAGCGCGGCGCCCACGGCCTGGGCCAGGGGGCGGCCGTGCGCAAGGCCGGCGGCGGCGGCGGCGGAAAGGGTGCAGCCGGTGCCGTGCGTGTTGCGGGTGTCGAGCCTGGGGCGGCGCCACGCATGCCACTCATGGCC
>DASSJS010000100.1:0-13317 GCA_035691085.1 Longimicrobium sp.
AGACGGGGAGCGAGAGCTCGGCCGCGTCGGACAGCCCCCCGGCGGAGGCGGCCACCTGCAGCGTGGCCTGGCCCGCGCGCGACGCGGCGGCACGCAGGCGCACCTCCACGCGGCCGTGCGCGGGGATGACGACACGGCGCCCGGCGTCCAGCAGCTCGATCCCGTCGGCGCGGGCGGCCACGCTGGCCTCCAGTGGCGCGCCGGTCTGGTTCTGCAGCACCACGGGAAGCTCCATCCGGTCGCCCCAGTTCAGGAACCGCGGCGGCGACGGGCGCACCATCAGCGGCTGGCGCGCGGTGATGGCGGCCTCGCCCACGCCGTAGCGGGTGCCGCCGTGCACCGCCACCGCGATCACGCGGTAGCGCGTCAGGCTGGACGGCAGCGTGAACGGCACCCGCGCGCGCCCCGCCGCATCGGTGCGCACGGCCGGGGTGAACACCGCCAGCGGGTCGAAGTTGGCGCGTACGCGGATCGGGCTCCCCCGCCCCGCCGGTCCGATCTCCACTCCCGGCGTCCCCACGGCCACCACCGTCTCCACGCCCGCGCCGGTCGTCACGAGGGCGTTCAGGTTCAGCGACGTGATGCCGCGCATGCGGATCTGGGTGGCGGAGAGGGTGGGGACCAGGGCCACGTGGACGGGCGGCGGCGGCGTGTCGCCCACGGTCACCGCCAGGCGCGCGGGGGTGAACTCGTTCATCGTCACCAGCAGCGCGTAGCGCCCCGGCGCCACGCCGGCGATGCGGAAGCGGCCCACGGCGTCGGTGGTGGCGGTGAGCTGCGTTCCATCGACCGCCACCGTGGCGCCGGCCAGGTACGCACCGGTAGCGGCGTCGCTCACGCGCCCCACCAGCGTGCCCGCGGCGGGCGGATAGCCGGGCGCCACCACCTGCACCAGCGGCCGCAGGTTCACCTCCTCCAGGTCGCCATGACGGGTGGGATAGAACGCGGCGAGCGGGTTGGGCCGGGCGTACCCGGCCAGCGCCAGAACCGCCTCGTCCACCACCACCAGCGCCACCTCGGCGTTCGCCACCGGCCGCCCGGCGGCGTCGCGCACCACCACGCCCACGCTGGCCGGCGCGTCGGGGCCAAGAACGCTGTCGCGCGGCAGGGTGCGCACCGACAGGGTGCGGGTGGCGGGCGGCACGTTCAGCCGCACCTTTCCGGACGCGTGATCGACACCGCGCGCGCCACCCTCGCCCGTGGCGGTGTTCGCACCCACCAGGTCCACGCCGATCCAGGTGTTGGGGACGTCGGCCTCGGTGATGGGGATCGAGAAGGTGCCCGTGCTCCCATCCAGCAGGAGCGTCTGGGTGCGCGCCAGCCCGCTGCGGCGCACGGTGACCAGCCCGCGCGACGGGGTGAAGCGCGTGCGCACCAGGATGCGCGCCGTGTCGCCCACCTGGTACGACTCCTTGTCGGGGACGAGATCGACGCTGTCGGCGTCGTTCCTGGCGCCGGGGGCCGAGAAGAGCGCGCCCCGGCCCGTCACCCACACCCGCGTGGCGCTGCGGGTGGGGCGCCCGCGCGCGTCGCGCGTGGTGGCGGCCAGCCGGTACCATCCGGCGTGCGTGGCGGGGAAGGCGCAGCGCACGGGGGTGGCCGCGGACACGCGGGTGCACGTCGCCGAATCCACCGTCACCTCGCTCCAGCGCCCGTTCTGCTGCCGCCACGTCCGCGCCTGGGCGCGCACCTCCAGCGAGCGCCCGGGCACCGGCCGCCCGTCCAGGTCCACGGCCACCATCTCCAGCCGGATGGAATCGCCGCGCGCCAGCCAGGGCCGGCGTGTGCGCAGCCCCAGGTAGACCGATGCGGGGTGCACCAGCACGCCCGTGTACGCGGTCCACGTCTGCCGGTTTACGTCGGTAACGGTGGCCTGGGCGTTCACCACGTAGGGTCTGGGCGGGTCGGCCGCCGGGAAGTCGACGCGGACCGTGCTGCGCCCCCGCGCGTCGGTGGCCAGCGAGAGTGCCTCGGTCCGGGCGGCTCCACCTTCGCCGTCGCCGAAACTCCACTCGCTCCACCCCGGCGGCGCGAAGGTTCCCGGCCATGCGGTCATTTCCCACGTCACCGGCGCGCCGGGGAGCGCGCCCCCCGCGAAGTAGGTGGCGCGGGCCGAGAGCTCGGCGCTCCCGCCCACATGGTGCGGTCCCTCGTCCGCGGTGGCGGTGACGGTGTATTCCGGCCGCCGGAACTCGTCGATGTGGTAATGGATCGTGGTGGACGATCCCGTCAGCCCGGCCGGGGGATAGGGCAGCTTCACCTCGATCTCGGCGTCGCCCAGGTTGGCGCCCGCGGGAACGGTGAAGGCGCCGTCGAACCCGCCCAGCGCGGTGACCGGTGACGTGCCCCGCGCGATCTCGTTCCCCTCGCCGTCGCTGGCCGTCCACGCCACGCCGCTGCCGATAGCGAACGGAAGGAGCTCGGGGCTGCCGTCGCGCACGCCCAGCCCGCGCACCCAACCCTTGAAGTGCACCGTCTCGCCGGGGCGGTACAGGGTGCGGTCGGTAAAGTGGTGCCAGAGGGCGGCAGGCCGCATCGAGGCGCGCGCCCACCCCGAGCCCCAGTAGGTCACCATCTCCGGCGCCAGGACCGCCACGTCGGCACCCCGGCGGGCCACCAGCAGCCGCCCGTGGGACCCGCTGGACGGGGGGAGCGCCATGCTGGCCACGCCGCGCGCGTCGGTGGCGGCACCCGCGTTCGCGGTGCCGGGGCCGATCAGCTCCAGCCGGGCGCCGGTGACGGGGGCGCCGTCCACCAGCGAGGTGGCCCACGCGGTCAGGCCGGTGGCGTCGGTGAACACCGCCAGGCCGATGCGCGTGGCCTGCACCCACACGTACACGGCCTGGCGGCGCTCACCGTCGGTCTGGCCGTCCAGTGCCTCCACCGCCACCAGCGCCTGCCCGGCGCCGCCCGCCAGCGCGGGCGACAGGTCCACCTCCAGCGGGTGCGGCTCGCCGGGCGTGCCGTCCAGCGCCACCTCGCGGTCCACCACGGGGGTGCCGGGGGGCTGCAGCCGCCGCGCCGGGCGCCACGGCGAATGGTAGAAGGTGAACCAGTCCTCGGGGCGCACCCGCATCACCCGCAGGCGCACGCGGCTGTGCGCCAGCGTCATCACCGTGATGGACCGCGGCCCCAGCGGGTCCAGTACCACCACGTCGCGCGGCGCGCCGATGGACGCGTACGGAAGCCCCACCGCCACCGTCACCGGCGGCGCGTCGCCCAGCCGCTGGCCGAAGGTGTCGCGCAGCTCGGGGGCAAGGCGGATGACGTAGCGCGTGTTGGCGCGCGTCCGCCCGGAAACGACCAGGCTCGCGCCCGCGGCCCACGCCTCCATTCCCTCGATGGCGGGCTCGGCGCGCACCATCCCGGGGCGGAAGGCGGCCGCGTCCACCGGGTTGCTGAGGGAGAGGGCGAACGCCTCGCCCGCGCGCCTGGTGTCGGCCGTCCGCGTGACGCGGAAGGCGCCCCGGGTGGTGAACTCCCAATACTGCTCCGCCGGGGTCACGCGCGGCCCCTCGGCCGAGGGGGTGCCCGGGCCCACGCTCACGCGCACCGTCACGTCCGGCGGAAGCGGCCGCACGGCGCGGAAGGCGACCCACTCCCCCGCCCGCAGCCCCGCTGTGCGCCGCGCGGCGTCGCTGTCGGCGGCGACCTCGTCGCGCGTGGCCAGGCGCAGGGGCACCCCTGCCCCGCCGGCGTGCACGCGGATGGTGCGCAGCACGGCCTCGGCGTCCACGCGCTGGTCGAAGGCCACCACGAACACGGGGTCCAGGCGCATGGGCGCGGATGCCCGTTGCGGCCACGATCCGGTGGCCCGCGGGGCGTTGGTCGAGAAGGTCCAGCGGACCGGCCCGGCGAGCGCCGCGCCGCTGGCCGAGCGGGTGCCCGCGGGGATCTCGACGGTCACGTCGCTGGCGCGCGGCAGGGCGCCCGTGGGCTCGAAGCGCAGCGTGCGTGTGTCCAGCCACCGCCAGCGCCCCTCCACGTGCGGCGAGAGGCGGGCCGGCACCGCCGCCGCGGCCACCACGCTGACGGACGACAGGGGCACCATCGGCTGCGAGAAGGTGATGCTCAGCTCCGCGGGATCGTTCACCTCGCCCTCGGGCGCGCGCCGGATCACCTCCAGCGCCGCGGGCGTGCGCACGGCGGGCCGGGCGGGCGCCCGCGCCGCGTCACGCGGCGGGAACGCGTTGGCGATCACGCGCCCGGCGCGCGGCGGGGGGAAGCTTTGCGCGGGGAACGCGAACGAGTCCGCCGGTTCTCCTTTCGAGGCGAGCGGCCGCAGCCGGGCGAGCAGGAGGCTCGCTTCCGCCGGCGTCAGCGGGCGGCCGGCGGCGGCCGGTGCCTGCTCCACGGCGCTGCCGGAGCGGACCTCTTGGATGCGGAAGCGTAGTCCGGCCGTCTCCTCGCGCTCCACCTCTGCCGGACCGTACGACGGAGGGAGTAGCGGGATCAGCCGGGGCCGCCGGGACGCCGCGGTGTCGGCGTTCTGCGCGCGGGCGCCGTGCGCGCAGAGGAGCGCGGCGGCGAGTGCGGCCAGGAGCGCGGCGGGGCGCGGGAGCGGATGGATGGATGGCATGAAGGGGAGGCCGCTGTCCGTGGTTTCATTGTCTCCGCGCGAGGCGGATCGTCGCCACTAAATGGACGCGATCCGGACGCCGTCTCTCATCAACAACGGCCCGGTGCCGACGATCATGACACCTTCGTCGGGAATGGTTCGGCCGAGAGGGGGCGGTCCGGGGGGGGGGCAGGTGGAGCGATGCATCTTCGCGGACGCGGCGGCCCCTCCCCCGCCCCTTCCCGCGCTTCGCACAGGCGTTCAGGACCCGGCGCGGCCGGGCGCCTGGACGCCAGGGAGAGGGCTCGCGCCGCGAATCGCATCGATGCTCTCCATCGCCGCCCCCACCTGCGCCACGCGCTCGTCCAGCGAGCCCGTCGCGTGGAGAAACGGGATGCCGCGCGACTCCAGCTCGCGCAGGTACCAGGCGTGCTGCTGGTGGCGGAAGTCGCCGCCGTGGCGGGTGCCGTCCTGCACGAACGCGAAGTCCGGCACGCAGAGCACCGTCAGGTCGTACGCGCGCTCCGCCATTTGCTCCAGCGCGGGCGCGGCGCGGCCAAAGATCTGGTGGCTGTAGAACAGCGTGGTCAGCGGCGAGGTGTCGCAGATGATCCACCGTTCGGCGCGGCCCGCGGCTTCCTCCTCATCGCGGATCTGCGTGCGGCCGATGTGCTCCATGTCTTCGAAGTCGAGCACCCCGCCCTTCTCCATCCATATCTCGCGGCCGTACTCGGGGACCCACTCCGTGCCCAACTCGCGCGCGAGCGTCATCGCCAGCGTGCTCTTTCCCGTCGATTCGCCGCCGAGCAAACAGACGCGCCGCACGAACGACGCATAGACCTCGGCGGAAAGGTACCGGCGATGCCGGTGCGGGTCGGCGCGCAGCAGGGTCCCGGAGACGGGGAGCCGCTCGCGGGCGCGATCGACCAGCACGTGGCGGACCTCGGGCGCATCCGGCTGCGTCTGGCGGAAGTAGCGCGTGAGCTCGGCCGCGAACGGATCGCCGTACTCCTCGCTGGTGAACACCGCATCGACCGTCACGCCCAGCACCTGCTGGCACAGGTAGCCGCAGAACCGGCGATCCTCCACCGGATCCCCGTCGTTGGGCGGGATGCGCCGGGGGCCGCCGGGGCCGGTGATCGCGCGCAACCGCTCTTCCGTCAGCACCAGCCGCGTGGTTTGCGGAAAGCGCGCGGCCAGCCACCGCTCGCGCACCTCGGCCGGGTAGCCGGGGAATTCCGGGCTCTGGTAGCTGATGACGATTACCTCGTCGCATTCATCCAGCGCGCGGCCGATCAGCAGCTCGTGGCCCCGGTGCAGCGGCGCGAACTTCCCCACCACCAGCCCCCGGCGGAAGCGCTTGCTCACGCGGGCACCACCACCAGCCGCCGCCAGCGCACCGCCGCGATAGCGGCATTGATCCAGAACGCGGCGAAGAGGAGCGCGGTCAGGACCAGCCCGCGCGAGACGTAGAGCGGTATCGAGATGGTGTTCACCAGCAGCCAGAACCACCACGTCTCGTAGTTGCGCCGCATCAGCAGCAGCTGCGCGATCACGCTGAAGGCGAGCACGGTGGAATCGACGAAGGGCGCGTAGGCGTTGGTGTAGCGGTGCAGCAGCCATCCGTACCCCGCCGTCACCGCCGCGCCGGCCAGCAGCATGCCGATCAGCCAGCGCACCGGCGTATGCCGCACGGGGCGCTCGGGCGCGCTCCGCTTCCCCGCCCACGTCCACCAGCCGATGAGGTTGGTGGCCAGGAAGAACGCCTGCAGCGTGACGTCGGCGTAGAGTCGCGTCTCGAAGAAGACCCAGCCGAACAGCACGCAGGCCACGATCCCCACCCACCAGTTGTGGATGCGGTTGAGCCCCGCCAGCAACACCGACGCGGCGGCGCACAGGTTCGCCGCCACCTCCACCCACCGCATCACCGCCGCGCCTCGGGGAGGCCGGCCGCGTCGAACGCCCGCGGCGCGGTGGGCGTGTGCGGGTTGGCGGGCGATTGCGAAACCCGTTGTGGAGCGTCGAGCAGGGCCATGGGATCGGAGGTTGGGAGCGTGGTGACGGCTGAAGGAAGCGCTCGGGTGCCAGGCGGGCAAACGGACGGCGGGGGATGATAAGCCTTGCCCGCCCCGCCGTCGAGTGAAGTAGACACAACGACATCGGCCGGGGCGCGCGCCCCGGCCGATGTCGTTTATCTCGATCCTTCCGCCTCCGGCCCTGCGGGTCAGCAGGCGGCGGCGCGCTTGAACACGGCCACCAGATCGCAGGTGCGGCCTTCGCCGGCGTTGACGTCGATCATGGAGACCAGCTCCCATCCCTCCCCGCCGAAGTGGTTCAGGTGATGGCTGATGTCGTTCACGTCGATGGCGGGGCCGCGGATGTAACGATCGACGTCGATCTTGAGGGTCACGTACTCCCAGCGGGCGGCCGTAACGGTCGTCATGGGTCGTTTCGGTTCATTGAGCTGCGCCGCGCCGCCTCCGGCTTTCGCCGCCGGACATGCGCGGTCGGCGCCCTTCAATCAACGGATGCCGCCATCCATTTGTTTCATCCCGCAAGGCCGCAGCGGCGCTCGCAGGCTCTGGAACGCATGCGCCGCCGCTGCCCGATATCGCGCTCGCCGTGGCGGCGACGGATCGGAAGATCGGGAGACGGCCGGCCCCGTCATCGCGGGGTCGTGGACGCACTCCGGGGCGGCCGGGCGGCGAAGTGCTCCAGCAGCAGCCGGTGGATGAAGATGTAGCCGCCGCCGCTGCAGAGTGTCGAGCAGGGCCACGGGATTTGGGAGCGGGATCGGAGAGGACGGCGGGATGCCGGGCGCCGGTCGAGATGCGTGGGGAGTGGCCGGGAGATGATACGCGAACCCAAGCATTGCGTTGAGAGACCATCGTCGCCGGGCTTTTGCCCGCGCAAGGCGCGATACGGAGGAACGGATGCTTGTGTGAGCGCGGAACTTGACTTGAACTGCACTCCTTCCTACCATGCGAGGCCCGCCCCGGGCTTGAACGAATTGGGTTCCGCTCCATCTCACGCCGCGACCTCGGCTGCCGCGTCGGCCCGCTTCGCACCCCCGCTCTCATCCCGCGCTCCACTCGCTCCCGTGTCGCGTTGAACCGTCGACCGCGCGGAACGTAGGCGTGGCGCATCATTGAACCATGGTTCACGGGTTAGATGCACGCTCCCGCCGCAGGCGCCCCTGACGCGCACACCTCACCGCCCTCTGGCACCGTAACCGCGCACGGGCTCGACGACGAGATCCGAAGGCTGCGGACTCACGGGCCGGGGACGGAGATCACGCTTGGCGGCCTCGACCTGCGCGGGGCCACGCTCACCGCCCCGGCAGACGGGGTGACCTTCCACGACTGCGACCTCCGCCAAGCAGACCTGTCGGCCGCGGTGGGGCTCTCCATCCACAGCTTTCCGCGAAGCCGGCTCACGGGTGCCCGGCTTCCCACAGGAATGGCGGATGATTTCCGCAACACCAACCTGCGCGAGCTCGCCACGGCCACCACGCAGCAGTTCCTCACGCTGCTGCTGACGGCGCTCTTTGCGTCGATCACGGTGGAAACCACCAGCTACACGGCGCTCCTCACCGACAAGGGCGGGCTCCACCTTCCCATTGTGGGCACGGAGCTGTCGGTGGTGCCGTTCTTCATGATCACCCCGCTGGTGTTGCTGTTGCTGTTCGTCTACTTCCAGCTGCACCTGCAGGAGGCCTGGGAGCAGATCGCCCGGTTGCCGCGCGAATTTCCGTCGGGTCTGTCGCGCGGCGAGTACCTGCCGCCCTGGATCCTCCTGTGCCTGGTGGACTGGTGGGACCCGCGCCGCCTCGCGCGGCGGCCATACCTCGACCGCGCCCGCTGCCTGGTTTCGGTCACGCTCGCGTGGGCCGTGGTTCCCGCCACCCTGCTCCTGTTCTGGTGGCGATATCTCCCGCGCCTGGACGCGCCCGGGGCCTACTTTCTGGAAGGGGTCCTCCTCGTCGCGCTGCTCGTCGCCCGGTATCATTTCACCCTTTCCCGGGCCACCCTTCGCCGCGACACGCCCCCCGCGCCCATCCGCCCTGGCCGCGCGTCGATCGTCCGCCGCCTGCTCCGCATCCGCGGCTACGTTGTAGTTCCGGTGATCGCGTTATTGCTGGCATACGTGCGCGAAGGCGTGCTCAACGGCGCCAGCCCCGAGGTAATCGCGCAGATGCGTGAACGAATGCCGGAGCGGCTGAATGGCTTCGGGCGCGCACACCCCTCCCTCCTGGTCCCGGCGGTGCTCGGAACGGTGGGGATGTATCCGCGGCCGCAACTGGAACAGGTGGAGTTGTCCACCGCGCCCGCGGGGTGGGAAGGCACCGACGCCGCCCTGCCAAGAGTCCAAGGGGCGCGGCTCAGCGGGCGCAAGCTCAGAAGTGCGCGGGCGGCGGAAGCCTTCTTCGTGCGCGCCGACTTACGCAAGGCGGACTTCGGTGGGGCCGACCTTACCGATGCCGACCTGCGCGGCATCAACGGACACGGCACCTGGTTCGCGTGGGCGAACCTGCAGGGTGCGAACGTCCGTGGGGCCAGCCTGGAGGGCGCCTCGTTTCAGGGGGCCACGTTCGACAGCACAGACTTTCGCCACGCCTCGCTCCGGGGCGGTCAGTTCCAGGCGGCGCAGATTACCCGGGCGCAGTTTGACAGCGCCGACCTGAACGGCGTCGACTGGTCGACCGCGCGCGTGGGGCCGTACCAGTCATTCCGCGGCACCGACCTCGCCGGCGCGTTTCTGACGAACGGGAGCCTCTGCGCCTCGGATTTCACCGGTGCGACCCTCCACGGCACTCAGTTCACGGGCGCGGACCTGCGGGGCGCGCGTTTTCGCGGAACCGACCTCAGCCGCGCGGGCCTCTCCCGGGCCAACCTCGAAGGAGCGGACCTTCGTGGCAGCTTCAGCGGAACGGGGTGGACGCGCACGATCCGCGATGCACGGAACTGGCCCCTCGCCTTCTACGATAGCGCTTCGTACGAGATGCTCGGGCTGAAGCCGTACACCGCGGGCGTGAACGGAGAGATCGGTGTCCGGGTGTTGCGCGGCCTGAAGCTGGACGGAACCGACTTCACGAACGCGCATCTGGCCAGTGCCGATCTCCGCGAAAGTACCGTCAGGCGGGCCAACTTCACGGGCGCGCAACTGTATTCGGCGGATTTCTCGGGGGCGGACCTGACCGGCGCGGTGCTGAAAGGCGCGGACCTGACGGGCGCCCATTTCGAAACGGCGCGGGGCCTTACGCCGGAACAGGTGCGCAGCGCGGTCCACTGGTACTACGCCAGCTTCGAACCGGCGTTCGCGCGCAGGCTGGGGCTGCCGGAACGCACCCTGACGTACGACGACTGGCTGCCGCAAACGCTTTCCCTGGCGGGCACAGACCTGCATGACACCTACTACCCCCGGGAACGCTTTTCCGGGATGAACCTCCGGGGGGCAAACCTGCGCAACATGATGGGCGTGCTGGCCATGTTCACGGGCACGGACCTGCGCAGCGCAGACCTTGTCGGCGCCTTCCTGGTGAAAGCCGATTTTCGCGGCGCGGACCTGCGCGGCGCGAACTTGGCCGGCGCGTCGTTAAAGGAAGCGGATCTGCGCGGCGCCAACCTGACCGGGGCCAGGTTGACGGGCGCGGACCTGCGCGGGGCGAACCTGGCGGGCGTTCGCGGCCTGTCGCGGGCCGATGTGCGGCTGGCGTGGATCGACAGCGTGAGCGGGATCGGCTGGGTGGCCCGGGCGCGCCTCATGGCCCGTGGGGCCGTGAAGAACGTCGATTACGACGCGTGGCGCGCGAGGGTCTTCGCGGCAACCGGGCTACGGAAGCTCCGGCCCACCGTGCTTGGCCCGCGCGCGGACATGGCAGCTGACCCGGTGGCGTACTGCAGCGAGGGATTCAATGACTACCTTAAGCCCCTTCTCCAGGAGCTCGCGCCCAGTGAAAAGCCCGGAACCAGCGCCACTCCGCCGGCCGCGCAGCCGCACGCACCGGACGTCCGTCCGTAGGGCGGCCCGCCGGATCTGAGCGGCGCCAGCGGCCGTCGTCCGGAGACAGCCAGTCTCGCGTCTGAGTCCGCCGCGAGGAGACAGCCAGGCCCCCTCACGGCGGGGTCGTGGACGCACTCCGGGGCGGCCGGGCGGCGAAGTGCTCCAGCAGCAGCCGGTGGATGAAGATGTAGCCGCCGCCGGCCCGCTGCAGGAAGCCGAGGTGGACGCCGTGGTCCAGGAAGCGGCGAAGGCGCAGCGGCATGTCGCCGGTGAGCGAAAGGACCAGGCGCAGCGACGCGTGCAGCACCGCGTCCAGGCCGCCGAACCAGAAGAGCGCCGGGCTCTGGAGGACGATGGCGGTCATCGAGGCCAGCAGGAGCGGGCCCGCGGGCGACGCCCACGGCCCCGTCGTGAGCCACAGGACCGGGAACAGCGCCAGCACCCACGCCACCCATCCGTACACGAAGATCCTGCCGCTTTTTCCCAATGCGGAGCCCGCCGTGCCGTTGGCCCAGCGCTCGGGCGGAGGGACTTCGTGCCGCCAGCTGCCATAGACCACCGCCATCACCACCACCAGCGCCGAAAGCGCCAGCGCCGCCATCCGGCTCACCTCCAGCCACCCCGAGAACGGGAGGACGATTCCGCCAGCCACCAGGCCCACGGCCGCGATCTCCAGTGACGACCTCCACCGCCACGTCAGCGTTCCCGCCAGGCCGATGTCGCCATCGGCGGCGCCTCGGCCGGCCTTTCTCCAGAAGAACAGCGGGAACGACGGCACGCTCGCCAGCACGGTGATCACCGCGGCCGACAGGTGCGGCGCCCGTGGCGAAAGCTTCACCGCCCCCGCGCCGGCCGCCACGAACGCCACGCCCAGGATGGTCAGCCCCACGTAGCCCAGGAACCGCGCCAACTCGCGCCGGATGCTCAATTCGCGCGGCTGGCCCAGGCACGAACAGCGGAAGCGGAGGTAGTCGAACGGAGCGTAGAGCAGCCCCATGGCGGTGCCGGTGGCGACCGCCGCCATCAGGTACGCCGCCACGACCATGGCCACGGTGCCGAGGCCCGTGGAGGTGAGCGCATGCCGGCTCGGCGGATCCACCATCAGCAGCAGCGAATAGATCCCCAGGCAGACCACGGCCCCGATCACCGCGGCCAGCGCCACCCCGCCCGCCACCCTCGACACCAGCGTGTAGAGGAGAAGCTGCCGGGGCGTGAGCCACGCCGGCTGCAGCAGCTCGGTGGCGAAGATGCTCTCGCCACGCCCCATCATCCCCTTCGCGAGCCAGCGCAGCCACCCTTCCGTGCGGGCCCGGGAAACGCCGCCAAACCGGGTCCGGAGCACGAACATCCGCTCCACGTAGCGCCGGAAGATCTCCCCCCGCAACGCGTTGCGGCCCGGGACGTGGCCGAATTCCAGCGCCTCGCCCGGAGCGCCGGCGAAGGCCACGGTCATCAGGTTCAGCATCAGCGGCGACGCGGCGAGCGCGCGGAGCTCCGGGTTGCGGCCGAGCGCGGCCCGCAGCCCGGCAAGCGCGGGCCCGCCCCGGTCCAGCGATGCGCTCACCTGCTCGGGGGTGAGCGGAAGGAGCGACACGGCGCCGCCCAGCTTCAGCCGCACCGGGAGCGCGCGGTATTCGTGCGCGCGGCAGCAGATGGCCAGCCCGGGAACGCCGTGCCCCTGCACGAACGCGTGGAGCGCCTCCACGCACGCCGCCCGCCGTGCCGCGGCCACCTCGTCCAGCCCGTCCAGCAGGGGGAGGAGCCGATGTTCGCGGAGCCATTGCCGCGCCAGCGGCCGGCCCACGGAGTAGGTGGTGGCGAGCTCGCCCACCATCCAGTCGAAGATGGTTTTGCGGGAATCGGCCCAGGTGGAAAGGTTCAGCACCACGGGGACGGGGGCGGCCGGGTCGTCCTCCGCCCGCTGGATGCACTCGCGCGCCAGGGTGAGCAGCGTGGTGGTCTTTCCGGCCCCCGGCTCGCCCAGCACCAGGAGCGTCCGTCCAGCCTCGTCGAACACCTGGCCGATGGAGGTTCCGGGGGGCAGCACCCTGCGGTCCCCGCCCGCCACCTCCACCTGCCGGGCGCAGGGATGCTCCACCTGGCCCGGCACGGCCGTCATCCCCACCTGGAGCCGCGCCGTGGGGCCAACGGATCGCTCCAGCACGCCGGTGATCCAGCTCTCCCGCACCCGGCCCAGCAGATTGAGCAGGTTCTGGCGGTCCGCATCGGAGGGCGGAAAGAGGTGGAGATGAACCTGGTAGACGTCACCCCCCGCAACGAGCACTTCGTTGTCGGAGCCGTTAACGTTGACGTTCTGCATGATGGGGATCGGCATTGGGCGAGGACCGGAGGCGGGAGGGGAGAGATGGGTGGGGCGGCAGGAAGGTGCTTCCATAATCAACCGAAGTGATATGCCGGCGGCTCCCGATGCGCCAGAATTTTCGTTCATCGCGGATTTCGTTGCAGCAGGTCTCCTGCTCGCGCCGATCCGATCGACGAGTGGCTGCAGGTGGCGCTCGCGCTGAGTATCGAAATTTTTTTGGAGAGCCCCCTCGCCTCCGCGGCCACTCACGGAAGGCCGGTTGTCTCAACGGATCGATCAGGGGATCACGAGGCGAGTCCGGCCGTCGTGCACGTCCTGCGCGTCGATGGCAGGATAGCGATCATTCGCCGTATCCACGAAGACTGCGGAGACGCACGGAGGACCGGGAGGGCTCGATTCCCCCTGATGACGCAGTGAACGAAGCATGCAGGCG
>DASSJS010000101.1:0-2007 GCA_035691085.1 Longimicrobium sp.
ACCTGGAAGGCGCCCAGCAGCACCATGAACACGGTTGCGCCCTCGCCGCGCGCCACCGCCTGCAGCCCGTCCAGCAGCTCCGCGGGAAAGCGGATGCTCTCGGATGCGCCGCGGTACGTCTGCACCGGGGGGCGGGGGCGATCCGTCGGCAGCTCCAGCAGCGCGGGCGCGCCGGCCAGCCGCTCACTCCACCACCCCAGCTGCCGGTCCAGCACTTCGCCGCGAAGCACGTGGCGCTGCCAGGCCGCATAGTCCGCGTACTGCACCGGGAGATCGGCCAGCGGCGACCCGGCGCCCTGGCGGAACGCATCGTACAGCGCCGACAGCTCGCGCAGCAGCACGCCCAGGCTCCACCCGTCGCTGACGATGTGGTGCATCCCGATCAGCAGCACGTGCTCTTCATCCCCCAGCCGCAGCAGCGTGGCGCGGAAGAGCGGCCCGGCGGAGAGGTCGAACGGCCGCGCCGTCTCTTCCGCGCTCCGCCGGCGTACCGCGCCCTGGCGATCCGCATCCGCCAGCGCCGACAGGTCTTCCACCGGGAGCGTGAAGCCGGCGAAGGGCGCGACCACCTGCGCCGCCGCGCCATCCACCTCGCGGAAGACGGTGCGCAGCACCTCGTGGCGGCGGACGATCTCGCCCAGGCTCCGCTCCAGCGCGGAGACGTCCGTCACGCCCGACAGGCGCCACGCGGCGGGGATGTTGTAGAAGGCGCTCCCGGGCTGCAGGCGGTCCAGGAACCAGAGCCGCTCCTGCGCGAAGGAGAGCGGCAGCGGCGCGGTGCGGTCCACCGGCGTGATGGCCGGGAGCACGGCCACGCCCGCGGTGCGCAGCGCGTCTACCCGCTGCGCCAGCTCGGCCACGGTGGGCGCCTCGAAGAGCGCGCGCAGCGGCAGTTCCACCGCGAACGCGTCGCGGACGCGCGAGACGACACGGATGGCCAGCAGGCTGTGCCCGCCCAGCTCGAAGAAGCTTTCCTCCACGCCCACGCGGTCCAGCTTCAGCACCTCGGCCCAGATCCCGGCCAGCACCTCTTCGGCCGGGGTGCGCGGGGCCACGTAGCGCTCGTCGCTCACCTCGTAGTCCGGCACGGGAAGGGCGCGGCGCGCCACCTTGCCGCTGGGGGTGAGCGGGAGCGCGTCCATCACCACGAAGGCGCTGGGCACCATGTAGTCCGGCAGGCGCCCCTTCAGGTGCGCGCGCAGCTCCGCCGTGCCCACCCGGGCGCCGTGCGCCACCACGTAGGCCACCAGGCGCCTGGCCGTCCCCTCGCCGCGCGCGACGACCACGGCTTCGTGCACGTGGGGATGGGTGGCCAGGACGGCCTCGACCTCGCCGGGCTCGATGCGGAAGCCGCGGATCTTCACCTGCTCGTCCACGCGGCCCAGGAACTCGATCTCGCCGTTCGGCAGCCAGCGCACGCGGTCACCCGTGCGGTACATCCGGGCGCCGTTGGCGCTGAACGGGTCGGGGAGGAACTTCTCGGCCGTCCGCGCGGGGCGGTTCAGGTAGCCGCGCGCCACCATCACGCCGCCCAGGAACAGCTCGCCGGGAACGCCGATCGGCGAGGGGTTCCCCGCCGCGTCGAGCACGTGGCACTGCGTGTTGGCGATCGGGCCGCCGATGGACGGGAGCACCGGCCACGCGCCCGGCTCGCCCTTCAGCCCCAGCGCGGTGACCACGTGGGTCTCGGAGGGGCCGTAGTGGTTGAACAGCGGCGCATCGAGCGCGGCGATCCACCGGCGCATGGGCTCGGTCACGCGCAGCGCCTCGCCCGCCGTCTGCACCTCGCGCAGGCTCGAGGGGAACAGGCCGCGCGCATCCGCCAGCTCGGCCAGCTGCTGCAGCGCCACGGCGGGCATGAAGAGACGCTCCACCCCCTCGCGCTCCATCACCTCCAGCAGCCCCGCCTGGTCGTAGCGCTCCTCCTCGCCGATCAGCACCAGCCGGCCGCCCTCGTTCCAGCAGCTGAACATCTCGTGGAACGAGACGTCGAAGCTGATGCTGGCG
>DASSJS010000102.1:0-10513 GCA_035691085.1 Longimicrobium sp.
GTCGAACTCCACGTAGCGGGCGCCGGGGATGGCGGCTGCCAGCGCGCGCCCGTGCCGCGGCGGCGCGATGGGGTCGTGCGCGGCGCTCATCACCAGCGTGGGGATGCCGGTGATCCCGCCCGCGCGGTCCGTTGCGTCGTAGGCGCGCAGGGCGGCGAGCTGCTTCATCGCCACCGGCGGCTGGTCGGCCAGGTCGTGCCCGAAGAGCGGCGCCAGCTCGGCCGCCAGCGCGTCGCGGTCCACACCCTTCAGCGCGTCGGGCGGCATCACGATCTGCAGGAAGGCGTTGCGGCGGGCGCGCCGCGGGCCGATGCGGCTGCGCATCCCCAGCCACAGCATCTTCCAGGTGAGGCTGGTTGCGTCACGCCCGCGCGCCAGCGTGTTCATCAGGCACAGGCCGCGCACGCGCCCCGGCCGGGTGAGCGCCATCTCCAGCGCCACGGGGCCGCCCAGCGAGTGGCCGATCACGTGCGCCGAGCTCCACCCCAGCTGGTCCATCAGCCAGAAGGTGTCGTCCGCCATCTGCCGCACCGAGATGGGGGTGCCGATCGGCTGGCTTCCGCCCATCCCACGGTTGTCGAAGGCCAGGCAGGTGAACTCGGCGCTCAGCTCGCGCACCTGCGGCATCCACCCGGAGCCCGCGACGCCCACGCCCTGGACCAGCACCACCGGCGGCCCGCTCCCGGTGACGGTGTACGCGAAGCGGCAGCCGAGATGCTCGGCGGACCTCTGTCCGCTCGTCATCCAGCGCGGGCGGACGAGCGTGCGCCGGGGGCCGAGGCGAGCGCCTGGGCGGCCACCACCCGGGCCTGCAGGCGGGCCATCAGCGCGCGGTGCAGCTCCTGGAACGCCGCCGGGCTGGCGAGCATCGACTGCGCGATGTTCAGCGTGCCACCCGTGTGATGGATGATGAGCAGCACCTGGCGGCTGACGTCCATCACGCCCACGTCGCGGATGTCGTCCAGCCGGACCACGGTGGGCACCTTAGCGAAGACGCTCCGCGGCGCCGAGATCTCGTCGGCGGTCAGGCGCACCAGCAGCGGCTTGCGGCCGGCCATCAGCCCATACGCGCCCGCGGCCACGAACAGCAGCGCGACCGCCGCCACGCACCAGTAGAACGTCGTGGCCCCGCCGGGTTCAAAGGTGATGACGCCGTTCAGGATCAGCCCGCGGTCGTTGGTGAGCGCCGTGCGCGCCATCATCGCCGCGCACGCGCCGAAGAAGGCGATGGCGAGCAGCATCGGCGTCGCCTTCACCCGGAACTCGTACTCGAGTGTTTCCTGCTGCATGGGTAGGGATGTAGAGTGGATGTGTGGAGGATGGATGGGACGCAGCAGATGTTGTCCTGCCGCGCGGCCGGGGTCAAGAGCACGTGCGCAAGAATTTACCGAATCCTACACCGTTCACGCCGCGGTCAAGGGATGAGACGGAACCGGTTTTCTCCAAGAGGAATCAACCCAACATGCGGCGGCTTGCGCGTAGGCCACACGAGCTCGCGATGTCGTCGCAGCCACTCACGGATAAGGGGGGCACCGCTGTCCCGGAACTCAGGGCAGTTTCGCCAAAAGCCGTCCGTCAGTGTGAATCGCTGAAGCTCACCGTCAATTTCAACGTTGATTTCAGACCACCCCTTATCAAAGAACCTGTCTCGGTTCGTCCGCCCGACGCGGATACCATATGTGCCGCTGCCATTGCTCCATGCCGTCGCGCGCATTGATTTCCCTCTCGTGAGTCCTTGAGACGGATCACCGAGTCAACACGCTACGTCTGCCCCGCGCCAAGCCGCCGCGCCACCAGCAGCGCCAGCGGCAGCAGCACCAGCGCGGTCACCACGCCCGGCGTGTAGCCGCGCTGGATGACGGACCAGGCCGGGTGCCCGATGCCGTTCACCAGCTCGATGGCCACCCACAGCCACGCGAACGCGGCGGCGGACGGCCAGTTTCGCCGCACGGGAAACAGGTAGCACCAGAAGCCGAACGCGACCAGCGCCGCGTTGAAGACGAGGAACCCGCGCCGGAGGTCGCCCGAGATCAAGCCGCTCACCAGCCGCGCCGGCGGAAACACCTCGTACAGGCGGAACGCGTATTCCTCGGCCGAGTGGAGCGCCTGTACCGACACCAGCGCGAGAAAGGCGGGCTTCAGCCGCATGGGTGGGCCTCCGTGTGTCCTCCCCGCCCGGGCCGAAGGGCGGATGCGCGTTCGGGCTCGACTCTACCAGACCTTCCACCAGGGGCGCCTTTCGGCGGCGGGTGCGGAAGGCGTGACGGGCGCGGCGGCGGGCGAGGCTTGCGTGATCACCGGCGGCCCGGCCACCAGGTCCGACACGTCGGAGCCGGCGTTGAGCGCCTGGTTCACCGCGGCGAACTCCGCGCTCCAGGTGGCCACGGCCACGAAATCCTCGCCGCCCTCCTGGCGCTCCACCATCCGGCTGGCCAGCGCCGCGGCGGCGGCGAACACCGGGTGATCGGCCAGCTGCCCGGCGATGCGCACCTCGCCCCCCGGCGTGTGGACCGCGTACTCGGGCGAGAACTCGATCTGCATCCCGTCCAGCAGCTCGCGCCCGAAGGCGATCGGCATCAGGGCCGCCACGTCACCCGCCATCTCGCCGGGCAGCCCCGCGCGCGCCAGCCCGCCGCTCAATGCAGCCCAGTCGTTGGGCTCGGTGGTGCGGAACAGCGGCAGCGCGCGCTCGACGGCGGTCTGGGCATCCATGGGCTCGTTCTCCGGTGTGTGTGGGGGGGACACGGGGACGGCATCGGGCGGCCGGCGCGCTCGCCAGCCGCGGCGCACCGGGAAACAGGTAGCACGCGGAGCCGAAACACACCAGCGCGGGGTAAGCGAGGGTAATCCCGCGCGCAGGATAGAGATCGTGCAGGTGTTGGCGTTACCCTCGAACTGCATGGACGCAGAGCAACGGAGATAAGCAGAGATGGATAGAGAACTGCAACGGCGGTCGGCGGTTCTCTGTTTATCTCCGCCTAACTCCGTTGCTCTGCGTCCATGCGGTTGCGGTTCACCAGGTTAGTGTCGGCCACGGAGAGCTCCGAAGCGTGGGCCCGTTGACCCGGCGGTACAGCGGAGAGAAGCGCTCCATCATTCATCCCGCTTCTGCTTCCGCGCTTCCCTCAGCCGCTCCACGCGCCGGAACGAATCATCCTCGCGGCCGAACACCACCACCCTGGTCGGCTTGCCGCCCGCCTCGGCCTCTTCCACGCGGCGGAGCAGCTTGCGAATGCCATACTGGCCGCCCGCGCAGCAGATGCAGGTGCACGGCGGCGTTCCGTTGGCGCCCGGCATGTACCGCCACCCCACCACCTGCGGGAGCGACTTGACGCGGATGATCTCCGACGCTTCGATCCGCCGCGGGATGATCACCTCGTACCCCTCGGGCGAGGCGGGGAGGCGTGTGCCGCGCTGCACGGCTTTCGACGCCTTGTCTCGCGCGCGCTCGTTGGCTGGAACGCGCGCTTCGGCCTGCAGCAGCAGCGCCACGGCCTGGGCGGCGGTCATGGTGGCGTGCAGGCTGTTGTAGTGGCCCACCTCCACCAGCTCGTCATCGGGCACGCGAAAGTACACGGCCACCACGGTGCCGCCGCCGTTTCGCCTCAGCTCGCGCAGCCACTGGTGCGACACGTAGAAGTTGGGCGTGACGGGCATGGCGTACACGCCGCGCGGCCGGTACCGCCGCTTCCACGGCTTGATCCCCCCGCGCCGGATGGACGGCAGGTTTCCGTGCGCGGTCAGGTGGACGAAAACGGGCATCGGATCAGGCAGATGGGGTGTCGAGCGAACCGGGCGGTGGAGTCGAGGCAGCAGCCACGCCCGGCCTCCGCACCGGCGGCTGAAGCCGCAGCAACGACTACGAAAAGCCTCGCAAACCGCGCGAGGCTTCCCCCGCTTGGTGGTAGCATCGGGGCGTGAGGGCCGGTGCGCCTACGCCGCGCCCTCGTACGCCCGGCGCAGCTCGTCGAGGTCGAGCTTCTTCATCTTCAGCATCGCCGCCATCGCCCGCTGCGCGCCGGGGGAGGCGGGGTCGGCGAAGAAGTCCTTCATCTGGGCGGGCACCACCTGCCAGCTCAGGCCGTAGCGGTCCTTCAGCCACCCGCACTGCTGCGCGCCGGGGTCGCCGCCGTCGGACAGCTTCTCCCAGTAGTGGTCGATCTCGCCTTGCGACGCGCAGCTCACCTGGAACGAGACCGCCTCGTTGAAGGTGAACGCCGGGCCGCCGTTGAGCGCGGTGAAAGTCTGCCCGTTCAGCTCGAACTCCACCGTCATCACCGAGCCCTCGGGGCGGTGGTGGATCTCCTGCCCGGCGCTGCCGTAGCGGGTGATCGCGGTGATCCGCGAGTTGGGGAAGATGCCGACGTAGAAGTTCGCGGCGTCCTCGCCCTGGTCCGCGAACCACAGGCACGGGGTGATCTGCTGCGTGGTGGCCATGGTTCCCTCTCCGCGTGGGATGTGGATGGTGCGGCGCCGCCGGCCGGCGCCTTCATCCAGCAGTCGGAGCCGCCCTCCGCGTTCTCTACATCGCCCACGCGGGCGGGGGATGAGCCGGGGCGGCTCACGGGATCCGGGGAAAGGTGACCGCGCCCGCCGGCGAAAGCCGCGTCATCCGCGCGACCCGTCCGTCGGCTCCGCGCTCGAAGACGAAGCGGACCAGGTCGAAGCGCGCGCGGCTGGACCGCAGCTCGAACACCGCCGGGGCGATCGGCGCGGCGAGCACCTCGGCGCCGCCGGCGGGCGCCAGCACGAGCATCGAGTCACGCGCCGACACGCGCATCTCTCCGCCGTTGGGCAGCCGGTAGCGCCCCGCGTACTCGGCGGTCACCTCCGGCGCCACGGCCACGGAGGGCGCGGGGGATTGGATGCGGGTCGATTGCGCCGCCGCCACGCGCCAGGCGCCGCGCTCGCGACGGAGCACCGTGAGGTAGCGATACTCGCTCTCGCTCGCTCCGATCCGCTCGACGAAGCGGCTGGTGACCACGGCCGTTCCGCCGCCGACCCGTGCCGATTCGTCGGCCCACTCCAGCCGCACCTGCCGCGGATCGCCGCGGACGGACGCGTTCCTCACCGCGCCCGCCCGGTCGAAGGTTTCCGACGTGCTCAGCGTGAGCGTGAGGTCGGGGGTGGCGAGCGCGGCGGTCTGGGCCGTGTCGCCCAGCGTGAACGCGCGCCACCACGCCCGGTGCGCCGCGAGCGCCGCCGCCGAATCGGGGCGCGTGGCGGAGCGCTGGGCGGGGGCGGCCGAGGCGGTGGCGAGCAGGGCCGCGGCGAGGAGCAGGGCGGTTCGCATGGCAGATCCTGGTGGCGGCCCGCGCGATCGGGCCGGGTGATCCAGGCGCGCGCGCGCGGCCCGGCGGAGGAAGTAGACGTGAAACGCCAAAACTCGGGATGGACGTACGAATCCAACCAGCCGTTCGTTACCGCCGCGCGGTCCCCGGCTACCGCGCGGCCTTCACCATCTCGCCCAGCCGGCGCACGCCCTCGCTCACCTGCGCCTCGTCGGGGCCGAACGAGAAGCGGGCGTAGGTGCGGAAGCGCGAGGGGCGGCCGCTGCGGCGCTTGCCGGGGTTGATGTCGAAGAACTCGCCGGGCACGCAGATCACCTTCTGCTCGAGGGCGGCGCGGAAGAAGTCCATCCCGTCGCGCAGCGGCTCGGGGAGGCCGGCCAGGTCGGCCCACACGTAGAAGGTGCCCTCGGGCTCCAGGTCCAGCCGCATCCCCGCCTGGCGCAGGCCGTCCACCAGGATGCGCCGCTTGCGCAAAAAGGCCTCGCGGATGGCCGCGGTCTCGCGGCGCACGTGCTCGGCGTCGAGCAGGGGGATGGCGGCGCGCTGCAGCGGGCGGCTCCCCCCGCCGTCCAGGAACGAGCCCGAGCTGGTCACCGCGTCGATCACCGAGCGCGGGCCCACCACCCAGGTGGTGCGCCAGCCGGGGTAGCGCCAGTTCTTGGTGAGCCCGTCCAGGATCACCACGGGGTCGGCGTCCACGTCGTCCACGTAGCGCGCGGCCGACACCAGGCCCTCGTCGTCGGGCGTGGCGCTCCAGGCGTAGTGCGAGTAGAACTCGTCCAGCAGGAGCGTGCAGTCCAGCCGCCGCGCGGCCTCCACCCACCCCGCCAGCTCCAGCCCGCGGATGGTGCGCCCCGTTGGGTTGGAGGGGTTGGAGAGAAGGACGGCCGACAGCCCGCGCCCGGTGATCTCGCGCTCCAGCCGGCCCAGGTCGAAGCGGTAGCCGTCGGCCCCCTCCAGCAGGATGGGGATGGCGGTGAAGAGGCGGAAGATGTCGAGCAGCTCCTCGTAGGCCGTGTAGTCGGGGAGGAAGTGCCCCAGGTTGATCTCGCCCAGCGCCGCCACGGTGCGCGTGAGCGACATCCGCCCGCCCCCGCAGATGCACACGTTGTCGGCCGTGTACTTCGACGTCTTGTACCGCCGGTAGAGCTGGTTGTACAGCTCGGCCACGGCGGCGCGCAGCTCGGGGATCCCCTGCACCGGGGCGTACTCCTGGTCGGCCGGGGTGATGGCGATCTCGCTCAGCCGCTCGGGCGCGCCGGGGAGGGGGCCGGTCTCGGGCTGCCCCTGCCCCAGGTTGCACCAGTCGCGGTGCCCGTAGGCGTAGCCGCGCTTGGTGGCTTCGGCCATCACGTAGATCACCCCGGTGAACGGCACGGGCCGGAAGCCGGGGATGTTCGGCGGCGGTACGTCGATGCGTCTGCGTTCCATCAGTGCCGGAAAAAGCGGGTCATGCTCGGATACGGCGCACGAGCGCGCCGCGCGGGAATCTCCCGCGCGGCGCGTTGTGCGGCAAGTCGGGAGCCGTTGGCGTGCGTCACAACCCGACGAATCCGGCAGCTGCCCGGAATAGCCTGAGCACCAGGGGGCGGGCGGCGATGAATACCAGTATCAAGAGAGCTACGCTGGCGACCCAGGATGCGGTGTGCATGAGGCGGTATGGGACGGGAGGCTTACGGTCTTCGGGAAGCGTTCCGGAACATTGCCAGACGTGCGCCATGGCCTTCCGGAACACACTCCGGATACGATCGGTCTCAAAGAGGTAGCTCTCGTCACCCGCAGAGAACAGCACCGGCGTCCAGTCGTGCTGAAAGCCAAGAAACCATGCTTCGCCCAACGTGACGGGCAGGGCGGTTGGAAAGAAGGTGCCGAACCGGCTGCGGAATTCGTCATAGGCACGCTGCCGTCCATGCGCGGGACGAGTGCCCTGCTGCGGAATGGGAAAGGCGAGGAAGAAAAGGATCCGGGTGGGATCGACCTGGCGAATCGTTTCCTCGATTTCCCACACCAGTGATGGCGTGGGTACCCGGGCATTGAAGACGACGAGGATCGAGGAGGCCAGGAGCTTGGAAAAAGCCCTTTGCCATTCGGAATCATCCACCCGGATTCGGATGGCTCCCGTGGGCGCCAGCCGTTCTCCATGCCTTGTAAGCGCCACGAACGTGCCGCACCGATGTAGCTCTTCCGCGATTATCCTTTCCGGCTTGGCAGATTCGTGCTTCGCCACGGACTCCGACCACGTCAACATGTATCCGAAGCGCCGTTCGTAAGGCAGTATCGACTGAGACTCTTGGTCGAACGACCTCAGATAAAGAATCGGGTTACGTACATCGTCCAGGTATCGGGCCTCGGTGCTCCTGCTCGTCAGCCGGAGGCCCCATTCAGACAGCAGCTCCTGGTTTCCGAGATACCAGTAGAGAACTAGTTCGGTCACCATGCTTGTTAGCGGGAGCAGCACGATCACAACGGGGATGAACACAACGAAGCGTATCGGGTGTAGCTCCGCCCATGCATACAGTTCCGCCAGCCATCGGACCAAGGGAGTTTCGAACGTGATGAACTCCATTAATCGCTGCCACACGAAGTAAAAACCGATCGTGAGAACGACGGGCAGAAACGCCGAACCCCCGATCAGCGTCAGACCCAGCGCGTTGCGCCATCGGCCTGCTGAAGGGACCACCATCGTACTCGCCGCGATCTCTCCTGCCGTCGACTGCTTAGGTTCATGCCTCATGACTCACCATCCATCTCGCAATGCCACCGCGGGCGCGGTGCTTCTGCGCATGTCGCCCGTTACGGCACGCTGAAGCTCAGCCGGACCGTCACGCCGTCCCCATCGCCCTTGCCACGGCGCGCGGCCTTGGGCACCGGCAGCAGCGTGCGGCCGGTTTTCTCGCGCCACACGATCGTCTTCCACTCGTAGCCGTACACGCTCGCGCCAACCGGCGCGGCCCCATGCATACGTGGCGGACAGGGGCAGATGCTCGGGTCGGCGGAGGCACTGGGGAAGGAGGGTAGCGCGTGGTGCTCGGCCCTGCGGTGTCATTCGGCGTGGTGAACGGCGCCGAGAGCCGCACCGGCGGGCGGCGCGGAAGGGGGATGCGCCGCGATGGCGGCCTTGAAGAGAGAGTACTGGTGCCACCGCTCCATCGTTCGCGCCTTCGAGGCATAGCGCTCCAGGATCTCGTGCTGCCCCGGCGCGAGCCTGGCCAGCACCCGTTGCGCCACCTCGAAGAACGGAGTGACCGTGGCCTGCGATTCACGGATATGCTGGTGAAAGGGCCAGCCGTCGTTCAACACCTTGATGCAGATCGCCTCCAGCGCATCGCGTTGCTCCGCATGGCCGGCAATGATGATCAGCATCCGGCAGAAGAACGCGTCCTTCGTGGAACGGATCGCCTTGTCGATACCGCGCAGAATTCCGCGCTCACCCTGCAGCAGCGCGCGGAGATACCGCCACACCACCGGGTCGAATGACAGGAAGGGCTCCACCACCGCGTATGTCCCGCTCCGCAGCTGCGTGAAGATGAAGCCGGCGAGCATGGCCGCTTCGATCTCTCGATCATCGAAGCGGACCTGTCCCGTTTCCCCGTCCACGATGATGGCGGGCCCGGGAACGCCTTCGCGGTCCGCCGCGAAGCCGAGGGTGGAGAGGAACTGGATGCGGGCGTCCACCTGCCGGCCGTGGATCACACGAAAGCTGCGTGGCAAGTAGCGCTCGAACACCGCATTCAGCCGCGGGTCCTCGTGGAGGTGCGACCGGATTCGCCCCTCATCATACACCAGACAGTGGATGCGGGCGTGCAGGCTTTCCAGGCGGCGTCCCAGCCCGGCGGAGGGAACGGTGGAGTAGAAGGCGATGAATCCGTCGGCGCGATGGTGGTGGACGCGGCCCTCGATGTCGGTCTCGTCTTCCACGCCCACCGCGCGGCCGCCATGCGCATAGTGCTTCGCGCTCACCAGCCATCGCCGCGAGTGAACGGAAACCGGCCCGCGGAGGTGTTCCTCCACCAGCAGGTCCCTCCCGTCGTCCGCGCCGCGGTCCGGCCCGGAGATGCACGTGAAGCCGATCGCCTCCAGAAAGTCGCGCGCGAACAGCTCGAACAGGTCCTGTGTGGCGGCTCCGCCGCGCGCGGATGGGATTTCGGTGAGATCGATCATGCGGTGCCTCATGCGTCGAGTGAAGCATCTCAGATCCGCGGACTCACCTCCGCCGAACCGTCTGTGCTAATATGAGGTTCTTCGTCGATCTGGTTGCAGCCTGATCGCACCGGAGCACGTCGACGAGTGGCTGCAGGCTTGGAATGCGCTGAGTATCGAAATTTTTTTGCAGGAACACCGCTTCCGTCGCTCACCCCGTCATCTGCGCCTGAATGCTTCGTTCACTGCGTCATCAGGGGGAATCGAGCCCTCCCGGTCCTCCGTGCGTCTCCGCAGCCTTCGTGGATACGGCGAATGCTCGCCATTCAGCCATCGATGCGCAGGACGTGCACGACGGCCGGACTCGTCTCGTGATCCCCTGATCGATCCGTTGAGACAGCCGCGCCCTCCGTGAGTGGCCGGCGGGGCGAGGGGGGCTCTCCAAAAAAATTTCGATACTCAGCGCGAGCGCCACCTGCAGCCACTCGTCGATCGGATCGGCGCAAGCAGGAGACCTGCTGCAACGAAGGCCGCGATGAACCTAAATTCATCAGAGCGAGGCCCCTTGGCCTTCGGCGCGTCACCGTCACCTCCCCGGACGGTGCGAGGGCCTCCGCCCGTGGCGGGATGGAGCTGTCAGGCACGCCGCTCGCCCGCCGGCGACGATCAGCCCGCCCTTCTCCGTTGCAATCCACTACGAGGGAGATGCGGCGGAGACAATCCCCGCATCCTACGATTTTGTCCGGATCATGGCCTCGCGCTTCTCGTGAATCCGGATGTTTTCCTACAGTTGTTCTACTAGTTTGGCACTAAACGTACGATTCCGCTCCCGCCTCGGCCAATACGTCGGACCGCTCCTTCTCCACGAATTTTCCTCTTCGCATCAGGACACAAGCCAAGAACCAACTCAAAGTTAGATCCTATTCCGCCACCTCGCATCCGTTTCAAGTGTCCGCTCGGAGGAGAGTTGCTCGGTTCAGGAACATCTGGTATTATCCAATCGTGTCCTGAAACGGAGTTGTCCACTTGTGTCTTGGCGGGGCCGCGCACCCGGTGCGCGGGTGCCCTCCAAGGATCCCCCA
>DASSJS010000103.1:0-21705 GCA_035691085.1 Longimicrobium sp.
CTGGCAGCTCGTTCCGAAGGCGGGGACCACCAACGAAACGCTGCTGAACGGCGAGGCCGTCACCTCGCCGCGGCCGCTGCGCGAGGGCGACGTGATCGCCGTGGGCCGCGCGGAGAAGGGGATCGCGAAGCTGCCCCTGACCGTCCGCTCGGCCTGAGGCAGCGGATGGGCTGGAAGTGCCCGCAGTGCGGATTCATGAACGGGGACGAGGCCACGCGCTGCGAGGCGTGTGGCTTCACCCCCGCGAGCAGGCTGGTGCTGGTGGCGGAGGAAACGTCCGAGCGGCTGAGCGTGGGCGTGGACACCGCCATCGGCAAGCACCTGCTGCAGACCTTTGCCGGTGGCGACCACGTGTACGCGGGCGAACCGCAGTTCCTGCTCGCGCGTGACCTTGTGCGCGGCGGGTGGAGCATCGCCCCCGCGCCCGGGGCCAGGAATCCCACGTTCGTGAACGGCGCGGCGCTGGGCACCGCGCCCGCCCCGCTGGAGCCCGGCGCGGTGATCACCATCGGACCCGAAAAGCTGCGCCTGCGCGTGGAGAACGAGCCGTGACGGAGATCCAGAACCCATCCGGCGGCACGCCCGGAGACGAGACGCCGCCGGACCGGCTGGAATCGTCCCGCGCGCCCAACCCGGAGACAATCCCGGCGGATGCCGCGGAGGGGGACGACGGGACGTCCGCTCCGGAGAAGTCCGCCGGCTCCGGCACCGAGCCGGGGAGCGCGCCGCCCGCAGACCCCGCGGACGAGCCACCCGAGCCCGGCGACGCGGAGGCGACCCCGCCCGAGACCGCGCTCGCCGGCGCCCCGGGCGACCCCGAAGCCGCCTCGCCGCCAGCGGCGCCCGACGCCGAGGCTGCGGGAAAGGCCCCCGCGGTGAACGTGCTGGAGGTGCGGGAGCTGGATTGGAACGCCATCCGGGCGAAGGTGGCGGAGCCGTTCTCGCCCGAGCGGGCGGAGCGCATCATCGCGGCGATGGAGGAGCGGCTGGCGGGCGGCGGGCCGATCGGGCTGGCGTTCGAGGAATACGCCGCCGGGCCGGGTGACCAGGCCGTGCAGGTGGGGGATGACTGGCCGATGGGCGAGGTGTGGTTCGTGGGCGACCTCCACGGCGACCTGCTGGGGCTGGAAGCCGCGCTTCAGCACATCGACCGCAGCGGCGGCGGGGCCGACGCCCGCATCGTGTTCCTGGGCGACCTGTTCGACGACGGGGTACACGCTGCCGAGGTGGTGCTGCGCGTGTTCGAGCTGCTGCTGAACGGCCCGATGCGCGTGACCGTGATCGCCGGAAACCACGACGAGGCGCTGGCGTTCGAGGATGGACAATTCCAGTCCACCGTGATCCCCTCGGACTTCACCGACTGGCTGAACGCGCAGTCCCGGGCGGGCCACCCGTGGGCCGCCCGGCTGGGCCGGCTGATCATACGCTTTTTCGGCCGCGCGCCACGGGCGCTCTTCTTCCCCGACGGGCTGCTGGTGGCGCACGGCGGCATCCCCCACACCGACCTGCACGCCGAGCTGGCCCAGACGCGCGACTGGAACGACCCGCGCGTGCTGCAGGACTTCGTGTGGCTGCGCGCCCATCCGCGCGCGCGCAAGCGCATCCCCAACCGCACCACGCGCGGGAGCGAGTTCGGGCGCGAGGACTTCGCGGCCTTCTGCCAGGTGGCCACCAGCCTGGGGCGCCCGGTGGGGCGGATGGTGCGCGGGCACGACCACGTGGAGGAACGCTTCGCGGTGTTCCCGGCGTGGGCCGCCCATCCCGCGCTCACCATCAACACCCTGTCGCACCGCCTTCCGCGCGAGGTGTTCGGCCCCTACGAGCGGGTGCCGGTGATCGCCCGCTGGGTGCGCGGCGAGCTTCCCGAGGTGCGGCGCCTGTTCATCCCCCCCGAGCTGATCCGCGAGATCTACCCGGAGCCCGCCGACGCCGCTCCGCCCGCCGGGGGCGCGTGAACCGCGTCATAGACCGGTGCCCCAACTGCGGGGTGGAGCACGACGACGCGCGCGGCGGGGTGTGCGAGGTGTGCGGCACCACGTTGCGCTACTGGTGCCGCGTGCACAGCCGGGAGATCGGCTGGCTGAACGCGCCCGAGTGCCCGCGCTGCGCCGCCGAGGCCGCGGCCCCACGCCCCAAGCCGCGCCCCGCGCCGCGTCCTGCGCCCGCGCCTCGGCCCGCCCCCGCGGCTCCGCCGCCCGCCCCTCCGGCCCCGCGGCGGCGCCGCACGCGCATCGTGGTGGAGCCCGCCCCGACGGAGTGGGCCGGCGCGCCCGATCCATACGCCGGCCGCGACCCGCGCGACGTGCTGCGCGACGCCGGCGGCGACCTGGGGCCGTACATCAGTACCGGCGGCACCGTGGCGTATCGCCTGTTCCGCGCCGTGCTGGCATTCGTCCGCCACGTGATTGGCTGGGGCCTGCTGGGCGCGCTCGCCGGTGGGATGATCGGCTATTACCAGGGCCAGGATCCGGTGTGGTCGGCCATGTTCGGGGCGATGGTGGGAGGCGGGGCGGGCGTCCTCATCGGCTTCATCGCCGCCATCCGCGTGCTGTTCGCACCTCCGCGGTAGGAGGCGCCGGGGGCGAGTTGACCCACGCGTGGAGAGATCGCGATGGGCGCGGATGGAAACAGCGGAGCCGGCAGGTGATCCTGCCGGCTCCGCTGTTTCCATCGTTTACGAAGACGCGTGGACATGCGGATGTTCACGATCGCCGCGAGACGCACTCCAGCACGTCGCCGGCCTGCAGCTCGTCGTAGTACTCGAAGGTGAGCTCGCACTCCTGGCCGGCGTCCACGGCCTCCACCTCGGCGCCCAGCCGGCGCAGGCGCGCGGGGCGGCCCTCGTACACCTGCACGCCGTCGCGGAACACGCGGAGCACGCCGTGGCGCCGGAGCGAGCCTTCGGTGACCATGCACACGGCCACGGTCTCCAGCCCCTTCCTCAGCATCCGGCGCACCTCGGCCGTCCCCCGCACCGCGTACGGCCGGTCGGGCGCGGGCGCGCCGTCCACGTGGGCGCGGAGATCCGTGACCGCTTCGACCAGGGTGTCATAGAAGCGGATCTCCACGTCCGCGCTCTCGGCGTTGGTAACCGCCTCCGCCGTCGGGCGCGCGTGGAAGCCCACCAGCACCGCCGCGGACTCGGCGGCCAGGCGCACGTCCGCCTCGTCGATGGCACCGACGCCCTGGTGGATCACGCGGGCGTGGCCGGAGAGCGCATCCTCCAGCGACTCCGCCATCGCGCGTGCCGAAGCGTCCGCGTCCGCCTTGATCACCAGGGCCAGCATGTGCTCTCCGTTGTGTCGCGCCTTACGAGTTGCGCCCCGGGCCGCGGCGCGAGAGGGCCAGGTCCACCGACGCCGCGCCGCTGCCGGCCAGCATCACGATCAGGGCAAGGCCGATGGCGAGCAGGTGGTACTCGAACCCCTCGCCCTTCTGGTTGCCGCCCCAGTTCATGAAGAAGCCGTTGGCCGCGTGCACCATGAAAGTAGCCACCAGCATGTTCACCGCCACCCCAAAGGCGCCCACGCGGCCCAGGAAGCCCAGGATCAGCGCCAGCGCGCCCAGCGATTCGGCCAGGATGGCCAGCACGGCGAACGGATACGGCACGTGCAGCATCCCGGTCAGGAAGCCGATCGCCCCGTTCCAGCCGGGGCCGCCGAACATCCCGAACAGCTTCTGCAGGCCGTGCGGAAGCATCACCAGCCCCAGCACCAGCCGCGCGATGGCCGGCGCCCAGTCGTTGCGCGTGAGGATCAACCGTCGCAGCATCGTCATCTCTCCGTGTGTGGGTCCGCCGGTGGTCCCGGCAGGGTCGCCGCCGAGCGGCGGTGAATCGATCGTCATCATGCCGGATCGGGGCGAGTAACAGAAGTTTGCATGCGAATGATCGGGAAGGGCTTCGCCCTTCGCTCCGGCCGTGTTCATTCCTCCCCGTCGCGCAGCCCGGAGCGGATCTGGTCGAGCAGCGAAAGGAGCGCGGTGACGTCTCCATCGGCCAGCACGCCCATGGCGCGCTGGTTGGCGGCGCTCACGGCCGGGTCCAGCCGCCGCAACAGCTCGGCGCCCGCGTCGGTCAGGTAGCCGATCACCTGGCGGCGGTCGGGGCGGCACCGCTCGCGGCGCACGTACCCGGCCTCCTCGAGCTTGTCCAGCAGCCGCGTGATGGAGGCGCCTTCCTCGATCATCCGCTCGCGGATGGAGAGGGTGGGCATCCCGTCCTTCCCCGCGCCGCGCAGGATGCGCAGCACGTTGTACTGTGCCACGCTGATCCCCTCGGGCTCCACCACGCGGGCCATGGCGCGCGCCACCATGCTCGAGGTGCGCATCAGCGTCACCACCGCCTCCTCGGCGCGCGAGCCGAAGGGCACCCGCTGGCGGATCTCGGCCTGAACGCTCCCGGGCCGCACCTGCGCGGCGTCATCAACACTGCTCATAGGTAAGCAGTATACATGGATATAGTTCGCATGTCAACTATGTGGAATGGTACGGCGCCCATGGCCTCGCGCAGTTTGCGAGGCTTCTCGTCGTCTTTTCTGGGCTTCAACCGCCGGTGCGAACTCTGCCGACGCAAGCTCCTCCGCTCGCGCGGCATTGCAGCGGGGCGGGGAAAGCGGAAGATTCCCGCGCCACCAACCTGCAATTCCGTACTCCGTACCCCGTACTCTCGTACTTCCCCATGCTGAGCTGCCAGCGCGACCTCGTCCATCTCCCCGAGGGGCTGCACTACCTGAACTGCGCGTACATGGGCCCGCTCCTCAAGTCGGTGGAAGAGGCCGGGATCGAGGGCATCCGCCGCCGCCGCGACCCCACGTCCCTCACGCCGGCCGACTTCTTCACCGGGGCGGACCGGGCGCGGGCGCTGTTCGGAGAGCTGGTGAACGCGCCGGCCGAGCGGATCTCGCTGGTGCCCAGCGTGTCGTACGCGATCGCCATCGTGGCCCGCAACCTGGAACTGCGGCGCGAGAACAACGTCGTCGTGGCGCGCGGCCAGTTCCCCAGCAACGTCTACTCCTGGCGGCGGCTGTGCGCCGAGGCCGGCGCCGAGCTGCGCACCGTGGACCCGCCGGACCTGGTGGAGGGGCGCGGCGACGGGTGGAACCGGCGGCTGCTGGAAGCCATCGACTCGTCCACCGCGCTGGTCGCGCTCGGCAACGTGCACTGGGCCGACGGCACGCGCTTCGACCTGGTGCGCATCGGCCGGCGCGCGCGGGAGGTGGGGGCGCTGCTGGTGGTGGACGGCACCCAGTCGGTGGGCGCCATGCCGTTCGACGTGGCGCGGGTGCGGCCCGACGTGCTGGTGTGCGCCGGCTACAAGTGGCTGCTGGGCCCGTACTCGCTGGGCGCGGCGTACTTCGGCGAGCGGTTCGACGGCGCCGCGCCGCTGGAGGAAACGTGGCTGGGCCGCCGCGACAGCCAGGATTTCGCGCGGCTGGTGGATTATGCGGACGAGTACCAGCCCGGCGGCGCGCGCTTCGACATGGGCGAGCGCAGCAACTTCACGCTGATGCCCATGCTGACCGCCGCGCTGGAGCAGATCCTGGCGTGGGGCCCCGCCAACGTGCAGGACTACTGCCGCGAGCTCACGCGCGGCCTGCTGGCCGAGGCGCGCGCCCTTGGCTGCGCCGTGGAAGACGAGCCCTGGACCGGCACGCACCTGTTCGGCATCCGCACCCCGCCCGGGATCGACGCCGCGCGGCTGCAGCAGGCGCTCGCCGAACGCCGCGTCTCCGTCTCGCTTCGCGGCGATGCCGTGCGCGTGGCGCCCAACGTCTACAACACGCCGGACGACGTGGCCGCGCTGGCCGACGCGCTCCGCGCCGCGCGCGGGTGACGCACATTCGGGAGATGTGAAGCGGAGAGGGCCACGCAGCACGCGTGGCCCTCTCCGCATTCGCTCAGCAGGTGTCCGTCACGCAGTTGCACTGGGTGACCACCCGGCTGGGGCAGAACACGATGTTGGTCTGGCAGTCGCTCTGCGTCACCGGGCATGCCGGCGTGGCGCCCCACTCGCGCGCCGCCACCGTGCCGCGCGAGATGGAGAGGCCCGCCACGGCGAACGATTCGATCGCCAGCCGCTCTGGCTCCAGTCTCAGCTTCCGCATCGACGCCTCCAGTCACCGGTCAGGTGCACCCCGCACACGTGCCGGCCAGCGTGGGGCACGTTGGCGTGGGGCAGCGGTACGTCTCCATGCCGGTCAGATGACTCTCGTGACCGTGCAGGGTGCCGCGCGCGGCGAGCTGCTCCGCGGCGCCCGTGGCGAACGAGGCCACGTCCAGCCTGTCGATGTCCAGCTTCAGCTTCTTCATCTCTCCACCGGTTCCAGGGTTCCCCTCTATCGAACGCGTTGGACGCCCGTTACACCGCGCAGC
Organism: Longimicrobium sp.; assembly: GCA_035691085.1. Taxonomy (GTDB): domain Bacteria; phylum Gemmatimonadota; class Gemmatimonadetes; order Longimicrobiales; family Longimicrobiaceae; genus Longimicrobium. Next base: position 6,373 of record DASSJS010000103.1, read on the forward strand.
AGGTGCTCAGCGGATAGGTGACGCAGTACTGCGTGGGGCACCCGTTGTTCGTCAGGTCGCACGGCACGCCCGACGCGTTCGCCCGCACCGTCCCGCGCATCGCCACGGGATTCTCGCCGGTCGAGAACGAGTCGACCCGCAGTTCCTCGATCCTGAGCTTCTTCATCACGCGCTCCGTTGATTCAGGTTTCCGCCATGCCGCTCCGGAATCTCCCTGGCGGCATCTCCCACGTGCCGTCCCGGTCGCCGGTGTGGCACTATTGGATCGTCGCAACTCCAATACCAGCAAACACCTCCGGATTCTGGGACGGTAGATGTGACGAGTCTCGCTCAACCGATTGCGTTGTGGTCGACGGAAGGCGAACGACCGCTGCGAGATGGTCACACTTCAGGGGGCAGACGACCCCGCATCGTGCGTTCACGATGCAGCGGAGTTCCCTGTGGCGCAATCAGATCGCCGAGGAGTCACTGCCTGACTGGTGGCGGCCCGCTGCATTGCACCATGCATCCGCGCCAGACGAACGCGTCAGCACGGGTCTCCTGTCCGATCGGTGGCGCCTTTTGTGCGCGTAAGTGGCAGATTTGCAGATACTTGCGTGATTCTCGCCGCGTGTACACTTTAGGCGCGCTCACGCGTTCACCCTTGTCACTTCAGCGGAGGCGGGTTACATTGTATGCAACCGTATTACACTGCACCACAGCAGCAGGAGTACCGCATGCCCGCCATCGCCCACAGCCTTCGCGTTCCCGAGACGCTCGAGAACGAGATCAAGCGCGAGCTTTCCCGCCGCGGCGTGCGTGAGTGGTCCGCCGGCGTGCTGCAGCTGATCGATGAGGCCGTTCGCGTAAGCCGAGCGCCGGGAATCGTGTTCGTTGACGCGTGGGACGGCCGCCGCGCGGCGCTGGCGTTCTCGGGGTTGGAGGTTTGGGAGATCATCGCGTTCTGGAAGGAGCGCGGCGAAAACTGGGAGGTGTTCCGCAAGGAGTTCGAGGAACTCTCGGAGCAGCAGCTCCGCGCCGCCGTGAACTACTACAAGCTTTACCCCGCGGAGATCGACGCGCGACTGGCCAAGGAGGAGTACTGGACCCCGGAGCGCCTTGCCGCCGAGTATCCGTTCATGCAGACACGGGTGGAGGGACGAGAATGAGCGAGCCGGCGGCGCACCGCTTCTATCTGGATGAAGACGTGCCGTCGTCGGCTGCGAGGATCGCGCGGGGGATGGGGCTGGACGTGGTTGCGGCGGCCGAGGTTGGGCCGCTTCCCCGGACCGATCCGGAGCACATTGCCCTGGCCGCGGCCGACCGGCGGGTAGTCGTAACGTACAACCGAAACGATTTCCAGAGGTTCACGCTTGATTGCTTTGCCGCCGGGAAGCCGCACGCCGGCGTCCTGGTGGTGGTACGCTCGATCCCTCGGGATGGCGCCGCCGTGGCTCACGCGCTCAAGGAATGGTCCGAGCGCTGGGAGCCGCTCCAGCCGTACGAAGTGCAGTTTCTCTCCGCTTGGCGCTCGGCGGAATGAGCGAGCCCCGTCCGCTGTCGCTGGACGGGGCTCGTCGATTTTGTCGCTTCCCCGCAGGGCCGGCTACGCCACCGGCGCCGCCCGCAGGCGCAGGTGCACGGTGGTGCCGGTGCCGGGGGCGGAGTCCACGGTGATCTCGGCGCCCCAGCTCTCCACCATCCGCCGCACGATGGCGAGGCCCAGCCCGGTGCCGCTGGTGCGCGTGCTGAAGCGCGGCTCGAAGATGCGCGGCAGCAGCTCGGGGGCGATCCCCTCGCCGGTGTCTTCCACGTCGATCCGCACCCAGGCGCCGCCGCCCGCCGGGCCCGCCACGATCCGCACCTGCCCCCCGCCGCCGTCCAGCGCGCCGCGCGCGTTCTCCAGCAGGTTCACCAGCACCTCGCGCAGCTCGCCCTCGCGCGCCAGCGCCCGGGGCGTCCCCTCTTCCACCTCCAGCAGGTAGGCGATCCCGTCGTCGCCGCCGCGGTAGAGCGCCAGCGTGTCTTCGGCCACGCGGAGCACGTCCAGCGGCTCGGCGGGCTCGGCGCTCTCCTGCGGGGTGCCGAAGCGGCTGAAGGCCCGCGCGATCTCGCCCAGCCGGTCGATCTCGCGCAGCACCGCCTCCACGTTGCGGTCCAGGATCTCGCCGAAGTTCTCGCGGCCGTCGCTCCAGGCGCGCCGCACGTGCTGCACCGAGAGCTTGATGGGCGTGAGCGGGTTCTTGATCTCGTGCGCCACCTGCCGCGCCATCTCGCCCCACGCCAGCACGCGCGCCGAGCGGATCTCGGCGGTCACGTCCTCCAGCACCAGCACCGCGCCGCGCGCGCCCTCCTCGGCCGGCAGCCGCCGCAGCCGCAGCCGCACCACGCGCCCGTCCACCTCGCGCTCGTCGCTCCACTCGCGCGTCCCCTCCGCCAGGAAGCTGCGGACGGTGGCCGCCACGGTGGCGGGGAGCGGGCGGTCTTCGGGGATGCGGTCGCCGGGCTCCAGCTCGGCGCCCAGGATCTGGCTGGCGCGCGGGTTCACCAGCGCCACGCGCCCCTGCGCGTCCAGCGCCATCACCCCGGTCCCCGCCTGCGCCACGATCGCCTCCGTTCGCCGCGTCTCGCGCACCAGGGCGCTCTGCGCCAGCCGGAGCCGCCGCACCATCCGGTTGAACGAGCGGTACAGCCCGCCGAACTCGTCGCGCCGGCGCCCCGACAGGCGGACGCTCAGGTCGCCCTCGCCCACCGCGGCGCTCGCCTGGCTCATCGCCTCGATCGGCCGCGAGAGCGCGCGCCCCACCAGGAGCGAGAGGACGACGGAGAGCACGCCGCCGAAGAGGACCGCCAGGAGGATCACGTCGGCCAGCTCGCGCTGCCGCCGCGCGATCTCGCCGGTCGCCAGCGGCGTGGGCGACGCGAGCGCGTCCTGCTCGCCCAGCGCGCGGTAGGCCACCAGGTACTCGTGGCCGGCCAGGCGCCGCTCCTCGTGCTCCTGCACCGCCTCGCCCACGGTAAAGCCCAGGTAGATGGCGGGCGGAAGCCACGAGTGGTACAGCCCCAGGTCGATCACCTCGGGCGTGGCCGCCTCCACCAGCACGCCGCGGTGGTACAGCAGCAGGTCGGCGCCGATGTGCTGCGCCAGGTCCTCGATGGTGGCGGCGTTCGCCTCGGCGGCGGCCTGGGCCAGCGACTGGTCGGCCACGGCGGCGGCGGTGCGCTCCACCTCGCGCGAAAGGGCGCGGTACGCCGTTTCGCCGAACGCAGCCATGGGGAGGAGGAAGAAGACGAACAGCGCCAGCGTCAGCCGCCCGCGGAAGGTCCAGAACCACACCCACTGCCCCGACGCCAGCCCCAGCGGCTCGCCGCACAGCGTCCGCGCGATGGCCCACAGCGCGGTGGCCGCGGCCAGCACCAGCCCCAGCGCCAAAATCCCGCGGATCAGCACGATCCCCGTGGAGGGGGTGGGGACCAGGAGGTGGGCGTGCATCGGGCGCGAGGGGAAGCGCACCACCTCTTCGCTGCGCCACCCGGCCGGCGCCTTCAGCCAGCGCATCTCCCCCGGCGGCGGCGCCTCGCCGCGCGCCTCGGCGCTGGGGACCAGGGAGAGCGACGCCGCCGCGTCGTCGCCATCGGCCTGCGCGGCGGGGTCCAGGAAACGCGCCAGCGCCGTCGACCTCCCGAGATGCCGGCGGGGCGGGACGGCCACCGTCACCGTCCGCCCCCCGGGGAGGGGGACCACCAGGAGGTAGTGCATCTGGTCCGAGTCGGTGAACCGGCTCACCATCGGCTCCTCGGCGGCGCGCGCGGAGCGGAGGATGTCGTCCACGCGGTCGGGCGGGATCTCGGCCTGGTCCGACAGGCGCAGCTCGGCGGCGGCGGTCTCGCGGTCCCACAGGGTGATCCGCGCCTCGTACCCTTCCCGCGCCAGCCCGCCCTCCACCCACGCCTGGTAGAGGAGGGAGACGCCCTCGCGCCCCTCGGCCGAGTAGAACAGCACCTTCTCGGCGAACTGGCGGAGGAGGAAGTCCAGGAACGGATCCGGTTGGACTCCGAGCCGCCCCAGCTCGCGCTCGGCCTGCTGCAGACGCGCGGTCAGGTGCATGGCCCACAGCTGCGGCAGCGCCAGGGAGGTGCCGATCAGGGCCGACATCACCCACGGCAGCAGCGCGCCGCGCGCCACCTGCCCGCGCGTGGTGGCCGCGGCGGCCAGCGCGAAGGGGATGGCCCAGAGCGCGGCCGACCACACCGGCGCCTCGCGCCCCGGCCGCCACCAGGCGACCAGCCCCGCCGCGAGGGCCACGGCGGCGGCGATCGCCAGCACCAGCAGCACCGCGCGCAGGTGCCGCGAGCGCGCCCGCTCGGGCCCGCCCAGCAGCGCGTACAGCGGGAGCGCCGCCAGCACCGCCAGCGCGGTGAAGAGCCACGGCCCCCCCGCCGCGCGCGTCGCCAGCACCCCCGGCGCCGCCGACTCGCGCACCAGCCACAGGGCCAGGACGAGCCCCCCGGCGGCGGCGGCCACGCGGGCGGCGAGCGGGAGGATGGCGATCACCCGTGGGGTGCGCCGCCGCGAAAGGAGCCACACGCCCCCGCCGGTGAGCAGGATCAGCAGCTGCCCCAGGTTGATGTCGCCGGGGAGCGGAAGGACGAAGGAGACGGGGGAGAACACGCCCTCGGCGCCCGCGATCCCGCCGGCGGTGAGGATCACCAGCGCGCCGGTGATGGCGGCGATGGGGACGCCGGCCGGCCCCGCGCGCCTGCGGTACCACTCGATGGCCAGCGCCAGCGCGCCGATCAGCAGCGCCACCCCGGCGGCCCAGCGCCCGCGCGCCGCCACCCGGTCGCGCCAGCGCTCCTGGGTGATCGTTGCGAACGCCACGCTCAGGATCTTCCGGTCGCCGGCCGACCAGTCCCACACCTGCCCCTGCGCGCGGTCGGGGGTGGTGAAGCGCGGGGTGACGCCGAAGCGGCGGGCGAAGCGGTCGGCGTAGGGGAGCGGCCCCTCGCCCACCGAGACGTGCGCCTCCAGCAGCAGCGCGGCCACGGCCACCCGCCCGCCGGGCATCCGCTGCGAGAAGTAGACGTAGCCGAAGAGCGGCCCGGCACTGAACGAGCTGTCCAGCAGCCCGGCGCGCACCGAGTCGGGGACGGTGCCGCGGTGCTCGCCGGCCCAGACGAGGGGGGAGCCATCGGGGAGGTAGACGGCCAGCGCGGTGACGCCGCTCTGGCGGCGCACCACTTCCAGGCGGCGGAAGAGCCCCACGGTGGCGCGCGGCGCGCGGGCGGTGGCGTTCGCGGCGGCCGCCACCGCGGCGCCGCCCTGGTCGAACACCTCGTCCAGCTGGTCGGAGAGCTCGGCGCCGGCGCGTTCCTCGGCCTCGTAGCGCACCTCGCTCCAGTGCGCGGCGATGCGGTGGAGGCGAAACTGCACCGCGCCGCCTATACTGACGGCGGCGGCCAGCGCGGCGCCCGCGGCCACGCGCGCGGCGCGGCCGGGGGCGAAGAGCGCCCACGGCAGGGTGCCGATCCCCGCCGCCACCAGCCACCCCGGCGAAAGCCGGAGCATCCACGCGGCCATCGCCAGCACGGCCACCCACCCGCCCAGCCACGCCCATGCGTGGCGCGTAAAGCGGGGGCGGCGGGCGGCGGCGGGCGCGGCCCCATCGGGCTTGACCATGACCTCAGGCATGCACCACCCGCGCAGCTACGCCGTGGCCGACCTGCCCTGGACCGAGGTGGCGGCGCACCTGGCCACCGACCGGCGGCTGATCATCGCGGCGGGGAACTGCGACCAGCACGGCCCGCACCTGCCGGTGGGCGCGTCGACCATCGTGGCCGAGGCGCTGGCGGCCGACCTGTCGCGCGAGTTCGGGGTGCTGCGCGCGCCCACCCTGCACTACGGCGTGAACGCCGCCGCCGAGACCGACTTCCCCGGCACGGCGGGGATGAGCGCCAAGACGCTGCACCGCGCGCTCAACGAGCTGGTGGACCACTGGGCGTGCCAGCGGGTGAACGAGTTCATCTTCATCACCGCCAGCACGCACGACCCGCACGTGGAGGCCGTGGCCACGGTGCGGGCGGAAGGCGCGCGGGTGCGCGTGGTGAGTGCGCTGAGCGTCGATCTCTCTCAATTCCTGGACGGCATGAAGGAGCCTGGGCACGCCGGCGAGGCGCTCACCTCGCTGCTGCTGCACCTGCGCCCGGGCGTGGTGCGCATGGACCGCGCGCGCGACTTCGTGCTCAATGCCGAGCGGCTGAAGGAGTGCGTGGGCGGCCGCGAGCGCCGCCTTCCCGACGAAAGCCCCGGCTCGGTGGGCCAGCCCACCCTGGCCACGGCCGAGAAGGGCAGAATGATGTACGAACATATGTTGCAGAAGATCCGCAACAAAGTTTTCATCGCGCCGGAGCCGGATGAGACGATACTGGAATAGGGTGCTGGGTGCTGGGTGCTGGGTGCTGGGTGCTGGGTGCGGAACTGCAAACAGGTGCGTGAGTGCGTGAGTGCGCCAGTGCGTTCTCGTGGCTGAACGCCGGCTTCCGTGCTCGAACGGATCTCGCGGCCGCAGTCGGCGAAGGCGGACTTTCCGAAGCCACCTGTTCAACCGGCGGCTGGAGACGGCGGATGGGCTAGTCTCTGTCCGATGCGACGTCGCAGAAGCAGTTCACCTCCCCCAGGTTGTTTTGGGGGAGGTCGAAAACGTGGACAGCCGTACCGTCCGCGTTTTTCGGGCGGGGGCCTCCCGCCCGCGCCGCGCACCCACGCCCGTCCGCGCCACGTAGCAAACGCACTCACGCACTAGCGCACTCACGCACCTGTTAGCAGTACCGTCCGTCCCACCCAGCCCCTCGCACCGCCCCTCGCACCCCCCATCCAGCTTCTCCGCGCTCCGAAAATCATCCAACCATAACCCCGTGTTCGCTTGACCACCGCCCCGCCTTCGGGGTACTTTCCGAGGTTTCCTGACCGTCGCGATTTCACGGGGCCGCAGCGCCCCGTTTTTCAACCGGAGTAGCCGCCCCGTGGCCGAGGCACTGCCGCCCACCTACGATCCCAAGCAGAACGAAGCCTCCCTCTACCGCTGGTGGGAGGAGCAGGGCTTTTTCCACGCGGATGAAGCCAGTGGCCGGCCCGCGTACGTGATCCCAATCCCCCCGCCCAACGTGACGGCCCGGCTGCACATGGGCCACGGGCTGAACAACACCATCCAGGACGCGCTGGTCCGCTGGCGCCGGATGCAGGGGCGCGAGGCGCTGTGGATCCCCGGCAGCGACCACGCCGGTATCGCCACGCAGAACGTGGTGGAGCGGCTGATCGCCAAGGAGGGGCTGTCGCGCGACGACCTGGGGCGCGACGCCTTCGTGGCGCGCGTGTGGGAGTTCGTGGACAAGACGGGCGGCGAGATCTACGACCAGCTGCGCGCCATCGGCAGCTCGCTCGACTGGCCGCGCAAGCGCTTCACGCTCGACGAGGGGCTGTCGCGCGCCGTGCGCGAGGTGTTCGTCCAGCTGTACGAGAAGGACCGCATCTACCGCGGCCACCGCATCATCAACTGGTGCCCGCGCTGCCTCACCGCGCTCAGCGACGAAGAGGCCGAGACCCAGGAGACCCCCGGCAAGCTCTGGCACCTGCGCTATCCGCTGGCGGAAGGTGCGGACGGCGGGGATCTTCCCCGGCTGCCGGACGGGCGCGCCTACCTCGTGGTGGCGACGACGCGTCCCGAGACGATGCTGGGCGACACCTGCGTGGCGGTGCATCCCGACGACGAGCGCTACAAGTCCCTCGTCGGCAAGGAGCTGGAGCTGCCGCTCACCGGGCGCCGCATCCCCGTGGTGGCCGACACCTACGTGGACCCGGCGTTCGGCTCGGGCGCGGTGAAGATCACCCCCGCGCACGACCCCAACGACTTCGACGTGGCGCAGCGCGTGGGCGCCCCCGCGATCGACGTGATGACCCCCGACGCGGTGATGAACGACGCCGCGCCCGAGCGCTTCCGCGGGATGGACCGCTTCGAGGCGCGCCGCGCCGTCGTGGCGGCGTTCGACGAACTGGGGCTGCTGCACAAGGTGGAGGAGCACACGCACGCCGTCCCCCACTGCTACCGCTGCGACACGGTGGTCGAGCCGCGGCTCTCCGACCAGTGGTTCGTGCGGATGGCGCCGCTGGCCGCGCCCGCGCTGCAGGCGTGGCGCGACGGCAAGGTGCGCTTCACCCCCGAGCGCTTCGGCAAGATCTACGAGCACTGGCTGGGGAACATCCGCGACTGGTGCATCAGCCGGCAGCTGTGGTGGGGGCACCGCATCCCCGTGTGGTACTGCCAGAACGCCGGTTGCGCCGAGACCATCGTCAGCCGCGACGACGTGACCGCGTGCCCCAAGTGCGGCGGGGCGGTGGAGCAGGACCACGACGTGCTGGACACCTGGTTCAGCTCGTGGCTGTGGCCGTTCAGCACCCTGGGCTGGCCGGAGCGTACGTCGGCGCTGGACGCCTTCTATCCGAACTCCACCCTGGTCTCGGGGCAGGACATCCTCTTCTTCTGGATCGCCCGGATGATCATGGCGGGGATCGAGTTCATGGGAGAGGTGCCCTTCCAGGACGTCTATCTCACCGGGATGGTGCGCGACCACCTGGGGCGGAAGATGTCCAAGTCGCTGGGCAACGGCATCGACCCGCTGGAGGTGGTGGAGCGCTTCGGCGCCGACGCGCTGCGCTTTACCGTGATCACCGGCGCCGGGCCGGGGATGGACCAGTACCTGAACTACCAGGACCTGGAGCTGGCCTTCGGCCCCGGGCGCAACTTCGCCAACAAGCTGTGGAACGCCGGCCGCTTCGCGCTGATGACGCTGGGCGACGCGCCGCGCGTGGCCGTCGCCGACGTCGGTGATTCGCTGGAGCTGGCGGACCGCTGGATCCTGTCGCGGCTCTCGAAGGCGACGGCGGAAGTGACGCAGTCGATGGAGCGCTTCCGCTTCCAGGACGCCGGCCAGCGCGCCTACGACTTCGTGTGGGGCGACCTGGCCGACTGGTACCTGGAGATGGCCAAGCCGCGCCTGTACGGCGACATGGGCGACGCCAGCCGCGATGCCGCGCGCGCCGTCCTTGCCGAGGTGCTCGACCGCTCGATGCGGCTGCTGCACCCCATCATGCCGTTCATCACCGAGACCGTGTGGCAGCGCCTGCCGCGCGCGGAGGGTGACGCGCCCAGCCTGATGGTTTCGGCCTGGCCCGAGCCGGTGGCGGAGTGGGAGGATGCGGAGGCGGAGGCCGCCTTCGCCGAGCTGCAGGAGGTGGTGGTGGAGGTGCGCCGGATGCGGCAGGAGTATGGGATCAACCCCGGCGTCCGCGTTCCGCTCCGCGCCGTCCCCGCGTCGGCAGAGGTGCATGCGATGCTGGAGGGGAGCCGCCGCGCGCTGGGAGACTTGGCGCGGGTGGACGAGCTGTCGTTCGGCGCGGCCAACGGCGAGGTGGGCGCCAGCGCGGTGCTGCGCTCGGGGACGGAGCTCTTCCTCCCCTTGGCCGGCGTGATCGACCTGGATCGCGAGCGCACGCGCCTGCGCGACGAGGCCAACAAGCTCGAGGGGCTGGCCACGGGGACGGAGAAGAAGCTGGCCAACCAAGGCTTCGTGGCCAAGGCGCCGCCCGAGGTGGTGGAGCGCGAGCGCGAGAAGCTGGCCGGCTACCGCGAGCAGGTGGAGAAGCTGCGTGGCAAGCTGGCCGCGCTGGAAGGCGTGCAGTGAAGATCCGCCACCTGATCGGCCTGTACGGCGCCGCGGCGGTGGTCGTGGCGCTCACCATGGGCGGCGGATGCGCGCACGTGGAGGCCCCGCCGGGCGGCCAGCCCGACAGCGCGGCGCCGGTGCTGGAGACCACGCGCCCCGACACCTTCGCGGCCCTGCGCTCGTACGTGGGCCCCGTGGTGTTCTCGTTCAACGAGGGGCTGTCGGAAAAGGGGATCGATACGGTGGTGACCGTGAGCCCCCGCACCAGCTCGGTGGCGGTGGACAAGAGCGGCCACCAAGTGCGCGTGGAGCTGCGCCGCGGGTGGGAGCCCAACCGCGTGTACCAGGTCACCCTGCACCCCGGCGTGCAGGACCTGTTCGGGAACTCGACCAAGCAGCCGATCACCGTCGTCTTCTCCACCGGCCCCGAGATCGTGCGCACCCTGGCCACGGGCACGCTGGTGGAGCGCACCACGCTGGCGCCCGCCCGCGGCGCACGCGTGGAGGCGCTGCACCAGCCCGACTCGGTGCGCTACGAAACGCGCCCCGACAGCACCGGCCGCTGGACGCTGGAGTACCTCCCCGAGGGGACGTACCGGGTGCGTGCCTACAACGACACCAACCGCGACCAGCAGCTGCAGCCGTACGAGGCGCAGGACACCACCACCATCACCATCACCCGCCGCGACACCGCGCGGGCGCGGCGCCTGGCGCTGATCGCGCCGGATACCACGCCGCCCAAGGCGGGGACCGCGAGCGGCGACGCCGACCGGGTGGAGGTGCGCTTCGACGACTACCTCGACCCGGCGCAGCCGCTGTCGGCGGCGAACGTGACCATCACCGCCGCCGGGGCCAACGGGGCCGCCGTGCGCGTGGCCGAGGTCCGGGTCGGCCCCTTCCCCGACGCCGCCCGCGACAGCGCCGCCGCCGACTTGGGCCGCGGCGCCCAGCGCGACACCGGCCGCGCCCGCCAGACGCCCGCGACCCCCGCGGAGCCGCTCCCCAGCCAGTCGCTGTGGATCCGCACGGCCACGCCGCTGGCGGCCGATGCGCAGTACACGATCGTGGTGACGGGGGTGCGCAACCTGCTGGGGCTGGCGGGCGGCGGCACCGTGCCGCTGCGCACCGCCCGCGCCCAGGCGCCGCCACCGCGCGCCGACAGCGCGGCGGCACGCCCGCCGGCGCCGCGGCCCCCCGGGCAGCCCCCGGCGCAGCCGCCCACGGCGCCGCGGCCGCAAACCTCGCCGTCACCCGTGGCGGCGCCCCCGCCGCCGCGGACGGCGCCGAGGTCGCGGTGAGCTCTCCATCGAACCGAATCGAACCGAAAGGGTTCGCTAACTCTCTGACCTGAAAGCCATCATGGCCGAAAGCTCGCCGCTGGCCGGACTGCTCGCCGGCAAGAAGGGCCTGATCGTTGGCGTGGCCAACAAGAACTCCATCGCCTGGGCGTGCGCCCGGGCGCTGCGCGCCGCGGGGATGGACCTCGCCTTCACCTTCCAGGGTGAGGTCATGCGCGACCGCGTGCAGAAGACGGTGTCGGAGATGGGCGAGGTACCGCTCTTCGACCTGGACGTGACCAGCGACGAGCAGATCCAGGCGCTGCACGAGGGCGTCCGCGGGCTGTGGGGCGAGAAGCTCGACTTCCTCCTCCACTCCGTGGCCTACGCGCCCAGCCCGGCCATGAACAACCCGTTCCTGCAGACGCAGCGCGCCGACTTCTCCACGGCCATGGACATCAGCGCGTACTCGCTGGTGGCGCTCACGCGCGAGTTCATGCCCATGCTGCAGGGGGGCGGCAGCGTGGTGACCATGAGCTACTACGGGTCGCAGAAGGCGGTGCCGGGCTACAACGTGATGGGCGTGGCCAAGGCCGCGCTGGAGGCGAGCGTGCGGTACCTGGCGGTGGATGCGGGGCAGCACGAGGTGCGCGTGAACGCGGTGTCGGCCGGCGCGGTGAACACGCTGGCAGCGCGCGGCGTGGCGCACTTCCGCGACCTGATGAAGATCACCGCCGAGCGCTCGCCGCTGAAGCGCACCATCGAGCCCGACGAGGTGGGCCGTGCCACGCTCTTCCTGGCCTCCGACCTGTCGACGGGGATCACGGGCGAGACCATGTACGTGGACGCCGGGTTCAACATCACGGCGGGATAACGGCCGAGTGCGAAAGTGCGAAAGTGCGAGAGTGCGAAAGTAACGGCAGTTGCTCTCGCACTTTCGGACTCTCGCACTTTCGCACTGTTGTTCCCTCCCGTCCTCCGTACCCCCGTACCCCCGTACCTTCCGTACCTCGCCCCGTGACGCCATCCAGCAGTGAGCCGCGCGCGGCCGTCTTCCTGGACCGCGACGGCACCATCATCCACGACCGCGACTACCTGGCCGACCCAGCGGGCGTGGAGCTTCTCCCCGGCGCGGCGGAGGCGATCGCGCGGCTGAACCGGGCGGGGTACTTCGTCGTCATCGTCACCAACCAGTCCGGCATCGGCCGCGGGTACATGACCGAGGCCGATTACCACGCCGTGCACCGGCGCGTGGTCGAGCTGCTCGCCTCGGAGGGCGCGCGGATCGACGCCGCGTACTTCGCCCCGCACGCACCTGGCGACCTCGATCCGGACGAGATGCGCAAGCCCGGCGCGGGGATGTACCTCCTCGCGGCGCGCGAGCACAACCTCGATCTCGCACGCTCCTGGCTCGTCGGAGACCGCCTGCGCGACGTGAGCCCCGCCGCCGGGCTTGGTGCGCGCGCCATCCTGGTCCCCAGCCACCAGACGGAAGATGCCGCGCCCGAAGATGTGGCCGTCGCCGCGTCGCTTCTCGATGCCGCCCGGATTGTGATCGCCGCCGTATCCCACTGACGAATCTTCCATCCTCGGTCATGCAACCGGCCTCTCGATCCTCCCCAAAGACCAGTACTGCATTGTTCCAAGCCGCGGCGTTCGGCACCATCGTCCGTGCGCCGGCCGGCGAAACGCTGGGACGCGTGAACGTTTATGAGGTGGACCCGCCCATGGACGGCCCTTCGCTCGACTGGGTCGAGTTCGTGATGTTCAGCCGGGGCGCAATGCACGCGGGGTCGCCCGAACCCGAACCCGGGATGACCGTGGAGGTGCGCTTCGAAGCGGGGGCCGAAAGGCCGCTGCGGGCCGCGCTGGTCACGCCCGCCGGCTGGTGCGTGGGGTGCAGCAGCATTCGGCCCCTCGTCTCGCCCTTCGAGTACAACCCGCGGTACCAGCAGGGCGCATTGGGCCACTGCCGCGCATGCCTTCGCACACGCGGCCCTGCCTCGCCGCCGGCCATTGACACGCCCCCCAACCGGCACGCATGGGAGGACGACGCAGCGTTCGGACGAATGGGTGAGACACTCGTGGCGCGGATCTGTCGCGAGCAGGGCCTGTCCGTGCTCCCGTTCGGGATCGAGCACACCTCCGAGGAGCTGCGCAAGCTGGCCAGGGTCGGCCAGATGGGCAGCGATGCCGGGTGGGCGGTGCGGTCGATGCCCGACCTTGCGGTGTACTGGCCCGGGGAAGGAGGGCGTACCTTCTGGCTGCTGGAGGTGAAGACGCGGCGTGGAGATCCGATTGCGCCGCGGTTCCCCGATCCCAGGGGCGCTGGTTACGACGCTATCGACGACCGCTGGTGCACCACCCCCGGCCAGCTCGCGATGCTCCGGCAGCATTGGCCTTCCGCAACGCTGGCCGTGGTCTCCTTCTCCATCGACCCCCAGGACGGGCGGCTCGCCTGCCTGGTCCGCGCCGCGCCGGTGTCCTCCCTCCCAGAACCGCGCGAGTGCGGGTACGACGCCGGAAGATCACCCCGCGTCTGCATCGATGTGCATCGCTTTCAGCCGTTGGCGCGGCTCCTGTCGCTGGACCGCTCCGTGTGCGAGCAGACGATCCGCGCGTTTCTGGCGGAGCATCACCACGAGATCCGGGAGCGGATCGCTAAACGGACGATCCACCGGTGCGGAGATCGCCATTGATCCGGTGTCGTACCGCCGCGCCAACCATTCCTGCTTCTCCGCGGTACATCCGCGTGACTCCCTGGCCCGTTGCGGTACACGCCAGCATGGGGGAGGCCGCCGGCCGCAACGCGCGTTCGATGGTTTCCCGGCCGCGGTTGAGCCCGTTGATCGGTTTTCTGGGATCAGCATGGGTCGGCGGACGATTTGCATCCACTTGCGCACCGCTGCGTCCCGGCCGCGCGTGTTTGCGTGCGCCCGGTGATTGACGCGGTGTCTTGATCGTGAGAGGGCCTGCGATGACCAGAGTCCGCCGTCTCCGCGCCCCGCTCCTTCTCGTTTCGATCCTGGCGGCGTGCGGCGGGCCGGCGCGGCTGCCGGTGTCGGCCGGCACGGGGCCGGCCCCGGTGCTGCCCCGGCAGGAGCACGCGCTGATCCCCGTCGTGAAGGTGGCCCGCGCGGTCGGCTGGGCGGCGGGGGAGACGCCCACGGTGGCACCCGGCTTGGCCGTGACGGCGTTCGCGCAGGGGCTGGAGCACCCGCGCTGGCTGTACGTGCTCCCCAACGGCGACGTGCTGGTGGCCGAGAGCAACGGCCCCGTACGGCCAGACGATGGCCCGCGCGGGATCAAGGGCTTCTTCTTCCGGATCTTCCAGAAGAAGGCCGGCGCCGCGGTGCCCAGCGCCAACCGCATCACCCTCCTCCGCGACACCGACGGCGACGGCGTGGCCGAGACCCGGTCGGCGTTCCTCACCGGCCTGATGTCGCCGTTCGGGATGGAGCTGGCGGACGGGAGCCTGTACGTGGCCAACAGCGACGCGCTGGTCCGCTTCCCCTACACGCCGGGGCAGACGCGGATCGATGCGCCGGCCACCACGGTCGTGGCGCTCCCCGCCGGGCGCATCAACCATCACTGGACCAAGAACGTGATCGCCAGCGCCGACGGGCGGCGGCTGTACGTGACGGTGGGGTCCAACAGCAACGTGGCCGAGCGGGGGATGAGGAACGAGGAAGGCCGCGCCGCCATCTGGGAGGTGGACCCGCGCACGGGCGGCCACCGCATCTTCGCCAGCGGCCTGCGCAACCCGAACGGGATGGCGTGGGAGCCCGAGACCGGCGCGCTGTGGGCCGCGGTGAACGAGCGTGACGAGCTGGGGAGCGATCTGGTGCCTGACTACATCACCTCCGTGCGCGACGGCGGGTTCTACGGCTGGCCGTACAGTTACTACGGGCAGACGGTGGACGGCCGCGTGAAGCCGCCCCGGCCCGACCTGGTGGCCACCGCCATCAAGCCCGACTACGCCGTCGGCCCGCACACGGCCTCGCTGGGGCTGGCCTGGGGCGGGGCCGCGCGGCTTCCGTTCACGCGCGGGATGTTCGTGGGCCAGCACGGATCGTGGAACCGCCGCCCGTTCAGCGGCTACCGCGTGATCTTCGTCCCCTTCAGCGGCGGCCGCCCCAGCGGCGATCCCGTGGAGGTGCTCACCGGCTTCATCGACGGCGAGGGCCACGCGCGCGGCCGCCCGGTGGGCGTGGCCATCGACCGCGCCGGCGCCCTGCTGGTAGCCGACGACGTGGGGAACACCGTCTGGCGCGTGACCCAGGCGCGTCCGTAACGGCAGTGCGAAAGTGCGAAAGTCCGAGAGTGCGAGAGTAACTGCGGGTCACTTTCGGACTTT
>DASSJS010000104.1:0-8902 GCA_035691085.1 Longimicrobium sp.
GCGGGCTCCGGGATCAATCCCGGAGCCCGCTTCCCTGGTTTTTGATCGCCCGCTCGTCGAGCGCACGGACGGCCCGGCGACCGGTCAGGGCGTGGCGCCGGCTCCCGTGCTGTCCTTCTTCGTGGTGTCGCGCTGCTGGAACACCTGGATCAGCGAGTCCACGTTGGGCTGCTGCGCCTTTGCGCTGTCCACCTTGGCGGGCGGCGGGCCCACCGCGCGCAGCGTGATCAGCGCGATCTCGGGCGGATAGCCCATGCGTACGGGAACGAAGCTGTAGCCCAGCCCGCAGGTGGCGAACAGCGTGCTCCCGCGCACCCGCCAGATCCGCGTCTTGCCCGGGTTGGCCGTTCCCGGCAGCACCTGGGTGTTGAACCAGGCCAGCCGCGGCGTCATGGGAACCTCCACCTGCCCGCAGAAGGTGTGGCCCGACAGGATCACCGGGTAGCGCCCCGTGGGAACCGTCACCGCGGTCACCGGCATGTGCGACAGCATGACCATGGTGCCGGGGCCCTCGCCCGCGCCGTAGAAGGCGTCGGCCTTGCGCCAGTCGGCCCTGCGCGCCAGGTACGGCTCCACCCCGCCGATGTACGCCGTGTCGCCCCCGCGCCCGAACGCCACCTTGCTGTTGCGCAGCACCGACGCGCCGCTGCGCAGCAGCGCCGCCACCGTCTTGATCCGCGCGCTGTCGGGGTTCCCCTGCGTGTCCTCCACCTCGTCGCTGGTGCCCAGCACCGCCATCACGCGGCGCCCCTTGAGCGGTGCCAGCACGCGGTCGATGGCGGCGTAGTCCTCGCCGCGGGCCACGTAGTCGCCCAGCAGCACGATCAGGTCGGCGCCCAGGGTGGCGGTCCGCTGCGTGGCCGCCAGCGCCACCTTCTCGTTGTCGGGCCACAGCCCCAGCTGGAAGTCGCTCAGCGCGGCGATCTTCAGCCCGCTCCACCCGGGGGGGAGGTCGGGCACCTCGATCTCCACCGGGGTGACCACCACGTTCCGCGCGGCCGAAACGCCGTACACCTCGGCCGGGCTGGGGCCGGTGCTGTCTTCGGGGAGCGCGCCCGAGGTGTCGCCGCGCCGGCCGTCCCGTTCGCACGCCGTCATGGCCAGCGCCAGCAGCGCGGGGGCCAGCAGCCGCGGAAGCTTCCGCATCCTCGTCAAAAATTCCGTGTCCGTCAGGGGTCCGCCCTCAGAGCGCCGCCGGGACGGCGGCTGCACGCCAGCGTGCAACGGCGGTGCCAGCGCGCGCCGATCCTACGCGCCGGCGGCGACCGCGTCCACGCGGCGGGGCGGGGCGGTGTGCCGCAGCTGCTCGGGCTTCAGGCGGAACCAGCGGCTGATCAGCAGGATCTCGTCCACCTGGTGGCGGGTGACCGAGGCGGTGGGCTCGGGGCGGCGGAAGTGCTCCTCGCACAGCTGCTCCAGCCGCCGCCGCTCGGCGGCGCCGCGGGGGCGGGGGACCACCGCGCGCACGGTGCCGCGCCGCACCAGGTACACCCGGTCGTCGCCCTCCTCGCCGGGAACGTGGTAGAGGAAGGTGAGCGTGTCGAGCGCGTCGCGCAGCTCGGCGAACTCGTCGCGCAGCGCTTCCAGGCGGCGCAGCCGGTCGCGCAGGGTGGCCGCCAGCTCGAACTGCATCCGCTCGGCGGCGGCCTGCATCCGCTCGCCCAGGCGCTGCAGCGGCTCGTCGGCCTCGCCGTTCAGGAAGGCGCGGGCCGTGTCCACCCGCGCGCGGTACTGCTCCTGGGTGCACCCGCCCGCGCACGGGCCCAGGCACAGCCGCAGCTCCATCCGGTGGCAGCGCGGCGTGTGCTCGAACGAGAAGAGGTCGGCCTGGTCGGCGAAACGCATCGGGGTGGCCGTCGAACAATCACGCAGCCCCAGCGCGTCGTTCAGCTCGCGCACCGCGTCCACCACGCGCTTCCCCCCGCGGAAGGGGCCGTAGTACCCCGCCGCGTCGTCGGCCACCGCGTGCGTCACGTGCAGCCGCGGCGCGGGGCCGGGCGCCAGCTTCAGGAACGACCAGCGCCCGTCGCGCTTGTGCTGCACGTTCATCCGCGGGCGGTGGCGCTTGATCAGCTCCAGCTCGCGCAGCAGGGCGGCGAACTCGCTGGGCTGGTACTCCCACTCCAGCCCGTTGGCCTCGCCCAGGATGCGGTGCCCCTTCTCCCCCCGCTTGCAGCGGAAGTACGAGAGCAGCCGCGTGCGCAGCGACTTCGATTTTCCCACGTATACGATCTCGCCGTGCCGGCCCAGCATGCGGTACACGCCGGGGCGGTTGCGCGCGTCGCCAACGGCGTCGCGAAGCGGGTGAGGGGTCTTGCGTGCCACTGGGGCGAGGGTGCCGCGATGGTGAAGAGAAACCGAACGCGTGCAAACTAGCGCGCCCGAGCGCGGGGCTCAAGTGCGGCGCGGCCGGCTCCCGGCCCGCCGCCGGCGATAAAGAGGGTGTCTCTGTATATTTGTGGCTGATTCAGTGTCTTTATGACGTCGGCTGACCCAAGCTGGAATAGAGAAAAAAGGGGGTAGATATGAACGTAGAACTCAGTTTAGTGCACATTGGAAGCAACTCCGAACTCCGTCGATGGCACGTCGCAATATGACCGAAATTAGACTGTCCATGCGTAGCGCGCCGGGTCCGAATGCTTTAGCGTTGGGGAAACGAGCATTCCCGCTCGCACGGTACCCCCACAGCACGAGGCACCTCCATGAACGCACGTCGCATCACCCTCGCGGCCGTGCTCGGTGTGGCCCTGGCGGCCTGCAGCGCCGTGACGCCCACCGCCCCGGCGCGCACCGCCGGCCACCGCGCCGCCGACGGCGCGGCCGACAGCACCGCCGGCACCGTGGCCGGCGATACCACTCAGAAGTCTCCGACCGTCACCTCCACCCCGCCCGCCGAGCCGGTGCCTCCGCCCACGGGCGACCCCCGGTCGCCCCTGATCGGCACAGGGGCCTGACGGGCACGAAAAAGAGCGCCGGGCGCGGATGATCCGCGCCCGGCGCTCGGCCCCGGTGAAGGGAAGGGTGCTACGACAGCGAGTGCACCAGCTCGGTGGACAGCGCGTCGGTGCTGTCGCGCCACTCCTGCCGGTCCGCGATGGTGCGCTCGGCACGTGCGCGTCGGCGGGCCGCGTCGATCAGGGCCTCGGCGGTGAGCCGCGTCTTGCCGTCACTGCGCCGGGTGGCACCCTCCAGCGCCCGCTGCGCCGCGTCTTCCGCCCGGTCCCACGCGCCCAGGCTCAGCGCGCCGTGGGCCAGCTCCAGCCAGGCGCCGGGCACCATCCCGGCGTTCGGGTTGGCGGTGACCAGCTCGACCGCCTCGGCCCACGCCGTCTGGAAGGTCTCACGCTCGCCGGCTCCGCCCGCGGCGCGGACGATGTTGCCGGCCAGGGCCACGCGCGATTCCAGCTCGTGCAGGTGCTTCGTGAGCGTCTTCAGCACCGGGAGCGCGCGGTCGCTGTACCCCTGCATGATCCAGAAGTACGCGATGTCGTGCGCGAGGTTCGGGAGCAGGGCGTGGTGCGGGCCGTATGCCTCGTAGGCGCCGCGGGCAAGCTCGTGCGCTTTCGCGGTCTCCTCGGTCTGCACGGCGATCCCGAACATCTCGTGGAGCGCCATCCCCTCGATGTCGTGCAGCGAGTTGCGGCCGGCGGCGCGCAGCGCCCGCTCGTAGAAGCGCCGCGCGACCGGAAAGTTGCCGCGCTGCTTGTACAGGTTGCCCAGCCCGCAGAAGGCCAGCGCGTAGGTGGGCCAGTCACCCGCCTGCCGGGCCAGCGCGATGGTGCGGCGGTACCAGGTCTCGGCGCGGGCGTGCTCGGCGCGGCGGCGCGCCAGGCGCCCCACGTTGTACGCGCCCGACGGGTCGGCCGGGGTCACCACCGCGGCGGATTGCGCGAACGCCAGCGCCGTGGCCAGCTGCCCGCGTGCCTCGGCCCACTGCGAGATCTGCCGGCACGCCAGCGACACGTTCTCCTCGCGCGCGGCCTCGGGCTGGCCCACCATCCCCGCCAGCGCCTTCAGCGGCTCCTCGATCTCGGCCGGGGCGCCCGCGGCCAGGGTGGCCGCCATCCGCGATGTGTCCGCCGCTGGCGTAAAGAGAGCTGCACGTTGAGCCTGGTCGGCTCGGCCCCAGAGCATGGCGTCTCGCAGCGATTGCCAGAGCACCAGGCCCAGGTCGCTGGAGATCTCCTCGAGCACGCTCAGGCCTTCGAACGCGTCGCTGTCGCCGTGAGTGAGCGCCGGGGGCACCCGCCAGCGGCGGAGGGTCTTGCGCGGCGGTGCTTTGAACTTGCGTTGTCTCATGGTTGGGCAGGTACGGAGCGGAGAGAGAGGGGAGAAACGTTCGCTCGCGGGAGGCTACCAGTGCAAAGATAATGCACCGATCAATTTTCGCCAGTGTTGAAGTGCCCCGAAATGGTGTGGGGGTTTACCGCTGGCAATGCGGACAATAGAAGGTGGAGCGCCCCGCCTGCACCAGGCGGTTGATCGGGCGGTGGCACCGAAGGCACGGTTCTCCTTCGCGATCGTAGACACGCAGCCGGCGCACGAACTCGCCCGGCTCGCCCTCGGCGTCGCGGTAGTCGAGCAGGGTGGTGCCGCGGAACTCGATGGCCTCGGCGAGCACGTCGCGAACGCCTTCGCGGATGCGTTTCACCTGCGGCCGGGTCAGCTCGTCGGCCGGGGTGCGCGGGTTCACGCGGGCGCGGAAGAGCGCCTCGCTGGCGTAGATGTTTCCCACGCCCACGACCCGGGCCTGGTCCATCAGCCACACCTTGATGGCCACGCGCGAGCGCCTCGTGGCGTCGAACAGCCACCTGGCGGTGAACTCATCGGCCAGCGGCTCCACCCCCAGCTTCGCTTCCCACGCGGCCCACGCCTCGGGCGTCATGCGCCACAGGCGGCCGAAGCGGCGCACGTCGTGGTACAGCAGCTCGCGCCCGTCCTTCAGGTGAATGCGCACGCCGGGGTGGGTGATGGCGCCCGCCCCGTCGTCCACGATGAAGAGCCGGCCCGTCATCCCCAGGTTCACCAGCAGGTACTCGCCGCCGGTGTCCATCACGATGTTCTTGGCGCGGCGGGTGACGCTCGCGATGGTGCGCCCCTCCAGCCCGCGTGCGAACGACTCGGCGCTCTCGTCCTCGATCAGGTCGGGCTTCAGCACCTCCACGGAGCGGATGGCGGCGCCGGGAAGGGCGCCGGCCAGCCCGCGGACGATGGTCTCCACCTCGGGGAGCTCAGGCACGGGCGGCCTCCGTCCGTTCGATCTCGCGCCAGCCGATGTCGCGGCGCAGGTAGCGCCCGGCGTAGTCGATGCGCGCCGCCGCCGCGCGGCTCCGCTCCGCCGCCTGGGCCACGGTGGGCGCCAGCCCGGTAACGGCCAGCACGCGCCCGCCGGTGGTCACCAGCGCGCCCTCGCCGCTCTCGCGCCGGTCCAGCCGCGTGCCGGCGTGGAAGACGATCACGTCTCCCCCGTCTTCCAGGCCGGGGGGGACGTGGATGGGGACGCCGGTCTGGTAGTCGCCGGGGTAGCCCTCGCTCGCCAGGACGGTGGTCACCGCCGCGCCCTCCGACCACTCCATCTCCAACCCTTCGATGCTCCCGCCGCGGGCGATGGTTTGCACCGGCTCCAGCAGCGACGAGCGGAGAAGGGGGAGCACCACCTGGGTCTCGGGATCGCCGAAGCGGCAGTTGAACTCCACTACGCGCGGGCCCGCCCCGGTCAGCATCACCCCCGCGTACAGGAGGCCGCGGAAGGGGTGGCCCTCGGCGGCCATGGCGGCCACGGTGGGCTCCATGATCTCGGTTTGCACCCGCGCCATCAGCTCGGGGGTGGCGATGGAGACGGGCGCATAGGCGCCCATCCCGCCGGTGTTGGGCCCCGTGTCGCCCTCGCCGATGCGCTTGTGGTCTTGCGCGGCGCGCATGGCGACCACGTTCGTCCCGTCGGTGAGCGCGAAGACGGAGAGCTCCTCGCCGCTCATCCGCTCCTCGATCACCACCTCGCTCCCCGCGGTGCCGTAGGCGCTCCCCAAGAGCATCTCGCGGACGGCCTCCAGCGCCTGGTGCGCGTCGTCGGCCACCACCACGCCCTTTCCCGCAGCCAGCCCCGACGCTTTCACCACCAGCTTGCTTTCCGCCGCGCGGACGTAGGCCTCGGCGGCGTCGAGCCGGTCGAAGGTGGCGAAGGCGGCGGTGGGGATGCCGTGGCGGTGCATCAGCCCCTTGGCGAACGCCTTGCTGCTCTCGATCCGCGCCGCGTCGCGCGTGGGGCCGAAGCAGGCCAGGCCGTGCGTGGCGAAGTGATCGGCGATCCCCTCGGCGAGCGGCGCCTCGGGGCCCACCACGGTCAGCTCCACGCCGTTGGCCTCCACCCACGCGGCCAGCGCCTGGATCTCGCCGGGGTCGAGCGGGAGCGAGGTGGCGCCCGTCATCCCGCCGTTGGCGCGGGTGACGAAGAACTCGGCATCCGGCGCGTCGCGCCGCAGCTTCCACAGCAGCGCGCTCTCGCGCCCGCCGTTCCCCACGATCAGGATCTTCAACTCGGCTCGCCCATGGCTGGTTTCGGGGCGGGGATCATAGCCTGTCGGGGCGTGCCCATCAATCTCCGGCGCCATCTCGAGGCTGGCCCCGGGGATGGATCGTGGCCGGGCACGGAGGTCGCCGCCGCCGAAGCCGTCCTGTCTTGAAACACGGAGGGCACGGAGTACCACGGAGGCCACGGAGAACTTCGGTGCGGTTCCTCCGTGTCCTCCGTGTACCTCCGTGCCCTCCGTGTTCATGAATGCGGCGCTTGTCCCGCCACGGCCCGAGTCCACGGAACCGAATCCAGGTCTGGTGACACAGGGCCGGCGTTCTCGTGCGGGACGCTACTTCTTGCGCGCTTCGATGATGGCCAGGATGTCGCTGCGCTCCAGCCGGGAACCACTGCCGCGCTTCTTCCACTCGTCCAGCATGCGGCGGTACTGGCGCAGCATGGGCGCGCCGGTGTCCAGGTTGTGCGACGAGGCCAGGTTCTCGTACCGGTTCTCGCGCTCCAGGGCAAAGTGCGCGTAGCCCAGGTAGTCGGCCTCGCTCTTCCCGTCGAAGCCGGGGAACTGCAGCTGGAACGACTCCATCCCGTACGGATCGTCCAGCGTGCGGAAGGCGCGCTGCAGCGCGTCGTACATCTGCAGGATCTCGTCGACCTCCTCCGATTCCTTGTGCGTGGTGTCGTCACGAAGGATGTGTTCGCCCATCCGGTCGATCACGGTGGCATACCCCCGCTCCAGCGCCACCACGTAGTCGTTGTAGGTGGCGGCGTGCTGCGGGTACAGCGCGGCCAGGATGCGGTACTGGTTGGCCAGCATCCAGCGTTCGGTGCGGGAGAGCTTCATGGGCGGGAGCTTTGGGTGTGGGTCACGCGAGCGCGGCGCAGGACGGGAGAGGGTACGATGGAAACGCTTCGCGATCAAGGCTTCCGTGCGGCCCGCCCGGGAGATCATTCGAATGGACGAAGGCGAAGCGCCCCGCGGCAGGTACCGCGGGGCGCTTCGCTGGCCATCGAACGGACCCCGGATCACACCTGCGCGAACGCCTGCTCCAGGTCGGCGATCAGGTCGTCGCACTCCTCGATGCCGCAGGAGAGGCGGACGATGCCCTCGCTCAAGGACATGGCCTGGCGGCGGTCCACCGGAACGGACGCGTGGGTCATGCTGGTGGGGTGGCCGATCAGGCTCTCCACGCCGCCCAGGCTTTCGGCCAGCGCGAAGATCTTCACCGCGTCCACCACCTTCTTGGCGGCCTCGATGGAGCCCATCTCGATCGTGACCATCCCGGTGAAGCCCTTCATCTGCCGCGCGGCCAGCTCGTGCTGGTCGTGCGACTGGAGGCCCGGGTAGTACACCTTCTTCACCTTCGGCTGCTCCTCGAGCCAGTGCGCCACGCGCATTCCGTTGGCGTTGTGGGCGGCCATGCGCACGTGCAGCGTCTTGGTGCCGCGCAGCGCGAGCCAGCAGTCCCACGGGCCCGGCACCGCCCCGGCGGCGTTCTGGAGGAAACGGAGCTTCTCGTGCAGCTCCTCGTCGTTCACCACCAGCACGCCGCCCACCATGTCGCTGTGGCCGTTCAGGTACTTGGTCACCGAGTGCAGCACGATGTCGGCGCCCAGCTCCAGCGGCCGCTGGTTGTAGGGGCTGGAGAAGGTGTTGTCCACGCTGAGCAGCGCCCCGGCCGCGTGCGCGATCTCGGCCGCCGCGGTGATGTCGGTGAGCCGCATCATCGGGTTGGTCGGCGTCTCGACGTGGATCAGCTTCGTGTTGGGGCGGATGGCGCCACGGATATCGTCCAGGCTGGACGAATCGACGAAGGTGAACTCCAGCCCCATGCGGCTGAGCACCCGGTCGAACAGCCGGTAGGTGCCGCCGTACACCCCCTCGCCGCAGATGATGTGGTCGCCCGCCGAGAACATCTTGGCCATGGTGTCGGTGGCGCCCAGCCCCGAGCTGAAGCACAGGCCGAAGCGGCCGGATTCGAGCGCGGCCAGGTTCCCCTCCAGCGCCTCGCGGGTGGGGTTGTGGGTGCGGGCGTACTCGTAGCCCAGGTGCCGGCCCAGCTCGGGCTGCACGTAGGTGCTGGTCTGGTACACCGGCGTCATGATGGCGCCGGTGGTGGGGTCCGGCCGCTGCCCCGCGTGGATGGCGCGCGTGCCGAAGCCGTATTCCTGCATCAGGTCCTTGCGATGGTCGGGCAGCATCGGGCTCTTCCGAAAGGGTGGAGGTTTTTCGGCCGCGGAAGATAGCCGGGGGGGAAGGGAAGTGCGAGGGTGGCGGAGGTGCGGGGGGTACGGGGGTACGGGGGTACGGGGGTACGGGGGTACGGGGGTACGGGGGTACGGGGGTACGGGGGTACGGGGGTACGGGGGTACGGG
>DASSJS010000105.1:0-28929 GCA_035691085.1 Longimicrobium sp.
ATCTCCAGTTCGGCTCCCGATGGAGCAAGAAACCGGCTTTCGAGAATGCGCTCAGACGCACGAGCTCGACCTCGGGATACATCGAAGTACCCCCCGAAAAGGGGGTCCGACTCGGCTTTCGGACTTTTTAGACCGGACTCAAAATTTCGATCCTCAGCGCGAGCGCCTGCCTGCAGCCACTCGCCGGAAGCATCCACGCGGGGAGGATATGCAGGGCCGCGGCTTGGCCGACGAAAGAGGAGCCGGACGCGTGCGGATGCGTCCGGCTCCCCTTCGTAGACTCTCGCGATTCAGACCGGCCTACAACCCCAGCCAGTAGCTCACCTTCAGCACGAACACGTTGTCGGACGGCGCGTCGAAGAGCGCGCGGCTGTCGCGGCCGAAGTCGAAGTTCCCCACGGGCGCGACCATGCTGCGGCGCTGCGTCCACACCAGGTACGCGGTGGAGCCGGGGCGCCACTCCCAGCGCAGCACGCCGGTGCCGCGCAGGCTGCGGAAGTTGAAGTCGGGGTTTTTTACCTTGAACGCGCCGGCGGGGCCCTCGCCGTCGGGGTCGATCAGGAACCCGGGGCTCCCGTTCACCAGCGTGTCGCGCACGGTACCCACGTCGCGCCCGTACACCCGCAGCTCGCGGCTGCGCGGCTCGGCGAACTCCTGGAAGCGGCTGTAGTCGCCGCTGGCCAGGAACGGCTGCGCGTAGAACTCGAGCGACAGGTTGGGGGTGAAGGTGACGCTGGCGCGTGTGTCCATGTACACCTGCCGCTGGTCGAGCCAGGCGAACACGTAGCGGCGGCCGAAGAAGGCGGTGCTCGTCGCGTCGGCCAGCGAGCCCACGTACTGGTTGGTGGCCCGCATGCGGCGGATCCCCGGCCCGAACGAGAACGACATGTTCGACGCCGGGCGGATGGTGGCGCTCAGGTTGGTGTAGAAGTCGCCCCCGCCGTCGTCATCGCGCAGCAGGTTCATCTCGCCCCCCAGGATCACCCGGTGGCGGGTGTCGGTGGAGAGGTTGACCAGCACCCCCTTCCCCCCCGGCCTCCCCACCACCGGCCCGCCGCGCGTGAGGCGGTCGGCCAGCGAGGGGAAGGCGCGGCGCAGCATCAGGAACCCGGTCCAGTAGTTGGGAAGCTCGATGTTGAAGGTCCCCGAGAGCTCGCTGTAGAGCCGGTCGCCGTCGAAGTTCCACTCGTGGCTGGTGCCGCCCATCAGCGTGAGCGTGCGGTAGTACCGCGTGGGCTTCGTGTACTGCCGCCCCACCGTCCCGTTCAGCCACCGCCAGTCGGCGATCTGCTGGAACCCCAGGTCGTTGGTCTCGAACCCCGGGCTCAGCGAGGCGCCGTTCAGGTCGCCGATCCAGTTCCCCCCCTGCTTGGAGAGGCGGACGATCGCGCCGTAGCCGTTGAAGGAGCGGGCCGAGGGATCGTAGGCGTAGGAGAAGAGCCCGTTCTCGCCCGGGTCGCGGTCGGGGCGCTGCAGGTAGCGCGCGCTGGAGCGCTGCACCTGCAGGATGGCACTGCTGTCGCCCGCCAGGTGCGAGGCCGCCACCGCCCCGTACAGCCGCCAGGCGCGCCGCCCCCACGAATACTCGGCGTCGAGGCCGGCCGTCTGCGCGCTGCGGGGGAGGAGCGAGCGGAGCCCGGGGTCGCCCCCCAGGTCGCGGTTCACCGAGGTGCCGATCGCCCCCACCACCAGGTTGCCGCCGCGCATCTCGCGGCGCACGCGCGCCACCAGCGAGTTGGTGAGCGGCTCCACCGGGGTGCGCAGCAGCCCGCTGTCGGCGGTGGCCACCCGCGCCACCTCGCGGCGGGTGACGGCGTCGAGCAGGCCGAGGGTGGTGCCGCCCGAGGTGCGCCCGGTGAGCTTGACCGCCCCCAGGATCGCCGAGGCCTCGGGGATGTCGGCGTAGGGGCCCGCCGCCGCGGCCAGCCCGCCGCCCTGCGGCGCGCGCCCCACGCGCCGCGAGTAGAACAGGTTGACCCCCAGGCCGCAGTTGACGTTGCACCCCGGCATCCCGAAATCGAACAGGCTGCTCCCCTCCACGAAGAAGGGGCGCTTCTCGCTGAAGAAGGTCTCGTACTGCGTCAGGTTCACCACCGCCGGGTCCACCTCCACCTGGCCGAAGTCGGGGTTGGCGGTGGCCGAGAGGGTCAGGTTGCTGGTGGGGAGGTAGCGCAGGTCGCCGCCCACGTGCACCGCGCCCGAGTTGCGGTCGTAGAAGGGGCTGGCCGGGTTCCCCGACGAGATCCGGTCGTTGCGCGCCACCACGTAGGGGAGCAGCTCCAGCCGCCGGGGCTGGCCGTGGATGCGCAGCCCGGCCAGCTCGCCGAAGAAGGCGGGCCCGCCGGCCTCGTTCTGCTTCCAGAACGACCACTGCGCGCGCTCTTCCTTGCGACGGATCACGCGGACGATGTTCATCCCCCACGCCTGCACCGAGTCGGCGCCAAAGCGCAGCTGGCTGAAGGGGATGCGCATCTCGGCCGTCCACCCCAGCGAGTCGACGCGGGTGGCGGCGTCCCACACCGGGTCCCACGAGAAGTCGGTTCCCACGGCGTCGGCGCGCCACCCGGCCGGGTTCACCACGAACTGCACGAAGGAGCGCCGGTCGCGCTGGGTGTCGAAGTCGATGCGCAGCGCGTCGCTCTGCGGCGCCTGGTCGCGGCGCACCAGCCGGCTGTTCACCCCGGCGGCCCCCAGCGAGTCGTACATCCGCGCGCCGATGTACAGCGCGTCACCGTCGAACAGGAAGCGCACCTCGGTGCGCTCCGACGACGGGGCGCCTTCCCGCGGGCGCTGCTGCGTGAAGTCGGTGACCGGCGTGGCGGCGGCCCACGCCGCGTCGTCCAGGCTGCCGTCCACGCGCACCGGGCCCGTCCGCTGCACCGCCGCGGCGGTGGGGCGCGGCCGCTCGGCGATGCCCGAGGCCGCCGGGCGCGCCTGCGCCGCCGCCGCCGCCGGGAGCACCGCGCACATCGCCGCCAGGCGCACCGCCGCCACACGGAAGAAGGACTTCATCGCTTGCTTCGCCTCGCCATGGGGTGGTTCATGGGGGTGACAAGGGACCGGATGCTCGGCCGCCGTGCCGGACGGGCTGGAGGTCACGGGGAACGATGGAGGAAGCGGAGCAGCCGCGCACCGCTCCGTTCCCTTTCCGTTTCTCCCCTCCCCCGCGTGACCGCGCTCCTGCCGGAGGCGGCAGGAGCGGGCGCGTGGAAACGGATGCCTCCCGGCCCGCCATAAGTTTACCGACGCGGGCGCGTCATGGCAATTGGCCCATCCTGTTTTGCGCCATTGCGTGGAGGGTTCAGGAACAGAGACAGCGATACGACGCGTACCCGCCCAGGTTGGGGTTCAGCTCCCACGTGGGCGGATACGCGGGATGTGGCCGCAGCTCCGAAAGGGACTCCAGAAGTGCCTGCAACATGCTCTGGATCTCGATCCGGGCGATGGAGGCGCCGGGGCAGCGGTGCGCGCCGAAGCCGAAGGCCAGGTGCGCGTTGGGGTGGCGGTCGGGGACGAGGGCGTGCGGGTCGGGAAAGGCCTCGCCGTCGCGGTTGGCGGCCTCCAGGAAGAGGATCACCTTCTCGCCGCGCCGGATGGTGTGGCCGGCGTCGCCCACCTCGGTGTCGGCCGCGGCGTAGCGGGCCACGTAGCGGGTGGGGGTCACCACCCGCAGCAGCTCCTCGGTCAGCCGCCGGGTGGAGGCGGGGTTGGCGCGGGCGCGCTCGCGCCAGGCGCCCCATTCGGGGACCAGGAGCGGGATGCCGTTGCCCAGCAGCTTCTGCGTGGTCACCCGGCCGGCGGCGAAGGCCATCATGCACTGGATCACCACCTCGTCGGCATCGGCGAGCCCGGCGTCGCGCAGGAAGGCGCCGATCAGGTCGTCGCTCCCGCCCTCGCCGCGCGCGGCCACCTGGGCGCGGAAGTAGTCGCCCAGGCGCACGATGTCGTCCATGTCGCCTTCCAGGTACCCGCTGGTCACGTCGGCGAAGGTGGTGGACCAGCGCTCCAGCCGCTCCATCTCGCCGTCGTCCATGGCGGGGAGCCCCAGGATCATGGAGATCGCCTTCATGGAGAAGGGGACGGCGACCTGGGTGACCAGGTCCACCTCGCCGCGGGCGCGGGCGCGTTCGGCCAGCTCCCCCGCCGCGGCGCGGAGCGGGGCCAGGAGCGAATCGGAGCGGCGCGACAGCTCCACCAGCACCGCGCGCTGCACCTGGGCCTGCCGGGGGCCGTCGGTGAAGATCACCTGCTTCTGCACCGCGTCGGCGATGAACGAGCGGCGGGGCGGGCGCCGCGGCGGCGCGGGCGTGGCCAGCGACACGTCGGAGACGAAGCGCTCGTCGGAGAGGATGGCGCGCACGGCGCCCTGCCCGGTCACCAGCCAGCAGCGGCTGGACGGGTCGAAGCTCACCCGGTCACGCGCGCGCAGCGCGTCGTAGCGCCGGTGCGGGTCGGTGTATCCCTCCACCAGCTCCTTCAGCGACGGCGCCGTGGCCGTTCCGTGTCCCGCGTCGTGCATCGCGTATCCCCTGGCTCCTGCTGCGGATGGTCGTTCCCCGGCCGGGGGATGGACCTGGGTGCTGAGTGCTGAGTGCTGGGTGCTGGGTGCTGGTGCTGGGTGCTGGGTGCTGGGTGCTGAGTGCTGGGTGCTGGGTGCTGGGTGCTGATACCAATCCAGGCGTTCCGGTGCGTTGGAGAGCCCTCCACGATGTCATCCTGAAAGAGCCTGAGCGACTGAAGGATCTATACTTGACCCCACGCTCCGGCCAGGATGGCGATCGATCCCCTCAGCAACGGATCAGGCGGATCTGGTATGAGTCCTGACGCAAGACCGGCTACCGCCGAGGGCTTGGGCGTCGCGCAGTTTGCGAGGCTTCCCCGTCGTGTTGGCGCGGCGCCGCGGCTTCAGCCGCCGGTGCGGAGCCGGGTATGGTGCACGACCGATCGCGCGACCGGGCTCAGCCCGGGCGCGGGTGGGCCTTGAGGAACGGAAAGACCGACGACGCCAGCCTCGCCCGCAGCCGGTTGACCGCCCGCAGGTCGCCGGGGTCGATGCCCACGCGCTCGAGCGTGGCGCGCAGCGGCAGGTTGGAGTCCAGCGCCTCGTACACGCGGCGGGCGTCGCCCTCGCCGCGCCACACGGGGTATGGGAGCTCGCGCTCGGAGGGGCGGTACGCTCCCTCGGGGGTGGACATGTACATCCGCCGGGTGGTGCGCTGCTTCATGCAGCGGCTGTCCACGAACGCCTCGCACAGCTCGCGGGTGGTGCGGCGCGCCACCGGCGAGGTGCCGCGCTGGAGGTAGAACCAGAGCATCGGCGAGTGCCCCAGCTGCAGGAGGTTGGTCACCTGCCAGCGGCGCACGTCGGGGAGCGCGTCGTAGGCGCGCTGCAGCTCGGGGTCGCCCAGTTCCATCTCCCAGTCGAGGGTGCCGTCGCCGGCGTCCAGGGGGTTGGGGCAGGGGGCCAGCAGCTCCAGCCCCGCCCCGTGCGCCATCGCGCCGAGCGACTCCACCGTGTAGCTGTGCTCCACCGGCTGGACCAGGATGTCGGCCAGCGCGGCGTCGGGGAGCTCGCGCAGCGACTCGAACCAGGGCGCCAGCGTTCCCCCGCCGCCGTAGTGGTGCACGAAGCGGCGGGCCAGGGCGAACTCTTCCTGGTGCGCGAAGCCGCCCTTCCCCAGCAGCGTGCGCACCGCCTTCTGGAAGGCGGTGGAGAGGGTACGGCGGTAGCGGTTGTACACCATCAGCTGCATCACCCCGGCGGGGCGCAGCGCGGCCGACAGGCGGGCCAGCGCGGCGGCCGGGTCGGCGGTGTGGTGGATCACGCCGGTGCAGATGATGTAGTCGAACTCCTCGGCGTACGGCGCCTGGTGGATGCTCTCGGCGCGCAGCTCCAGGTTGCCGATCCCCAGCTGCCGGGCGTTCCGCTCCGCCACCTCCAGCGAGCCGGTGGACACGTCGGAGCCCACCACCCGCGCGTCGGGGAACATCAGCGCGGTGATCACCGCCTGGTTGGTGCCGCACCCGGCCACCCACACCCGCCCGCTCCCCGGGGGGAGCACGGGGCTCCCCGCGCGCCCCAGCTCCTGGTCGAGCATCGCGGCCCAGAAGCGGCGGTCGGCCAGCTGCTCGAAGTAGTGGGGCGGCCAGGGATAGCGGATCGCGCTGTAGAACTCGGCGTTCAGCCGGTCCACCTCCTCCTCCGAGGTGGCCAGCGCCAGGTTCTGCCCGTCGGTGTCTTGCACGTGCGTCTGCATCAGGGGAATGCGGGATTCATGAGGATGAAGCGCCGGGCGCGGTGGCCTGCCGGCAGGACGCCCGGGCGCGTGCGCGGCGCGGTCCGCCCCGGGCTCGATCCGCGCCGACGGACGCGCGCGCGGCACCGGGCGCGGGGGAGGAGGTCGTCCGGGCACACCCGCGCCGACGCCGATTCTTCCACCCTCATGGCCTGGCTCCGCCCTCCCACGCGGTGGCGGAGGGCGCCGCGCCCACGGCGGCCGGGCCGGCGCCCACCCCCGTCACCGGGAGCGCGGGCGGCGCGGGGATCGCCGCCAGGACAGCGCGGATCAGCCCCGGGTAGGTGTCATAGGCCGCGCGCGCCGCGCTCAGCTCCAGGCGCTCGCGGTTGGTGTGCGCCAGCGCCTCGCGCCCCGGCGCGTAGCCGATGGTGGGGACGCCGTGGGTGCCGCAGGCGTGCCCGCCGTCGGTGCCGAACTTCCACGGGCGGATCAGCGGCGCCTCCCCAGTGGCCGCGCCGATCGCCTGGGCGGCGGCCCGCACCACCGGGTGGTCGTCGTCCATCAGGAAGCCGGGGGTGAAGTTGCTGTCCTCGCTGGCCCACCCCGTCCAGGCGCGGAACTCCGCGTGGCCGGGGAGCACCTCCACCCGCACGCCCTCTTCCGGCGGCACCCGCTCGGCGATGCGGGCGCGGATCTCGCCCAGCGCGGCCTCCTCGTTCCACCCGGGGAGGACCCGCAGGTCCAGCGTCACGCGCACCCGCTCGGGGATCACGTTGCCGCCGCGGGGCCAGCACTCGATGGAGGTGGGGGTGAAGGTGGCCGCCCCCAGGACCGGGTGCTCGGGCTGGGCGGCCGAGATCTCGGCCAGCGCCAGGAGCACGTGGGGGAGCACCCGGTTCGGGTTGCGCCCCTGCTCGGGGGTGCTGGCGTGCGCCGCCACCCCGTGGATCTCCACCGCCAGCTCGGCGTGGCCGCGGTGGCCGGTGCACAGGTCGCCGCCGGTGGCCTCGGCCAGGATCATGGCGCCGGGGCTCACCGTCCCCGACTGCATCAGCTGCATCATCCCCCACCCGCCCTTCTCCTCGTGCACCGAGCACACCACCAGCAGGTCGCCGGCGGGGCGCTCGGCCACGAAGCGGGCGGCGGCGTACACCTGCAGCGCCAGCGGGCCCTTCAGGTCCATGGCGCCGCGGCCGTGCAGGCACCCGCCGGCCACGGTGCCGCCCCAGGGGTCGTGCTCCCAGCTCGCGGGGTCGCCCGCCTCCACCACGTCCATGTGCGACGAGAGCATCAGGGGGAGCGAGGCGCCGGTGCCGGCCACGCGGCCGATCACGTTCCCGGCGCGGTCGGTGCGGGCCTCGTCGTAGCCCAGCGCCCACATCTCGTCCACGATGCGCCGGGCCACCTCGCCCTCCTCGCCGGGAAGGCTGGGGATGCGGATCAGCTCGGCGGCGAAGCCGATGGCACGCTCGAACGAAAGGTCACGCTCCACGGGCCGCTCCCGGGCGGGGGTGGGCGGAGGTGCGCGGGCGCTCAGGCATACGACCGCGCCTGCATCAGGTACAGCTCGGCGTACAGCCCCTCGCGCTGCAGCAGGTCGTCGTGCGCGCCCAGCTCGCGCACCCCG
The DNA here is from genome assembly GCA_035691085.1 of Longimicrobium sp. Lineage (GTDB taxonomy): Bacteria > Gemmatimonadota > Gemmatimonadetes > Longimicrobiales > Longimicrobiaceae > Longimicrobium. The sequence continues at coordinate 7,867 of DASSJS010000105.1, forward strand.
CCGCCGTCGATCACCAGGATCAGGTCGGCCACGCGCACGGTGCTGAAGCGGTGCGACACCAGCACGGTGACCGCGCCGCGCCCCGCCCCCGAGCGCGCCTCGCGGGCGTAGCGCTCGAAGAGGGCGTGCTCGGCCAGCGCGTCGAGGGAGGCGGTGGGCTCGTCGAAGAAGACCAGCAGCGGGTCGGTGCGCATCAGCGCGCGCCCCAGCGCCAGCTTCTGCCACTGCCCGGTGGACAGGTCGACCCCGCCCTCCCAGCGGGCGCCCAGCTGCGTGCCGGCGCCGGCGGGGAGCGCGGCCAGCACCCCCGCCGCCCCGGCGCGCTCGAGCGCCGCCCGCGTGGCGCCCGCGTCGTCCACCCGCGGGAGGTCGCCCACGCCCACGGTGTGCTGGGCGGTCAGCTCCATCCGGGCGAAGTCCTGGAAGGCGGCGGAGAGGCGCGCGCGCCAGCCCTCGATCTCGATCTCGGCCAGGTCCACGCCGTCGACCAGGATGCGCCCCTCGGTGGGGGCGTACATCCGCGCCAGGAGCTTGACCAGGGTGGTCTTCCCCGCCCCGTTCTCGCCCACCAGCGCGATCACGCTCCCGGCGGGGATGCGGAAGGAGACGTCCTTCAGCGCCCACTGCTCGGTGCCCGGGTAGCGGAACGACACGTGGTCGAAGACGATCCCCTCCTCGAGGCGCGCGGGGGCGGGGCGGCTCCCGTTGCGCATGCGCCCCAGGGTGCGGGCGTAGTCCTGCAGCCAGGTGAGCCGGGCGCCGGCGCGCAGCACCTCGCCCAGCCCGGCCACGCGGCGCACGGGCTCCACCACGCTCGACATCACCTGCTGCCCCAGGTACACCACCATCACCACGTCGCCGGCGGTGGCCAGGCCGCGGCTGGCGCGCCACAGCATGTAGGCCACCGCCCCCGCGAAGCCGGCCAGGTACAGCAGGTCGCCCGCGCCGTCGAGCAGCACGGCGCGGCGCGCGGCGGCCAGCACCACGGCGCGCGTGTCTTGCAGCGAGCGGGCGAAGCGCGCGAGGATCTCGTGCTGCAGCCCGAACACGCGCATCTCCATCCCGGCGTTGCGGTCGACCGTGAGCGCGCGCAGGTGGCGCGACCGCCGCGACGGCTCGGCCACCCGGTCCTCCACCTCCTTCTGCCAGCGCTGCTGGGTGGCGGCGATGGGAAGGGCGGGAAGGGCGAAGGGGACCACCAGGAGGAGCCAGGGGCTCACCAGGGCCAGCGCCGCCAGCGTCCCCACCCCGGCCACCACGGTGTTGGCGGTCACGATCAGGGTGTTGAGCGAGCCGCCCAGCACCCCCTGCTGCTGCCGGAGCAGCTCCAGCCGGTCCTGGTAGTCGGGGCGCTCGTGGTGCTCCAGCCCGGGAAGCCCCGACACCAGCCGGGTGATCTCGCGGTCGAGCGCGAAGCCCACCGCCTCGGTCAGGCGGATGCGGATGGAGGCGCCCACCCACGAGCCCATGAAGCCGAACACGCGCGTTCCCACGATCCCCGCCACGCTGATCCCCAGCAGGCGCGCGTCGTGGCGCATGGCGCCCTCGATCAGGAGCTTGAGGAACCAGGCGAAGAGGGGGAAGCGCAGGTAGCCGATGGGCTCCAGCAGGAGCCCGGCCGAGCGCAGCGGGTCGGTGCGCCACGCGGTGGCGACCAGCATCCGCACGGTGCGAAGCTGCTCACGCATCGCACACCTCCTGTGCCGCGGGCTCGGCCACGGCCTGCGCCAGCGCGAAGCGCTCGGCCTGCAGCGAGAACATCTCGGCGTAGCGCCCGCCCGCGCGCATCAGCTGGTCGTGGGTGCCGTCCTCCACGATGCGGCCCCCCTCCACCACCACGATGCGGTCGGCGCGGCGCACGCTGGAAAGCCGGTGCGACACCAGGATGGTGGTCACGTCGCGGGTCAGCTCCAGGAAGCGTTCGAAGAGCTCGGTCTCGGCGCGCACGTCTAGCGCGGCGGTGGGCTCGTCGAGGATCAGCAGCCCGGCGCCGCCGCGCACGGCGAAGAGGGCGCGGGCCAGCGCCACGCGCTGCCACTGCCCGCCCGACAGGTCGGCCCCGCCCTCGAACTCGCGCGAGAGCACCGTGTCCCACCCGTTGGGGAGGCGCGACAGGATGCGCCCGGCGCCCGCGTCGCGCAGCGACGCGTCGAGCGCGGCGGCGTCGCCGATCAGCGGGAGGTGGCCGAAGCCCACGTTGTCGCGCAGCGGCAGGGGGTAGCGCACGAAGTCCTGGAAGATGACGCCGATGCGGCCGCGCGCCTCGAGCGGCGTGGCGCTCCCGCCCACGGTGATGCGCCCCGCGTCGGGCTCGTACAGCCCGCACAGGAGCTTGATCAGCGTGCTCTTCCCCGCGCCGTTCTCGCCCACGATGGCCACCGACTGCCCGGCGGGGATCTCCAGCGTGAGGCCGTCGAGGGTGGCCCGGTCGCGGCTGGGGTAGGTGAAGCGCACCCCGTCCAGGCGCACCGACAGCTTCCCGCCCTGGGGGGGCGCCAGGAGGGCGCGCGGCGGGGCGGCGGCGGGGAGCGCCGCCCCGGGCACCTTCAGCCCGGTCACGCGCTGCACCACCGCCAGCGACTGCATCAGGCTCCACTGCCAGTCGCCGATCAGCCCCAGGTCGCTGGTGGCGAGCACCGCCTGCACCAGCACCAGCAGGGTGGCGGCGGAAAGCGCCCCGCTCGCGGCGGCCGAGCCCATGGCCGCCAGCACCGCCCCGTGCGACACCACCAGCGCCACGATGGCCGCGGCGGTGAGGGAGCGGTTGGCGCGGCGGTTGTCCCACAGCACCGAGAGGGCGTCGAGCCAGGCCTGGCCGTAGCGGCCCACCACCCACCCGCTCAGCCCGAACACGCGGATCTCCTTGGCGGCCGCCGGCTCCAGCGCCAGCGAGCGCATGTACTCGGCGCGGCGCATGCGGGTGGCGCCGTCGTTCATCTGCACGCTCACGCCGCGCTGGCTGGCCTTGACGAACACCACGTTGGTCAGGTGCCAGGCCGCGGCCAGCAGGAACGGCGCCCACCAGCTGAAGGAGAGGAGCACCACGAAGGCGCCCGCGCCGCGAAGCCGCGTGGTGGCCACCCCCGAGAGCGCCGCCGCCGACCAGCGCAGCGTGGCCCGCCGCTCGGCGTCGATCACCGCCTGAAGCTCGTCGGCGAAGGCGGGGTCCTCGAGCGCGGCCAGCCCGGGGGTGCCCAGCGTCACGTCGCCCACCAGGCGGTGCACCTCCACGGCGGTGGCGGTGTCGATCACGCGGGTGAGGTAGGCCAGCGCGCTGTTGGCCAGCGAGGCGGCGACCAGGCCGCCCACCAGCCCGGTGAGCGCCAGCACGGCGGCGTGCCCCTGCGGGGCCGAGAGCCCGTGCTCCACCGCGGCGGGGATCGCGCGCACCAGCGCCCCGGTCATCAGGATCACCGCGGTGGGCATCAGCCCCGCCACCAGGATCAGCACGCCGAAAAGCACCAGCCGCCCGCCCGCCGCCCGCCACATCAGCTGCAGGAGCGCGCGCCACCGGGCCAGCCCCTGCCATCGTCCGTTCGTCATGCGTCTCCGTTCAGGGATGAAGTGCGAGCGAGCCTTCAGCCGGCGCATCCGCCGCGCGTCCGCCGTTCGCCGATCCGTCCACCGCGGGTCCACCGCCCACCGATCCGTCGACCGATCCGTCCGCCGGAAAGCCGTCCGCCAATCCGTCCGCCGGTAAGCCGTCCAGCGCCGTCGCTTCCACGGTGGATCCGTCCGACGGGAAGCCGTCCACCGCCGTCTCGTCCATCGCAGGCCCGTTCACCGCGGGCCTGTCCACCGGTCCACCGCGGATGCGTCGTCTGCCCCGATCCGTCCGCCGGTGATGCCGGTCATGGCGACGGCGTCCCGATTAATTCAGCCGCTCCACCCTGGCCGAAAGTTCGCCCAGCGTGGGCCTGGAGAACAAGCGCGCGAGCCGACACCTCCGCCCCGCACGCGTCACGGACGCTGGTGCGGGCCGTGCGCGGCGGGCGCCTCGCCGGCGGTCACGGACGCGGGCGCGGCCTCTGCTCGCGCGGGCGGAAGGGGCGCACCGCCGGTGGCCGGCGTGTACGGCGCGGCACCCACCGCCGCCGTTCCGTTTCCACCGACGGCGACGGGAGGCGGCCCGCCCGGCGCCGCCGTCTCGGCGCGAGGCGCCACGGCGCCGCCCAGCACCTCCAGCTGCGCGTGCATCAGCGCCAGCTGCTGGCTGACCAGGCTCCGCGCCCCCGCCGGCTCGCCGAACGAGATGCGGGCGGGCGCGGGGTACGCCGCCGGGGCAAACGAGACGTGCCCGCCGCCGCTCCCCGGCGCCGCCGCGGCGACCGCGTGCGCCGGCACGGGCGTGGCCATCGGCTCGGGAGCCGCGGGCGGCTCGGCCGGGGGCGGCGCGGGCGCGGCGGCGCGGGCGGCCGGCTGGATCACCGCGACGGTGCGCTCGAAGGGGTACGTGGGAAGCGGAACGCGGCGCCGCGCCTCGCCGCCACGCAGCGCGGACCAGTCGACCGCGGCGCCGGCGGCCCACAGCGAGCCCGCGGCGTCGAGCATGGACAGAACCGCGTCGCCGGGGTCGCCGGCGCGGGCCAGGCTCTTCACCGTCACGCGGGCAGGGGTGCTGGCCGGGTGGCGGCGGGCGAAGGTGCCCAGCGTTTCGCCGGGGCCCACCTCCAGCAGCACCAGGCCGGGGTTCTCCAGCAGCCGCCCCACGCCGTCGGCAAAGCGCACCGTCTGGCGCAGGTGGCGCACCCAGTAGTCCGGGTCGCGCGCCTGCTCGGGGGTGATCCAGTCGCCCGTCACGTTGGAAAGGAAGCGCAGCGCGGGCGCGGCGGGCCTGGCCCGGCGCACCTCCTGGGCGAACGCGTCCAGGATCGGGTCCATGTCGGCCGAGTGGAAGGCGTGCGAGGTGTGCAGCCGGCGCGCCGACACGCCGCGCTCCGCCAGCGCCGCCTCCACCCCGTCCACCGCCTCGGGGCTGCCGCTGACCACGCAGTGCGTGCCGCTGTTCACCGCGGCCAGCGAGAGCCGCCCCTCCAGCAGCGGGGCCACGTCGGCCTCGGCCAGCGGCACGGCGAGCATCGCCCCGCCGGGGAGCGCCTGCATCAGCCGCCCGCGCGCCGCCACCAGCCGCAGCGCGGCGTCGAGGGTGAAGACGCCCGCCAGCGCCGCGGCCACGTACTCGCCGATGCTGTGGCCCAGCATCGCCTCGGGGTGCACGCCCCAGTGCATCCACAGCTTCGCCAGCGCGTACTCCACCGTGAAGAGCGCGGGCTGGGTAAGGCGCGTCTCCCGCAGCAGCGCGTCGGCCGCCTCCCGCCCCTCGTCGGGGGGAAAGAGCGCGTCGCGCAGGTCCATCTCCAGCAGGGGGAGAAGAATCCCGGCACAGCGGTCGATCTCGTCGCGGAAGACGGGCTCGCGCTCGTACAGCTCGCGCGCCATCCCCGCGTACTGCGTCCCCTGGCCGGGGAAGAGGAAGGCGACGGCGGGCGCGGGCTCGGCGGCCTTGCGGCTGGCCGGCTTGCGCGTGGGCGAGCCCTCCAGCGCCGCGCGCGCCTCGGCCGCGTCGCGCACGGCCAGCGCCCAGCGGTGCCGGTGCGCGGCGCGGCCCTCCTGGAGGGTGAACGCCACGTCGGCCAGCGGGAGATCGGAGTTCTCGGCCAGGTGCGCGGCCAGGTTGCGGCGCATCCGCTCCAGCGCCGCCTCTCCCTTCGCGCTCAGCACCAGCAGCTGGGCGCGGTCCGACGGGGCGGGCGCGGGAACCTCGGGCGCTTCCTCGAGCACCACGTGCGCGTTGGTGCCGCCGATCCCCAGCGAGCTCACCCCCGCGCGGCGCGGCGTGCCGTTGCGCGCCCAGGAACGGAGCCGGGCGTTGACGAAGAAGGGCGAGCCCTCGAGCCCGGCCTCGGGGTGCGGCGCGGTGAAGTGCAGCGTGGGCGGGAGCTCGCCGTGCTCCAGCGACAGCACGGCCTTGATGAAGCCCGCCACGCCGGCCGCCGTGTCCAGGTGCCCCAGGTTGGTCTTCACCGCGCCCAGCGCGACCGATTCGGCCGGGCACCCCTTGAACACCTCGCGCAGCGCGGACGCCTCGACCGGGTCGCCCAGCGGCGTGCCGGTGCCGTGCGCCTCCACGTAGCCCACGTCGCACGGCTCCAGCCCGGCGATGGCGATGGCCTCGGCGACCACGGCGGCCTGGCCCTCCACGCTGGGGGCGGTGAAGCCCACCTTCCCCGCCCCGTCGTTGTTGATGGCGCTGCCGCGCACCACCGCGTGGATGGTGTCGCCGTCGCGCAGCGCGTCCTCCAGCCGCTTGAGCGCCACCACCCCGGCGCCCGAGCCGCTCACCGTGCCCGCCGCGCCGGCGTCGAAGGCGCGGCAGTGGCCGTCGGGCGACATGATGCCGCCCTCCTGGTAGTGGTACCCGCTCACCTGGTACGGCCCCAGGGTGGCGCCGCCGGCCAGCGCCAGGTCGCACTCGCGGCTCAGCAGGCTCTGGCAGGCCATGTGGATGGCCACCAGGCTGGTGGAGCACGCCGTCTGCACCGACACGCTGGGCCCGCGCAGCCCCAGCTTGTAGCTCACCCGGGTGGTCAGGAAGTCCTTGTCGTTCCCCTGGATCACCAGCCGGTAGGGGACCGACTGCGCCACCTCGGGGTCGGCCAGCACGGTGCCGATGTACGAGCTGAACCCGCACCCGCCGTACACCCCGATCAGCCCGGGAAAGCGCGCGGGGTCGCACCCGGCGTGCTCCAACGCGCTCCACGCGCACTCCATGAACACGCGGTGCTGCGGGTCGATCACCTCCGCCTCGCGCTTGCTGATCCCGAAGAAGGCCGCGTCGAAGGCGCAGGGATCGGCCACGGCGCCGTGCGCGGGGACGAACGAGGGATCGCGCAGCACCGCGGGGGGGACCCCCGCCGCCAACAGCTCCTGTTCGGAGAAGAACGAGACCGACTCGACTCCCTCGCGCAGGTTCCGCCAGAACGCCGCGGGATCGTTCGCGCCCGGAAAGCGGCAGCTCATCCCGACCACCGCGAGCGCGGCGTCCAGCTCATCCATCTGCATCGGTGCTCCTGTTCCGGGTTGCCGGATGGGGGCGGGCGTGCTCATCGGGCGCGTTCGGGCCGGCGGGCCGCCCTGCGCTCGGCCGCGCGCGACCGGCCCTGCTCCACCAGGGCGGAGACCTCTTCCTCGCCGCCGCCGCCGCCCAGGTGGGTGGCCAGCGCCTCCACCGTGGTGAAGCGGAACAGGTCCACCAGCTTCAGGTCGGCGCGCAGCTTCCGCAGCCCGCTGAACACGCGGTACAGCAGGAGCGAGGTGCCGCCCAGGTCGAAGAAGTTGTCGCGCACGCCCACCTCGGGGATCGACAGCGCGTTCATCCACACCTGCGCGATGGCACGCTCCAGCTCGTTGCGCGGCGCGGTCACGTCGGCCGTGGTGCGGTACTCGGGCGCGGGCAGGGTCTTTGGATCGATCTTCCCAGTCGCGGTCTGCGGGAGCGCGTCGAGCGTCACGAAGGCGCTGGGCACCATGTAGTCGGGGACGCGTGCCCGCAGGTACTCGCGCACCGCGTCGGGGTCCACCCAGTCGCTCACCAGGTAGGCCACCAGGCGGCGGTCGCAGGGGACGTCCTCGCGGATCACCGCCAGCGCGGCGTTCACGTCGGGGTGGGCGCGCAGCGCGGCCTCCACCTCGCCCAGCTCCACGCGGTAGCCGCGGATCTTCACCTGGTTGTCGGTGCGGCCCAGGATCATCAGGTTGCCGCCCTCGATCCACCGCGCCCGGTCGCCCGTGCGGTACATCCGCGCGCCTTCACCCGCGAACGGGTCGGGGACGAACTTCTCGGCCGAGAGCGCGGGGCGGCCGAGATATCCCCGGGCCACGCCCACGCCGCCGATGTACAGCTCGCCGGGCAGGCCCACGGGGACGGGCTCCATCCGCGCGTCGAGCACGTAGAAGGTGAGGTTCTGGATGGCGCCGCCCACGGGGACGGGCCCGCTGGTGTGGATGCCGTTCGGCAGCGTGTACGCCGAGCACCCCACCACCGTCTCCGTCGGCCCGTACTCGTTCATCAGCCGCACGCCCGGCGCGTGATCCTGCCAGAAGACCGTCGGCTCGGCGTTCAGGAAGTCGGCCCCGATCACCAGCGTCCGGGCCGCGCCCGCCAGCTCGTCCGGCTGCAGCAGGTCGTTCAGCAGCGTCAGGTGCGTGGGGGTGATCTTGATCAGCCCGTAGCCCGGCCGGTCCCGGATGACGCCGGCCAGCGCCTCGACCGCGCCCTCCTCGGGGAGGAAGTGCACCGGGCGGCCGGCGAACAGCGGGAGGAGGTTGGTGATGGTGAGGTCCACCGCCATCGAGCTGAACACCGGCGCGCCGGCCCCCTCGCCCGCGCCGTAGTGGCGGATGCCCCAGGCGATGTAGTTGTTCACGCCGCGGTGGTGCATCGCCACGCCCTTGGGACGGCCCGTCGATCCGGACGTGTAGATCACGTACGCCAGGTTCTCGCTGGTCACCGCGCTCCGGACGCGATCACCGCTCTCCGCGGCGATCGCATCCCACTCCGCGTCGATGCTGACCACGCGAACGTCGTCCGCCACGGGGATGCGGCCGCGCAGCCGGTCCTGCGTGAGGACCACGCGGACGGCGGAATCGCCGAAGACGTAGCTCAGCCGGTCGGCCGGGTGCGATGGATCGACCGGGACGTACGCGCCGCCGCTCTTCATCACCCCCAGGATCGCCGGCATCACCTCCAGCCCGCGCTCCAGGCAGATGCCGACGCGAGTCTCCGGGCCGGCGCCGAGACGGTTGAGGAAGCGCGCGACCCGGTTCGCCCGCTCGTTCAGCTCGCGGAAGGTCAGCGACTCGCCACCGAAGGTCACCGCCACCGCGTGCGGCGTGCGGTCGGCCTGCGCCTCGAAGAGGTGGTGGATGCAAGCCTCCGCGGGATACTCGGCCGCGTTGGCGTTCCAGTCGTACACGATGCGCCGGCGCTCGTCGGCGCTCACCAGCGCCAGGTCGGCCAGGCGGCGGCCAGGGTCGGCGGCCACCTGCTCCAGCACGCGCTCCAGGTGCCGCGCGAAGGCCCGCGCGGTGCCGCGCGTGAACAGGTCGGTGCTGTAGGTGAGGCCACCCACCAGCCCCCGCGGCGTGGCGTTCAGCGCCACGCCCAGGTCGAACTTGGCGGTGGCCACCTCGGTCCCCATCCCGCTCAGCCCCAGCGCCGCCTCGTTCGACGCCTCGTTCGACGCCTCGTTCGACGCCTCGCCCGACGCCTCGTTCGACCCGGCGGCGGAGGGGGCATTGTGCAGTTCGAACAGCACCTGGATCAGCGGCGAGTGGCCCAGCGAGCGCTCGGGGCGCAGCTCCTCCACCAGCCGCTCGAAGGGGACGTCCTGGTGCTCGTACGCGCCCAGCGTGGTGTTGCGCACGCGCCGCAGCACCTCGCGGAAGTCGGGGTTGCCGTGCAGCCCGGTGCGCAGCACCAGCGTGTTCATGAACAGGCCGATCAGCGGCTCCACCTCGCCGCGGGTGCGGCCGGCGATGGTGGTGCCCACCACCACGTCGTCCATCCCGCTGTAGCGGGCGAGGAGGGCCTGGAAGGCGCCCAGCACCACCATGTACAGCGTGGCGCCCTGCGCCCGCCCCAGCGCCTGCAGCCGCTCCAGCAGCTCGCCGGAGACGTGGACCGGCTCGTAGGCGCCGCGGAAGCTCATCACCGCCGGGCGCGGGTGGTCGGTGGGGAGCTCCAGCACCGCCGACGCGCCGGCCATCCGCTCCTTCCACCACGCCACCTGCCGGTCCAGCAGCTCGCCCTGCAGCACCTGGCGCTGCCACACCGCGTGGTCGGCGTACTGCACCGCCAGCTCCGGGAGCGGCGAGCCGCGCCGGTCGCGGAACGCGGGGTACAGCGCGCCCAGCTCGCGCAGCAGCACGTCCAGGCTCCACCCGTCGCTCACGATGTGGTGCATCGCCAGGACGAGGACGTGCTCGTCCTCGGCCGCGCGGAGGAGCGTGGCGGTGAAGAGCGGGCCGGTGGCCAGGTCGAAGGGCTGCGCCGCGATCTCGCCCACGCGCCGCTGGAGCTCCATCTCGCCCCCGGAGACGTCCTCGACGGGGAGATGGAAGCCGTGGAAGGGGACGATCACCTGCGCCGCCGCCCCGTTCACCTCGCGGAACACCGTGCGCAGCGCCTGGTGCCGGCGGACGATCTCGCCCAGCGCCCGCTCCAGCGCGGGGACGTCCACGCTGCCATGCAGCCGCAGCGGGACCGGGAGGTTGTAGAAGGTGCCGCCGGGCTGCAGCCGGTCCAGGAACCAGAGCCGCTCCTGCGCGAACGACAGCGGCAGCGGCCCGTCCTTCTCCACGGGAACGACGGGGGGAAGGAGCGGCTGGCCGTCGCGGCGGAGCGCGTCCACCCGCTCGGCCAGCTCGGCCACGGTGGGCGCCTCGAACACCGAGCGCAGCGACAGCTCCACACCCAGCGCCTCGCGGATCCTCGACACCACGCGAATGGCCAGGAGCGAGTGCCCGCCCTGCTCGAAGAAGTTGTCGGCCGCGCCCACCCGCTCCAGCCGCAGCACGTCGGCCCAGATCCCCGCCACCACCTCTTCCGACGGCGTGCGCGGCGCCACGTAGCGCGCTTCCGGGCCGCCGTACTCGGGCGCGGGGAGCGCCTTGCGGTCGAGCTTGCCGTTGGGCGTGAGCGGGAGCGCATCCATCGCCACGAAGGCGCTGGGCACCATGTAGTCGGGCACGCTGCGGCGCAGGTGCTGGCGCAGCGTGTCGGCGTCCACCGGGCCGACCACGTAGGCGACGAGCCGCTTGTCACCCGGCCGCACCTCGCGGGCGACAACGACGCAGTCGCGCACGGCATCGTGCCGCCGCAGCACCGTCTCGATCTCGCCCAGCTCGATGCGGTAGCCGCGCACCTTCACCTGCGCGTCGAGCCGGCCCAGGTATTCGAGCCGCCCGTCCGCCCGCCAGCGCACCTTGTCGCCGGTGCGGTACAGCCGCCCGCCGGGGCGCGCGCCGAACGGATCGGGGATGAAGCGATCGGCGGTGAGCGAGGGGCGCCCCAGGTACCCGCGCGCCAGCCCGCGCCCGGCGAGATAGAGCTCGCCGACCACGCCCACGGGCACCGGCCGGAGCGCGGCGTCGAGGACGTAGGCCTGCGTGTTGGCGATCGGGGCGCCGATGGTCTCGGGGCCGCCCGCGTGGCGCAGCGTCCAGGTGGAGTAGGTGGTGTCCTCGGACGGGCCGTACAGGTCGTAGACGCGCTCGATCCCCGGCTGGGCGTAGATCGCGTCGACGAGGTCCGCGCGCAGCGGCTCGCCGGCCAGGTTCACGGTGGTGACGCCCGCCGGCACCGCGCCGTTCTTCAGCAGCGCCGCGATCGCCGAGGGGACGGTGTTGATCAGCCGCACCTGGTCCTTCGCGGGCGCGTTGGCCAGCGCCAGCGCGTTCTCCACCACGATCACCCGCCCGCCCAGCGACAGCGGGAGGAAGATCTCGTAGACGGAGAGGTCGAAGGAGATGGAGGTGGCCGCCAGCATCCCCGAAAGCTCTTCGGCCGTGTGGAGCTCCGCCGCCCACGAGAGGAGCACCACGGCGCTCTCGTGCTCGATCGCCACGCCCTTGGGGATGCCGGTCGATCCCGAGGTGTAGATCAGGTACGCCAGCCCGCGCGCGTCCGCCCTGCCGCGCGGGTTCTCCACGCTGGCGCCGGCGATGGCGTCCGCGGCGGCGCCGTCGATGCTGGCCACGCGCACGCCGTCCTTCACCGGCAGCCGCTGGCGCAGGCTCTCCTGCGTCACCAGCACCGCCACGCTGGAATCCTCGAGCGTGAAGGCGAGACGGTCCGCCGGATACGCCGCGTCGAGCGGGACGTAGGCGCCGCCCGCCTTGAGGACGGCGAGCATCGCCGCCACCATCTCCACCCCGCGCTCCACGCCGATGCCGACGCGGACCTCGGGGCCCACGCCGAGAGAGATGAGGTGGTGCGCGAGACGGTTGGCGCGCTCGTTCAGCTGCGCGTAGGTCAGGCTCGTCTCGCCGTGCGTCACCGCCGTCGCGGCCGGCGTGCGCGCCGCCTGCGCCTCGAAGAGGGTGTGGATGCAGGCGCCCGCGGGGAACGCCGCGTCGGTGGCGTTCCACTCGTGCAGCACCCGCCGCCGCTCGTCGGCGCCCATCAGCTCCAGGGCGCCGAACGGCACGTCGGGGTCGGCCGCCACCTGCTCCAGCACGCGGCCGAAGTGCGACAGCATCCGCCGGATGGTGGGCGCGTCGAACAGGTCGGTGCCGTACTCCAGCGTTCCCCAGATCCCGCCCGGATGCGTGGTGAGCGCCAGCGTCAGGTCGTACTTGGTGGTGCCGATGCCGCTCCCCACACCGCGCGACCGCAGCCCGGGCAGGCCGCCGCCCTCGCCCTCGCCGCCCTCCTGCAAGACGAACAGAACCTGGAAGAGCGGCGAGTAGCTCAGGGAGCGCTCGGGGTGCAGCTCTTCCACCAGCTTCTCGAAGGGGACGTCCTGGTGCTCGTAGGCGCCCAGCGTGGCCTCGCGGACGCGGCGCAGCAGCTGGCGGAAGGCCGGGCCGCCCGACAGGTCGGCACGCAGCACCAGCGTATTCAGGAAGAAGCCGATCAGCTCCTCCACCTCGCGCCTGCCGCGGCCGGCGATGGGGCTGCCGACCACGATGTCGTCGCTGCCGCTGTACTTGCCCAGCAGCGCCTGGAAGGCGGCCAGCATCACCATGAACACCGTGGCGCCCTCGCCGCGCGCCACCCCCTGCAGCCGCTCCAGCAGCTCGGCGGGGAAATGGATGCTCTCGGCCGAGCCGCGGTAGGTCTGCACCGGCGGGCGGGGATGGTCGGTGGGCAGTTCCAGCAGCGCGGGCGCGCCGGCCAGCTGCTCCTTCCACCACGCCAGCTGGCCGTCCAGCGCCTGGCCGCCCAGCACCGTGCGCTGCCACGCCGCATAATCCGCGTACTGCACCGGCAGCTCGGCGAGCGGCGACCCGCGTCCGTCGCGGAACGCCTCGTAGAGCGCCGACAGCTCGCGGAAGAGCACGCCCAGGCTCCACGCGTCGCTCACGATGTGGTGCATCGTCAGCAGCAGCACGTGGTCCTCTTCGCCCACGCGCAGCAGGTTGGCGCGGAAGAGCGGCCCGGCGGCCAGGTCGAACGGGCGCCCCGCCTCCTCGGCCGCGCGGCGCTGCACCGCCTCCTCGCTCGCGGCCTCGCCGAGCGCGGACAGGTCTTCGATCGGGAGATGGAACCCGCCGAACGGCGCGATCACCTGCGCCGCGCTCCCGCCGGTCTCACGGAACGTCGTGCGCAGCACCTCGTGGCGGCGGACGATCTCGGCCAGCGCGCGCTCCAGCGCGGCGGCGTCCATCGGGCCGCCCAGCCGCAGGGCGCTGGGGATGTTGTAGAAGGCGCTCCCGGGCTCCAGCCGGTCCAGGAACCAGAGCCGTTCCTGCGCGAAGGAGAGCGGCATCGCCTCGGCGCGCTCCACCGGCACGATGGCGGGGAGGAGGGTGACGCCCGTGCGCCGCAGCCCCTCCACCCGCTCCGCCAGCTCGGCGATGGTGGGCGCCTCGAACAGCGCGCGCAGCGGCAGCTCCACCGCGAACGCGTCGCGGACGCGCGAGACCACGCGGATCGCCAGGAGCGAGTGCCCGCCCAGCTCGAAGAAGCTCTCCTGCACGCCCACGCGGGCCAGCTTCAGCACCTGGGCCCAGATCCCGGCCAGCACCTCTTCCACCAGGGTGCGCGGCGCCACGTAGCGGTCGTCCGCCTGGCCGTAGTCCGGCGCGGGAAGGGCGCGGCGCGCCACCTTGCCGCTGGGCGTGAGCGGAAGCGCATCCAGCACCATGAAGGCGCCGGGCACCATGTACTCCGGCAGGCGCCCCTTCAGGTGCGCGCGCAGCTCCGCCGCGTCCACGCCCGCGTCGGCGACCACGTAGGCCACCAGCCGCTTGTCGCCCGGCTCGTCCTCGCGGGCGATGACGACGGCGCGGCCCACGGCGGGGTGCGCGGAGAGCGCCGCCTCCACCTCGCCAGGCTCGATGCGGAAGCCGCGGATCTTCACCTGCTCGTCGGCCCGGCCCAGGAACTCGATGGTCCCGTTGGCCAGCCAGCGCGCGCGGTCACCGGTGCGGTACATCCGCGCGCCCGGCGTGGCGCTGAACGGATCGGGGATGAAGCGCTCCGCCGTCAGGCCGGGGCGATCCAGGTAGCCGCGGGCCAGGCTCACGCCGCCCAGGTACAGCTCGCCGCGCACGCCGATGGGCGTGGGGCGCATCGCGGCGTCCACCACGTAGCACTGTGTGTTGGCGATCGGGCCGCCAATCGTCGGCAGCTGCGGCCAGCCGTGCGGGTCGCCCTCCATCGCCAGGCTGGTGACGACGTGCGTCTCGGTGGGGCCGTAGTGGTTGTACAGCGGCGCGCCCAGCCGGCTCATCCACCGCCGCATGGGCCCGGTGACGCGCACCTGCTCGCCCGCGGTCTGGATCTCCTTCAACCGTGACGGGACGAGATCCGCCGACTCCGCGACCTCGGCCAGCTGCTGCAGGGCCACGGCGGGGATGAACAGCCGCTCCACCCCCTCGCGCTCCATCAGCTCCAGCAGCGCCGCCTGGTCGTAGCGCAGCTCCTCGGTGATCAGCACCAGCCGGCCGCCCTCGAGCCAGCAGCTGAACATCTCGTGGAACGAGGCGTCGAAGCTGATGGTGGCGAACTGCAGCGTCACCCGCGGCCCCCGCACGCGCCAGTCGCCTTCCTGCCACGCCAGCAGGTTCACCATCGGCCCGTGCGGCATCGCCACGCCCTTGGGCCGGCCGGTGCTGCCGCTGGTGTAGATGACGAAGACGAGGTTCCCCGGCGCCACCGGCACGAGCGGGCGCCCGGTGCTCTCGCGGGCGATCTCCCCCGCGTCCACGTCCATCCGGATGACGGCGGTTCCGTCGAGCGGAAGCTTGTCCGCCAGGCTCTGCTGGGTGACGACGACGGACGCGGCGGAATTCTCCAGCATGTACGCCAGGCGGTCCGCCGGGTACGCGGGGTCGAGCGGAACGTAAGCCGCGCCGGCCTTCAGGATGCCGAGGACGGCGATCATCATCTCCGCCCCGCGCTCCAGCGACAGCCCCACGCGGTCGTCGACGCCGACGCCCATCGAGACGAGGCGGTGCGCGACTTGGTTCGCCCGCTCGTCCAGCTCGCGGTACGAGAGCGACACGCCACCGTGCGTGACCGCGACCGCGTCGGGCGTGCGATCCACCTGCGCTTCGAACAGCTCGTGCAGCGCGGCGGCGGGGTACGCGGCGTCGGTGCGGTTCCACTCCTCCAGCACCAGCCGGCGCTCCTCGTCGCCGGTCAGGTCCAGCTCGCCCAGGTGGACGTCGGGCGTCTCGGTCACCTGCCGCAGCAGCCGCTCGAAACGGCCGATCATGCGGACGATGGTGGCGGACTGGAACAGGTCGGTGCTGTACTCCAGCGTTCCCGCGATCCCCCCGGCGTACGGCACCAGTGCCAGCGTCAGGTCGAACTTGCTGGTCGCCGTCTCGGTCGCCAGCCCGCGCATCTCCAGCCCCGGAAGCGCGCTCTCGGCCGCGTTGCCGGCCTCGTGCAGCACGAACATCGCCTGGAAGAGCGGCGAATGGCTCAGCGAGCGATCGGGCTGCAGCTCCTCCACCAGACGCTCGAAGGGGATCTCCTGGTGCTCGTAGGCGCCCAGCGTGGCCGCGCGCACCTGCTTCAGCACGCCGCGGAAGGTGGGATCACCGGAGAGATCCGCACGCAGCGCCAGGGTGTTGAGGAAGAAGCCGATCACGTCTTCCACCTCGCGGCGCGCGCGGCCCGCGATGGGGCTCCCCACCACCACGTCGTCGCTGCCGCTGTCCTTGCCCAGCAGCACCTGGAAGGCGGCGAGGAGGACCTGGAACGGCGTCGCTCCCTCGGCCCGGGCCAGCGCGTGCACGCCCTCCAGCAGGTCGATGGGGAGCAGCACCTGCTCGGTGGCGCCGCGGTTGGCCTGCACCGGGGGACGCGGGTGGTCCGTCGGCAGCTCCAGCAGCCCCGGCGCGCCGGCGAGATGTTGCTTCCACCACGCCAGGTGCGCTTCCAGCAGCTCGCCCTGGAGCACCTGCCGCTGCCACGCCGCGTAGTCGGCGTACTGCACCGGCAGCTCCGCCAGCGGCGAACTGGCCCCTTCGCGGTAGGCGGCGTAGAGCGTGGCCAGCTCGCGGAAGAGCACGCCCAGGCTCCACGCGTCGCTGACGATGTGGTGGATGCAGAGGAGAAGGACGTGCTCCTCATCCCCCAGCCGCAGCAGCGTGGCGCGGAAGAGCGGGCCGTCGGAGAGCGAGAACGGCCGCGCGGCCTCGTCCGCCAGGCGCCGCTTGACCGCTTCGCCCCGGTCGTCCTCATCGACCGTGGAGAAGTCCTCCACCGGAAGGGTGAAGCCGGCGAAGGGGAGGATCACCTGGCTCGGCGCGCCCTCCACCTCGCGGAACACCGTGCGCAGCGCCTCGTGGCGGCACACGATCTCACCCAGCGCGCGCTCCAGCGCGGCAGAGTGCAGCTCGCCCCCCAGCCGCAGCGCCGAGGGGATGTTGTACGAGGTGCCGCCGGGGTCCAGCCGGTCCAGGAACCAGAGCCGCTCCTGCGCGAACGACAGCGGCAGCGGGCCGGTGCGGTCCACGGGAACGACGGGCGGAAGGAGATCCTTCGCGCCGCCCTGCTGTTCATCGACCCACGCGGCCAGCTCGGCCACGGTGGGCGCCTCGAACACCGCGCGCAGCGGCAGCTCCACCCCCAGCGCCTCGCGGATGCGGCTGACGACGCGGATGGCCAGGAGCGAGTGGCCGCCCTGCTCGAAGAAGTTGTCGCGCGTGCCCACGCGCTGCAGCCGCAGCACCTCGCCCCAGATGGCGGCGAGCGCCTGTTCGGCCGGGGTGCGCGGGGCGATGTAGCTCTCCTCGGCGCGGGTGAGCTCGGGCTCGGGGAGGGCCTTGCGGTCGACCTTGCCGTTGGGCGTGAGCGGGAGCGCGTCCAGGATCACGAAGGCGCTGGGCACCATGTACTCGGGCACGCTCTGCCGCAGGTGCTGGCGCAGCCCGTCGGCGTCCACGGCGCCGGCCAGGTACGCCACCAGCCGCCGGTCGCCCGGCTGCACCTCGCGCGCGACGACCACGCACTCGCGCACGTCGGGGTGGCGGCGCAGCACCGACTCCACCTCGCCCAGCTCGATGCGGTAGCCGCGCACCTTCACCTGCGCGTCCAGGCGGCCCAGGTACTCCAGCGTGCCATCCGCGCGCCAGCGCACCTTGTCGCCGGTGCGGTACAGCCGCCCGCCGCGCTCCGCGCCGAAGGGATCGGGGATGAAGCGGTCGGCGGTCAGCGACGGGCGGCCCAGGTAGCCGCGCGCCAGCCCCTTTCCGCCCAGGTACAGCTCGCCCACCACGCCGGCGGGGACCAGCCGCAGCCCCGCATCCACCACGTACGCCTGCGTGTTGGAGATCGGCCGGCCGATGGTCTCCGGCCCGCCCGCGCTCCGCAGCGTCCACGTCGAGTACGTCGTATCCTCCGACGGGCCGTACAGGTCGTACACGCGCTGGATGCCGCGCGCGTAGATCGCGTCCACCAGCTCGGCGCGCAGCGGCTCGCCGGCCAGGTTCACGGTGGTGACCCCCGCCGGCACCGCGTCGTTCTTCAGCAGTGCGGCGATCGCGGAGGGCACGGTGTTGATCAGCCGCACCTCGTCCCGCGCCGGCGCGCTGGCCACCCCCAGCGCGTTCTCGGCCACGATGATACGGCCGCCGAGGGAGAGCGGGAGGAAGATCTCGAAGACGGAGAGGTCGAAGGAGATCGACGTGGCCGCCAGCACCGCCGACATCTCCTCGGCCGTGAAGACATTCGACGCCCAGGAAAGGAAGGCGACCGCGCTCTGGTGCTCGATGGCCACGCCCTTGGGGACGCCGGTGGACCCCGAGGTGTAGATCAGGTACGCCAAGCTCCGCGGCGCCGCCCGCCCCGCGAGGTTCGCCGCATCCTCCGCCGCGATCCGCTCATCCGCATCCCCATCCACGCTCACGACGTGGACGCCGTCGCCCACGGGAAGGCGCCCGCGCAGGCTCTCCTGCGTGACGAGGATGGCAACGCTCGCATCCTTCAGCGTGAACGCCAGCCGGTCCGCCGGATACGCCGCGTCGAGCGGAACGTACGCGCCGCCGGCCTTGAGGACGGCGAGCATCGCGGCCACCATCTCCACCCCGCGCTCCACCCCGATCCCCACGCGCACCTCCGGCCCGGCGCCGAGCGACACCAGGTGGCGCGCCAGCCGGTTCGCGCGCTCGTTCAGCCGCGCGTAGGTGAGGCTCTCCACCCCCGCGGTCACCGCCACCGCGTCGGGCGTGCGCGCCACCTGTGCCTCGAAGAGCGTGTGGATGCAGGCGTCGGCGGGGTACGCGGCGGCGGTGGCGTTCCACTCGTTCAGCAGCAGCGCGCGCTCGTCGTCGCCCAGCAGCTGCACGTCGGCGATGCGCGTGTCGGGCCTGGCCGCCACCTGCCGCAGCACCCGCTCGAAGTGCCCCAGCATCCGGCGGATGGTGGGGGCTTCGAAGAGGTCGGTGCTGTACTCCATCGCCCCCGCGATCCCGCCGCTCCACTGCGACAGCGCGAAGGTGAGGTCGAACTTGCTGGTGCCGCTCTCGGCGCCCAGCCCCCGCATCCGCACCCCGCCCAGCGTGCCGCCCACCTGGTTGTCGCTGTCCTGGAGGACGAACATCACCTGGAAGAGCGGCGAGTGGCTCAGGGAGCGCTCGGGTTGCAGCTCTTCCACCAGCCGCTCGAAGGGAACGTCCTGGTTCTCGTACGCGCCCAGCGTGGCCTCGCGCACGCGGCGCAGCACCTGGCGGAAGGTGGGGTGCCCCGACAGGTCGGCCCGCAGCGCCAGCGTGTTCAGGAAGAAGCCGATCAGCCCCTCGGTCTCGCCGCGGGTGCGGCCGGCGATGGGGCTTCCCACCACCACGTCGTCGGTGCCGCCGTAGGCGCCCAGCTGCACCTGCCAGGCGGCCAGCAGCACCATGAACAGCGTGGCGCCCTCGGCGCGGGCCACGTCCTGCAGCTGGCGGAGAAGGTCGGCGGGGAGCTGCACCGGCTCGGCGCTCCCGCGATGGCTCTGCAGCGGCGGGCGCGGGCGGTCGGTCGGCAGCTCCAGCAGCGCGGGGGCGCCGGCCAGCCGCTCCTTCCACCACGCCGTCTGGCGCTCCAGCGCCTCGCCCTGCAGCACCCGGCGCTGCCACGCCGCGTAATCCGGGTACTGCACCGGGAGATCGGCCAGCGGCGACTCGCGCCCCTCCAGGTACGCCGCGTACAGCGTGGAGAGCTCGCGGAAGAGCACGCCGAAGCTCCACGCGTCGCTCACGATGTGGTGCACGCACAGCACCAGCACGTGCTCCTGGCCGCCCAGCCGCAGCAGGTTGGCGCGGAAGAGCGGCCCCTGGGCCAGGTCGAACGGGCGCCGCGCCTCCTCGTCCACGCGGCGGCGCAGCTGCGCCTGGCGCGTCTCGGTGTCGAGCCCCGACAGGTCCTCGGCCGGCAGCGCGAAGCCGGTGTAGGGGGCGACCACCTGCACCGGCGCGCCGCCCTCCTCGTGGAAGACGGTGCGCAGCGCCTCGTGCCGGCGGACGACCTCGCCCAGCGCGCGCTCCAGCGCCACCCGGTCCAGCTCCCCCTCCAGCCGGATGGGGACGGGGATGTTGTAGAAGGCGCTGTCGGGCTGCAGCCGGTCCAGGAACCAGAGCCGCTCCTGCGCGAAGGAGAGCGGGAGCGGGCCGGTGCGCTCCACGGGCACCACCGGCGGCAGCAGCTGCTGCCCGGTCTGCCGCAGCGCGTCCACCCGCCGGGCCAGCTCGGAGATCCCCGGCGCCTCGAACAGCGCGCGCAGCGGCAGCTCGATGCCGAACACGGCGCGCACGCGTGACGCCACCCGCGTGGCCAGCAGGGAGTGCCCGCCCAGCGAGAAGAAGTCGTCGGCCGCGCCCACCCGGTCCACCCGCAGCACGTGGCCGTAGATCTCGGCCAGCACCGCCTCGGTGGGGGTGCGCGGCGCCACGTAGCGGTCTTCCGGCGTGCCGTAGTCCGGCGCGGGAAGGGCGCGGCGCGCCACCTTGCCGCTGGGCGTGAGCGGGAACGCGTCCAGCACCACGAAGGCGCTGGGCACCATGTAGTCCGGCAGCCGCCCCTTCAGGTGCGCCTTCAGCTCCGCCGCGTCCACCCTCCGGTCGGCCACCACGTACGCGGCCAGGCGCCGGTCCCCTGGCACGTCCTCGCGCGCGACGACGACCGCCTCGCGGACCCGGGGGTGGGTGGAGAGGACCGCCTCCACCTCGCCGGGCTCGATGCGGAAGCCGCGGATCTTCACCTGCTCGTCCACGCGCCCCAGGAACTCGATCTCGCCGTTCGGCAGCCAGCGCACCCGGTCGCCCGTGCGGTACATCCGCGCGCCGCCCCCGCCGAAGGGGTCGGGGAGGAACTTCTCGGCCGTCTGCGCGGGGCGGTTCAGGTAGCCGCGCGCCACCATCACGCCGCCCAGGAACAGCTCGCCGGGAACGCCGATCGGCGAGGGGTTCCCCGCCGCGTCGAGCACGTGGCACTGCGTGTTGGCGATGGGGCCGCCGATGGAGGGGAGCACCGGCCAGGCGTTCGGCTCGCCCTTCAGCCCCAGCGCGGTGACCACGTGGGTCTCGGAGGGGCCGTAGTGGTTGAAGAGCGGCGCGCCCAGCGCGGCGATCCAGCGCCGCAGCGGCTCGGTCACGCGCAGCGCCTCGCCCGCCGTCTGCACCTCGCGCAGGCGCGAGGGGACCAGCCCGCGCGAATCGGCCAGCTCGGCCAGCTGCTGCAGCGCCACGGCGGGCATGAACAGCCGCTCCACCCCCTCGCGCTCCATCACCTCCAGCAGCCCCGCCTGGTCGTAGCGCTCCTCCTCGCCGATCAGCACCAGCCGGCCGCCCTCGTTCCAGCAGCTGAACATCTCGTGGAACGAGACGTCGAAGCTGATGCTGGCG
>DASSJS010000106.1:0-11881 GCA_035691085.1 Longimicrobium sp.
GACCACGGCAAGACCACGCTGACCGCGGCGATCACGCGGATCCAGGCCGCCAAGGGGCTGGCCGACTTCATCTCGTTCGACAACATCGACAAGGCTCCCGAGGAGCGGGCCCGCGGCATCACGATCGCGACCGCGCACGTGGAGTACCAGACCGAGAAGCGCCACTACGCGCACGTGGACTGCCCGGGCCACGCCGACTACGTGAAGAACATGATCACGGGCGCGGCGCAGATGGACGGGGCGATCCTGGTGGTGAGCGCGGCCGACGGCCCGATGCCGCAGACGCGCGAGCACATCCTGCTGGCGCGCCAGGTGAACGTGCCGTACGTGGTGGTGTTCCTGAACAAGGTCGACATGGTGGACGACCCCGAGCTCCTGGAGCTGGTGGAGCTGGAAGTCCGCGAGCTGCTCAGCGAGTACGACTTCCCGGGCGACGACACGCCGATCGTGAAGGGGAGCGCGCTGAAGGCGCTGGAGTCGGGTGATCCCAGCTCCGAGTGGGGCCAGAAGATCACCGAGCTGATGGACGCCATCGACAGCTACATCCCCGAGCCGGTGCGCGAGACCGACAAGCCGTTCCTGATGCCGGTCGAGGACGTGTTCTCGATCACCGGCCGCGGCACGGTGGCCACGGGCCGCATCGAGCGCGGGATCATCAAGGTGGGCGAGACGGTGGAGATCGTGGGGATGCTCTCGGAGAAGAGCACCACGGTCACCGGCGTGGAGATGTTCCGCAAGCTGCTCGACGAGGGGCGCGCGGGCGACAACGTCGGCCTGCTGCTGCGTGGCGTGGCCAAGGACGAGGTGGAGCGCGGGATGGTGCTGGCCAAGCCCAAGACCATCACGCCGCACACCAAGTTCAAGGCCGAGGTGTACGTGCTGACCAAGGAAGAGGGCGGCCGGCACACCCCGTTCTTCAACGGCTACCGCCCGCAGTTCTACTTCCGCACGACCGACGTGACGGGCAGCGCCGCCCTCCCCGAGGGGGTGGAGATGGTGATGCCGGGCGACAACGTGCAGATGGTGGTGGAGCTGATCACCCCGATCGCCATGGAGAAGGAGCTGCGCTTCGCGATTCGCGAGGGCGGCCGCACCGTGGGCGCCGGCGTGGTCACCGAGATCGTCGAATAGCATCGGTTGACCGCCCTTGCGCGGAACGTCCGTTCCGCGCGGGGCGCACCGAAGCAGTATACGTCAACCGAGGCAAAGGACACCCCGAGATGGCTGGCAAGATCCGAATCCGGCTGAAGGGCTTCGATCACGCGGTGATCGATCAGACCACGGCCGACATCGTCCGCACCGCGGAGAAGACCGGCGCCACCGTGAGTGGCCCGATCCCGCTCCCCACGCGGATCCAGCGCTGGACCGTGAACCGCTCGCCGCACGTGGACAAGAAGAGCCGCGAGCAGTTCGAGCTCAAGACGCACAAGCGCGTCATCGACATTCTCGACTCGCGTCCGCAGACCGTGGACGCCCTCACCAAGCTGGATCTCCCGGCCGGTGTGGACGTCGAGATCAAGGTGGATTGAGGAGGCGCGCACAATGTCGGGAATCATCGGACGCAAGCTGGGCATGTCCCAGATCTTTGAGGAGAACGGCACCGTGGTGCCGGTCACCGTCATCGAGGCCGGGCCCTGCCCGGTGGTACAGGTCCGCAGCCAGGAGAAGGACGGATACACCGCCGTCCAGCTCGGCTTCGGGCAGCAGAAGGACCGCCGCGCGAGCAAGGCCGAGAAGGGCCACGCGCTGAAGGCCGGCCTCGAGGCCGCCCCCGCGGTGCTCAAGGAGTTCCGTTTCAACGACGACGCCCCCGAGGTCGGCGCCACCGTCACGGTGGACGGCTTCGAGAAGGGCGGCCGGGTGAAGGTCACCGGCGTGACCAAGGGGAAGGGCTTCCAGGGCGTGATGAAGCGCCACGGCTTCGGCGGCGGTCGCGCCTCCCACGGCGCCACCCGCATCCACCGCGCGCCGGGCTCCATCGGCGCCGGAACCAACCCCTCGCGCGTGATCAAGGGGAAGCGCATGCCCGGCCACATGGGCGACGAGCAGCAGACCGTGCGCAACCTGCTGGTTGCCAAGGTCGACGCCGAGCGCAACCTGCTGTACGTGCGCGGCGCGGTGCCGGGGCCGGTGAACGGCGTCGTCTACATCCAGAAGCAGTGAGGCGCGTGAGATGCTGACCGCACGATACTACAACGCCGCCGGCGAGCAGGCCGACGACGTTCAGCTCCCCGAGGAGCTGTTCGACGGGCGCGTCCACGAAGGCGCGCTGCACCAGACGATCAAGGCGTACCTGGCCAACCAGCGCCAGGGGACGGCCGAGACCAAGACCCGCGCCCGCGTGAGCGGCGGCAACCGCAAGGCCTGGCGCCAGAAGGGCACCGGCCGCGCGCGGCAGGGCTCGATGCGCGCCCCGCACTGGCGGGGCGGCGGCGTGGTCTTCGGGCCGCACCCGCGCAGCTACCGGCAGGACGTGCCCCGCAAGGTGCGCTCGCTGGCGCGCCGCAGCGCCTTCAACCAGCGCGCGCTGAACGGCGAGATCGCCGTGGTGGAGCGCCTGGCCGCCGAGGCGCCGAAGACCCGCGTGTTCAGCGACCTGCTGGGCAAGCTGGGGGTGAAGGACGCCAAGCGCGTGCTGGTGCTCACCAGCGGCGCCAACGAGAACGTGTACCTGTCGGCCCGCAACCTTCCCAACGTGGAAGTGATGCCGTTCGCCCAGGCCAGCGCCTACGACGTGATGGTGGCGCGCCAGCTGGTGATCGAGCAGGCCGCGCTCGACGCGGTGAAGCAGGGCGCCGGCGCCGATGCCGCGGAGGTGGCCAATGCGTAACGTGCACGACGTGATCGTGCGTCCCCTGGTGACCGAGAAGAGCCACGACATGCTCGACCGGCTCGGCGCCTACACCTTCGTGGTGGCCAAGGACGCCAACAAGATCGAGATCGCCCAGGCGGTCGAGAAGCAGTTCAACGTGAAGGTGCGCGACGTGCGCACCATGCGCTACGCCGGCAAGCAGAAGCGCATGGGCAAGTTCGCCGGCCGCAAGGCCTCGTGGAAAAAGGCCGTCGTGACCCTCGCCGAGGGCGACACGATCGAGCTCTTCGAGGGAGTGTAACATGCCGACCAAGCAGTTCAAGCCGGTGACTCCCGGCACGCGCTTCCGCTCGACCAACGACTTCAACGAGGTCACCCACAAGGGCCGCCCCGAGAAGTCGCTGACCGAGGCCCTCTCGGGGACCGGCGGACGCAACCACCACGGCCACGTGACCAGCCGCCACAAGGGCGGCGGCCACAAGCGGCTGTACCGGGTGATCGACTTCAAGCGCAACAAGGCCGGCGTCCCCGGCAAGGTGGAGCGCATCGAGTACGACCCCAACCGCACCGCCAACATCGCGCTGGTGGTGTACGACGACGGCGAGCGCCGCTACATCCTGCACCCGCGCGGGCTGCAGGTGGGCGACACGGTGGTGGCCGGCTCGGGCTCCGACATCAAGCCGGGCAACGCGCTGCCGCTCTCCGAGATCCCGCTGGGCACCACGGTGCACAACGTGGAGCTTCGCCCCGGCAAGGGCGGCCAGATGGCCCGCTCGGCCGGCAGCGGCGTGCAGATCGCGGCCAAGGAAGGCGACTACGTGACGCTGCGCATGCCCAGCACCGAGATGCGCATGGTGCGCAAGGAGTGCATGGCCACGGTGGGCCAGGTGGGCAACGTCGACCACGAGAAGCAGTCCATCGGCAAGGCCGGCGCCAACCGCTGGCGGGGCAAGCGCCCCAAGGTGCGCGGCGTGGTGATGAACCCCGTCGACCACCCGCTGGGCGGCGGCGAGGGCCGCAGCTCGGGCGGCCGTCCCCCGGTTTCTCCGTGGGGCAAGCCCGAGGGCGTGAAGACGCGCCACAACAAGAAGGCGTCGAACAGGCTGATCGTCCGCGGCCGCAAGCGCGGCCGGGCGACGAAGTAATACAGCAGGGAACAGGGTACGGGGAACAGGGAACAGCGGGCGAACCGCTCTGCGGTTGCTGGCTGTCCCCTGTCCCCTCTCCCCTGTCCCCCCACGTTCGCGTCCACCACTGGCGGCCGAAATCGCGGCCGCTCACGTGGACTCAGACTCGCGGGAGTTTCGCAGGCCCGCGGGGAGACTAAGTGCGAGAGGAAGAATGCCAAGGAGCCTGAAGAAGGGGCCGTTCGTAGAGGACAGCCTCAACAAGAAGATCCGGGCGATGAACGAGCGGGGCGAGAAGCGCGTGGTGAAGACCTGGTCGCGCTCGTCCACCATCACTCCCGAGTTCGTGGGCCACACGCTGGCCGTCCACAACGGGAACAAGTTCATCCCCGTGTACCTCACCGAGCAGATGGTGGGGCACAAGCTGGGTGAGTTCGCGCCCACGCGCACCTTCAAGGGGCACGGCGGGAAGCTCGCCGACAAGCGCGCCAAGGCGCGGTAAGGGGAGATGACCATGAAGGCACGTGCCATCGCCCGCAACGTCGGGATGAGCCCCCGCAAGATGCGGATGGTCTTGGACCTGATCCGCGGCAGGGGCGTGAACGAGGCGTACTCGATCCTCAAGTTCTCGAAGAAGGCGGCCACCCGCCCGATCGAGAAGACCCTGCGCTCGGCCGTGGCCAACGCCACGCAGGCCGCCGACGCCCAGGGCGCGTTCGTCGACGTGGACGAACTGGTGGTCAGGGAGGCCTACGCCAACGAAGGTCCGCGCTTGAAGCGCTTCTCGCCCCGCGCCATGGGGCGGGCCACGCCGATCATCAAGCGGACCACCGAGCTCACCATCGTCGTCGACCGCAAGGAGTAACGCCGTGGGACAGAAGACGCATCCGAGGGGCTTCCGCCTCGGGATCGTGGCTCCCTGGAGGAGCCGCTGGTACGCCGAGCGCGACTTCCCGGCCAAGCTGGTCGAGGACGAGAAGATCCGGAAGTACCTGGGCCAGCGCCTCGGCCACGCCTCGCTCAGCGAGATCGAGATCGAGCGCAAGCCCGGCAAGACCATCGTGACCGTGCACACCGCCCGCCCCGGCGTGGTGATCGGCAAGGGCGGCGCCGAGGTGGACAAGCTCCGTGACGAGCTGGCCCGCCTGAGCCCCGGCAACGAGGTCGCGATCAACGTGGAGGAGGTCAAGCGCCCCGAGGTGGAGGCGCAGCTGGTGGCCGACTCGATCGCGCACCAGCTGGTGCAGCGCGTGTCCTTCCGCCGCGCCATGAAGCGCGCGGTGCAGAACGCCATGCGCGCCGGCGCCGAGGGGATCAAGGTGCAGGTGGGCGGCCGCCTGAACGGCGCCGAGATCGCCCGCACCGAGGGGTACAAGGAGGGGCGCATCCCGCTCCAGACCCTGCGCGCGGACATCGACTACGCCCAGTCCACCGCCCGGACGACCTACGGGACGATCGGCGTGAAGGTTTGGGTGTTCAAGGGCGAGGTCGTGGAGAACCGGCGCGGCCGTACCTACTCGACCGACGCCTGAGTGGAGGAATAAACGATGCTCGCACCCAAGAGAGTCAAGTACCGCAAGCAGATGAAGGGCCGCATGCGCGGCGCTGCTACGCGGGGCAACTACGTGGCGTTCGGTGATTTCGGCCTGCAGACGCTGGAGCCCGGCTGGATCTCCAACCGGTCCATCGAGGCGGCCCGTATCGCCATGACGCGCCACATCAAGCGCGGCGGCAAGGTCTGGATCCGGATCTTCCCCGACAAGCCGATCACCAAGAAGCCGCTCGAGGTCCGCATGGGCAAGGGCAAGGGCAACCCCGAGGGTTGGGTCGCCGTCGTCCGCCCGGGCCGCATCATGTTCGAGCTGGAGGGCGTGGAGCCCGAGGTGGCGAAGCGGGCGCTCACGCTCGCCGCGGCCAAGCTCCCGGTGAAGTGCAAGATCATCGAGCGCGAGCGTGCCCCCGAGGCCGCCGCCGCGGCCGAGGGAGGTGAAGGATGAAGCCCGCCGAGATCCGTGAAATGACCGATGGCGAGATCCGGGAACGCATCGAGCAGCTCCAGGAGGAGCGCTTCCGGCTGCGCTTCCGCTCCGCCACCCAGCAGCTGGAGAACCCCATGCTGCTGCGCAACATCCGCCACGACATCTCGCGCCTGAACACGGTGCTGCGTGAGCGGGAGAACCAGGGGGCCAGCCGATGAGCGACGAAAAGGCCGTGAACGCCGGCACCGGCGAGGAGCGCGCGCGCCGCAAGACCCGCGTGGGCACCGTGGTGTCGGACAAGATGAACAAGACCGTGGTGGTGCGCGTCGAGCGCCGCTACGCCCACCCGCTGTACGGCAAGCAGGTGACGCGCAGCAAGAAGTACCACGCCCACGACGAGAACAACGAGTACCACATCGGCGACCAGGTCCGCATCACCGAGACCCGCCCGCTCAGCAAGCTGAAGCGGTGGCGCGTGTCCGAGCTGATCGAGCGGGCCCGCTAACGGCGGCGCTCCCGGCGCGGGAGGCGGAATCGATTCCGCCGTCTCGCCCGGGGCCCTTGGATCTCAGGAGCAGACGACCATGCTGCAGCAGGAATCGATCGTCCGGATCGCGGACAACTCCGGCGCCAAGAAGGCGCTGGTGATCCGCGTGCTGGGCGGGAGCAAGCGCCGCTACGCCTCGGTGGGCGACCAGATCATCGTGGCGGTGAAGGACGCGCTCCCGGACGGGACCGTGAAGAAGGGCGACGTGGCCAAGGCCGTGGTGGTTCGCACCACCAAGGAGGTCCGGCGCAAGGACGGCAGCTACATCAAGTTCGACGAGAACGCCGCCGTCATCATCAACGACGCGGGCGAGCCCCGCGCCACGCGCATCTTCGGGCCGGTTGCCCGCGAGCTGCGCGACAAGCGCTACATGAAGATCGTCTCGCTGGCCCCGGAGGTGATCTGATGGCCCGCTTGCAGATCCGCCGCGGTGACCGGGTGAAGGTGATCCGCGGCAACGACAAGGGCACCGAGGGCACGGTGATCCGCGTGGAGCCCGACAAGAACCGGGTGGTGGTGCAGGGCGTGAACGTGCGCAAGCGCCACCGGAAGCCCTCGGCAACCGCCCCCGAGGGCGGGATCATCGAGTTCGAGGCGCCGATCCACGCCAGCAACGTGATGCTGCTCGACCCCAAGACCGGCGAGCCCACGCGGGTACGCTCGGCCGTGGGCGCCGACGGCAAGCGCGAGCGGGTCGCGGCCCGGAGCGGCCAGGCGATTCCGCGGGCGTAACGCCCAACCGGCGCGTGAGTGCGGAGGTGCCTGAGTGCGCTTCCGCCTCCGTGTCTTTCATCTAAACGACGTGACCGCCCCTCCGGGCCCGCATATGGGCGGGCCGCGCGGGGGATACGGAGCGAGGAGACCATGGCGAAGAAGGACAAGCAGGCCGAGGCCCCCAAGGCCGCGCCGGCCGGCGACGGCGGCAACGGCAACGGCAATGGCGGCGGGCCCCGGGTGAAGCCCCGCCTGCAGGCGTGGTACGAGAACGCGGTGCGCGGCAAGCTGCAGGAGCAGTTCGGCTTCGGCACGCCCATGCAGGTGCCGCGGATGGAGAAGATCACGATCAACGTGGGGCTGGGCGAGGCGTCCAAGAACCCCAAGCTGCTCGAGGCGGTGGTCAACGAGATCGGCGCCATCACCGGCCAGAAGCCGGTGGTGACCAAGGCCAAGAAGGCCATCTCGAACTTCTCGCTGCGCGAGGGCGTGCCCGTGGGCGTGACCGTCACGCTGCGCCGCGACCGCATGTGGGAGTTCCTGGACCGGCTGATCAACGTGTCGATGCCGCGCATCCGCGACTTCCGCGGCGTGCCGACCCGCTCGTTCGACGGCCGCGGGAACTACACGATGGGCGTGAAGGAGCAGCTGATCTTCCCCGAGATCGACTACGACAAGGTCGACCAGGTGCACGGCATGGACATCACGTTCGTGACCAGCACCAGCAAGGACGACGAGGCGCTGGCGCTGCTGCGCGAGCTGGGGATGCCGTTCCGCAACGAGTCGCCCGTGATCGTCACGGCGTAAGCGGGCAGTGCCCGGTCCCCAGTGCCCAGGATGAGATTCCGGGGCACCGGGCGCTGGGATCCGGGTACAAGAGGGTTCGACGGTAGAAACGACCAACCAGGTTTTTGTCGAATGGCACGCAAGGCCCTGATCGAGAAGAGCAAGCGCAAGCCGAAGTTCAGCGTCCGGGCGCACAACCGCTGCAACCGCTGCGGCCGCCCCCGCGCCTTCCTGCGCAAGTTCGGGCTCTGCCGCATCTGCTTCCGGCAGATGGCGCTGAACGGGGAGATCCCCGGGGTGCGCAAGGCGAGCTGGTAAGACGGCGGGGAACAGGGAACAGGGAACAGGGAACAGCCTGCGGGATCGCCGCGGGTTCGCCTCTCGAACCGAAGGCCTGGATCCGGTCGTGGTGGTAGCGGGGAAGCGTGGAGGAGAGAGGAGGAGGGCCCGGCGGTTGCCGGCCGTCTCCTGGCCCTGCAAGCTGTCCCCCCAGACAATCCCAACTTCCTGAAAGTCCGGCGCATGCTCGCCGGATACTCTAGGAGAGACTCAGCATGGTGACGGATCCGATCGCCGACATGCTGACCCGCATCCGCAACGCCCAGATGGCGCGGCACCGGCGGGTCGACATGCCGGTCAGCAAGCTGAAGGTGGAAGTGGCCCGCCTTCTCAAGGACAATCACTACATCCACGACTACAAGCTCCTGGACGACGGACGGCACCCGGTGCTGCGCCTGTACCTGAAGTATTTCCAGGACAAGCCGGTGATCCGCGAGCTGCGCCGCGTGTCCAAGCCGGGCCTGCGCCAGTACGTGGGGGTCGAGGAGATCCCGCGCGTGCGCAACGGCCTGGGGATGGCGCTGCTCAGCACCTCGCGCGGCGTGCTGACCGACCGCCAGGCCCGCGCGGCCAAGGTGGGCGGCGAGCTGCTCGCCATCGTCTGGTAAGGAGAGCCAACAGATGTCGCGAATCGGCAAGAGGCCCATCACGATCCCCGCGGGGGTCGACATCGCGCTGGACGGCAACACCGTCAGCGTGAAGGGCCCCAGGGGCGAGCTCAGCCGCCGCCTGCACAAGGACGTGATCGTGCGCCGCGAAGACGGCGCCATCGTGGTGGAGCGCCCCACCGACCAGCCCGAGCACCGTGCGCTGCACGGCCTCAGCCGCACGCTGGTGGCCAACATGGTGGAGGGCGTCACCACCGGCTTCACCAAGACGCTGGAGATCGTGGGCGTGGGCTACCGCGCCGAGACCAAGCCCTTCGGGCTGACCCTGGCGCTCGGCTACAGCCACCCCATCGACTACCAGGCCCCCGAGGGGATCACCCTGCGGGCGGTGAACCCGACCACGGTGGAAGTCAGCGGGACCGACAAGGAAGTGGTGGGGCAGGTCGCGGCCGAGATCCGGTCGCTCCGTCCGCCCGAGCCGTACAAGGGCAAGGGCGTGAAGTACCAGGGCGAGGTGATCCGCCGCAAGGCGGGCAAGGCGGGCGGCAAGTAAGCCGCCCGGCCTCCCGGTTTCGACGAATCATCGCATAGTCAACGAGAGAAAACGGAAATGGCGAGAGCACGGATCCGGACCAAGACGCGCGAGGACAAGCGTCTGCGCCGCCACCGCAGGGTGCGCGGCAAGGTCCATGGCACGGAGCAGCGCCCGCGTCTGGTGGTGCACCGCTCGATCAATCACCTGGAAGGCCAGGTGATCGACGACGTGGCGGGCCGCACCATCGTGGGGCTGAGCACCAACGCGCCCGAGCTGCGCGAGCGGCGGGGCGAGCAGACCAAGACCGACGCGAGCCGCGAGCTGGGCAAGGCCCTGGCCGAGAAGGCGAAGGCCGCGGGCGTGACCGCGGTGGTCTTCGACCGCGGCGGCTACCTCTATCACGGCCGCGTGAAGGCCTTCGCCGAGGGCGCCCGCGAGGGCGGCCTCGAGTTCTGAGGAGAAAGCAATGGCTGAGAACAGAGGGGGCGGAAACCGCGGCGGCGGGCGTGGCGGCG
The DNA here is from genome assembly GCA_035691085.1 of Longimicrobium sp. GTDB lineage: Bacteria > Gemmatimonadota > Gemmatimonadetes > Longimicrobiales > Longimicrobiaceae > Longimicrobium. The sequence goes on from DASSJS010000106.1 coordinate 9,963, forward strand.
GCCCCGGCGGCCGTGGCCGCGGGTTCGGCGGCGGCCCGGGCGGCGGCGGCGCCCAGCAGGGCGGCGGCGACCGCGAGGGGCGCGGCCGTGGCCGCGGGCGTGACGGCCGCGATGGCGGCCGCCGCGACGACCGGCAGGGGAGCGACCTGAAGGAGAACGTGATCCACATCAACCGCGTGGCCAAGGTGGTGAAGGGCGGCCGGCGGTTCAGCTTCACCGCGCTGGTCGCCGTGGGCGACCAGGCGGGGAAGGTGGGGATCGGCACGGGGAAGGCCAACGAGGTCTCCGAGGCCGTGCGCAAGGCGCTGGAGCAGGCCCGCCGGGGCATGGTCCGCGTGCCGCTGCGCGAGGGCACCCTCCCGCACGACATCATCGGCGAGAGCGGCGCCGGCCGCGTGCTGCTGCGCCCGGCCGCGCCGGGTACCGGCGTGATCGCCGGCGGCGCGGTGCGCGCCGTGCTGGAGTGCGTGGGCGTGCACGACATCCTGACCAAGAGCCTGGGCAGCAACAACCCGTTCAACATGGTGCTGGCCACCATGGACGCGCTGACCCGCCTGACCACGCGCGAGCAGCTGGCCGCCGAGCGGGGCGTGCCGGTGGAGGCGCTGGGAGGTGCTCGTGGCTAAGATCAAGATCACGCAGACCAAGAGCGGCGTGGGCGCCCCCGAGAAGCATCGCAAGACGCTCCAGGCGCTCGGCCTCAAGCACCAGCGGTCCGTCGTGCAGGACGACAACGACGCGATCCGCGGGATGGTTTTCCAGGTTCGCCACCTGGTCCAGGTGGAACCGATCGAAGGGCAGGTGGAGAATGGCTGACCTGAGCAACCTGCGCCGCCCCGAGGGGTCGCACCGCGACACCAAGCGCCTGGGCCGCGGCCCCGGCTCGGGGCAGGGGAAGACGGCCGGCAAGGGCCACAAGGGCTCGATGGCGCGCGCCGGCCACAGCGGCCCCGGCGGCGGCAAGCCCCACTTCGAGGGCGGCCAGATGCCGCTGCACCGGCGGCTTCCCAAGCGGGGGTTCACCCCGCTGGACCGCACCGAGTACCAGGTGGTGAACCTCTGGCAGCTCGAGGCGCTGGGCGAGGGCGACGTGACCCCCGACACGCTGAAGGCGCACGGGCTGATCGGCCACGCCGCGCGCCCGGTGAAGGTGCTGGGCACGGGCGAGCTGACCCGCAAGGTGAACGTGCAGGCGCACCGCTTCAGCAAGGCGGCGCGCGAGAAGATCGAGGGGGTGGGCGGCTCCGTGCAGGAGATCGGCTGAGATGTCGAATCCCGTCGCGAACCTGTTCCGCATCCCGGAGCTGAAGGAGAAGATCCTCTTCACGCTCCTGTGCCTGCTCGTCTACCGTGTCGGCGCGCACGTGACGGCGCCGTGGATCGACCGGGTGGCGCTCCAGGAGTATGCCGGGCGCGTCAGCAACACCGCGTTCGGGATCTATGACATGTTCGTCGGGGGCGGGCTGTCGAAGGCGACGGTCTTCGCCCTCGGCATCATGCCCTACATCTCCGCCAGCATCATGTTCCAGCTGCTGGCCACCGTCGTCCCCAGCATCGAGAAGATGCAGAAGGAGGGCGAGGACGGGCGCAAGAAGCTGACCCAGTACACGCGCTACGCCACGGTGCTGCTGTCGGTGTTCCAGGGGTACGGCTACGCCAAGTTCCTGGAGACGCAGGTGCCGGGCGCGGTGGCCAACCCGGGGATCGGCTTCCAGACCATGATGATCCTGACGCTCACCACGGGCGCGGTGTTCATCATGTGGCTGGGCGAGCAGATCACCGAGCGCGGCATCGGCAACGGGATGAGCCTGCTCATCTTCTTCTCGATCCTGGAGGGGCTGGTCCCCGGGCTGTACCAGACCGGGCAGCAGGTGGCCAACGGCGACATCTCGCCCTTCGGGGTGGTGGTGCTGCTGGTG
>DASSJS010000107.1:0-5481 GCA_035691085.1 Longimicrobium sp.
CGTCGGCCATCGCCAGCCGCAGCGGCGCGCCCGTGCGGCGGCTGCGGTACACCCCCGCGCGGCGCTGCAGCTCCGCCGCCTCCACCGCCACCGGGGCGGCCGGGGCGGGACGGCTCTCGGTGCGCAGGCGGTCGGCCATGAAGAGGGCGGCCGACCGCAGCGCCAGCTCCGGGGTGGTGTTGGCCGCGTTGCACAGCAGCGCCACGGAGACGCCCGCCTCGGGGTAGCGGGCCAGGTACGCGCGGTAGGCGGCGGTGGCGCCGCTGTGGCTTACCTCGCGCACGCCGCGGAACTCGCCGATGGTCAGCCCCAGCGCGTAGTCGATCCTCCGCCCGCTGGAGAGCACGCCCCGCGTCTCCAGCGTGTCCAGCCCGGCGATGGTGCCCGAATCGAGCGCGGTGTTCCACTTCAGCAGGTCGTCCACCGTGGTCAGCAGGCCGCCGTTGCCGTGCACGTTCTCGAACGGCATCTGCAGGTGCCACGCGCCGTTTTCCCAGGTGTAGGCGCTCGCGCGGCCCTTGACGGTGCGGGTGAAGTCGTCGCGCCACTCCGTCCTGGTCATCCCCAGCGGCTCGAACAGCTCGCGCCGGGTGAACTCGGCGAAGCTCATCCCGCTCACCCGCTCCACCACGATGGCGAGTAGGTTGTAGCCCGTGTTGCTGTACGAGTATTCCGAGCCGGGGGTGAAGTTGAGCGAGCGCTGGCGGCTGACCACGTCCAGCACGTGCGCGTGGGTGTAGATGCGCGTGCCCCGCGGCCACCCGGCCAGCTGCATCACGGTGCCCCAGTCGCGCAGCCCGCTGGTGTGGTTCAGCAGGTTGCGCAGGGTGATGGGCGTGCCGTAGTCGGGCACCTCGGGCAGGTGGCGGCGCACGTCGTCATCGAGCGAAAGCTTGCCCTGCCGCGCCAGCCGCACGATGGCCGCCGCGGTGAACTGCTTGCTGACGGAGCCAGCCTCGAACACCGTGGCCGGCGTGTTGGGGATGCCGTACTCCAGGTTGGCGCTGCCGTAGGCGCGGGAGAGGACGGTGCGCCCGTTTCGTGACACGCCCACGGCGCATCCGGGCGACTCGGGCTTGTTCCAGGCGGCGAAGAGAGAGTCCACGCGCGCGGCGGGATCGGGCTGCGCGGCGGCCGGCACGGCAAGGAGCGCCAGCGGGACGAAGAGTAGATGGCGGATTCGCATCGGCTACGGGTGTGGGCCGGAGGGTGACAGGGAAATGATGTTTCTTGACGTGCCCGGCTCCCGATTGGTTTCACTCGGCGTTCGTCCTGCCTGATGCCAGGTGAGGCGATTGACTGTGCATGCCGCCCCGGCCACCTTCCGTCATCCTGAGGCCGACCACACCCAAACCGCGTCCACACAAGCGGTTGCAGGCCGAAGGATCTGGAGCCGGTCTGCGCGAAAACACCTTGGTGTGGCGCATCCGACATCATAGATCCTTCGCGCTGCGGCCGTCGGAGCACGCCTCGGGCGCAGTGTGGCCGCGCTCAGGATGACGAGAGAGCGGTGGCTGACGCGGAACGCCCCACCGGCAGCGCTGCCGGCGGGGCGTTCCGCGTCAGGATGGAACCGGCGGTCGCTTACCGCCGGGCGGCGGCGAGCTCGCGGACGGTGGCGGAGAGCATCCGCACCTTCGCGGCGTCGGCGCTGCGGGCGGCGTCGCGGTCGAGCGAGGCGGCGAGCGTGGTGAGCGCGGCGCGGCGCGCGGTGCCGGCGCGCATCCCCTCGGCGCGGGCCAGGTCGCGGCGGATGCGCGAGATCTGCGCGGGCTGCAGGGCGTTGCCGCGCTGCAGCTGGTCCACGTAGGCCCGGGCCACCACGAAGGCGGCGGGCCACTTCAGCCGCGTCTGCATCTGCGGGTTGAAGCGGTCCATGCGCACCAGGTTGGCGGCGTCGATCTCGTTCTGGCTCAGGTACGCGCTGGGCGTGAGCGTGAACACGTCGAGCCCGCGGGCGATCTCGCTGCCGTAGATGTGGCCGTTGTACCAGTAGGCGCTCCAGAAGCCGCCCAGCATCAGCTGCTGGCCCACCGGCCCGCGGTCGAAGAAGGCGATCTCCCGCACGTGCGCGGGGTCGGTGAAGTCGAACACGCTCACGCCCCCCTGGTACCACGCCTGCACCATGATGTCGCGCCCCGGCACGGGGACCAGCGAGCCGTTGTGCGCCACGCAGTTCTCCTCGGCCGTCTGCGGCGCGGGGAGCTTGTAGTAGCCCGCCAGGCGCATGGCGCGGTCGGCACCGAGCGAGAACACCGCGTCGCCGCCCCACAGGTGCGGGTCGGTGCTGCGGCAGCGCGCCTGGGTGCCGCCGCCCCACTCATCGGAGTAGAGGACCTTCGAGCCGTCGTTGTTGAAGGTGGCCGAGTGCCAGTAGGCGAAGTTGGGGTCGCTCACCTCGGCCACGCGCACCGGGTTGGCCGGGTCGCGGATGTCGAGCACCAGCCCGTTCCCCGCGCAGGCGCCCGCCGCCAGCCCCAGGTCGGGGTAGGTGGTGATGTCGTGGCACTGGTTGGTGACCGGGGTGCGCTGGGTCCCCGGCCCGTGCTCGCCGCCCTGCCAGAGCCCGGCGATGTTCCCCTCTCGCGCGAAGATGCGGGGCGTGCTGACGATGGCGGCGTTCTGAGGCGCGGCCAGCGGCACCTTGATCACCTCGATGCGGAAGAACGAGGTGTTGGGGTCTTCCGCCGGCGGGCGCCCCGAGCACCCCGCCAGCTCGTCGGCCGGGCGCACCTGGCTGGTGCCCGAGACGTAGACGTACAGGTTGGCCGGGTCCTTGGGGTCGGCCAGCAGCGTGTGCGTGTGCGAGCCGCGGCAGGTCTGCACGGCCGCCACCTGGCGGGGGTGGTCCAGGTCGCTGATGTCGAAGATGCGCACCCCACGGAAGCGCTCGGGGCTCGACGGCGCCTGCACGCCCTGCCCGCCGCAGTCCACGCGGCCGCGCGTCTCCTCCACCGACATGAAGAGGAGGTTGCCCCAGATGGAGACGTCGCCCTGGCCGCCGGGGCACACGTGCGAGGCACGCAGCCGCGGGGCCGCGGGGTTCGACACGTCCCACACCTGGATGCCGTTGAAGCCGCCCTGGAAAACCAGGTTGCCGCTGAACGCCAGGTCGGCGTCGGCGAAGGGGAAGGCCCCGGCGTTCTGCGGGTCGAACCACCCCTGCGGGCGGTCGGTGTGGCTGACCAGGGTCATGTTGCTGGCGGCCACGCCGGCGTCGTTCCACCCGGCCTTCAGCCCCACGCGGGGGTCGGTGGAGGTGCCCTGCGCGCCGGCGGTGCTCGCGGCCGCCACGCCTGCCGCGAGGAGCAGGGCGGCGGCGCGCCGGGGGCGATGGCGGATCGGATCGGATCTCATCACGGGATTGTGGCTGAAGGGTACGAACGGACGATCGCGGAGCGCCGTCGCCCGGCGCCCCGCCCTGCGAACTGCACTCGGTGCTACGGCCGCGCGGCGGGGCTGATGGCGGCCAGCAGCCGCTGCATCCGCGCGATCTCGGCGCGCTGGTCGGCGTCCACGTCGTTCGCGAAGCCGAAGGTGTCGGGCTGCTGCGCGGCGCCGGGGGCGGCCAGCAATTGCTCCACCATGGTCAGCGCGCCCTCGTGGTGTCGGATCATCAGCTGCAGGAACAGCGCGTCGAACTCCACGCCGGTGGCGGCGCGCAGCCGCGCCATCTCTTCGGGCGAGAGCATCCCCGGCATCCTCGCGTGCTCCATCGCCGAGGTGTCGTGTTGCATCCCCGGCATGTCGTGCTGCATCCCGGCCATGTCGTGCCCCGCGTGCGCGCCGGCGGCGGGGACGGCCTCGCCGCGGTCCTGCAGCCAGCGGCGGATGGTGGCGATCTCATCCTGCTGAGAGACGTCGATGCGCCGCGCCAGCAGCTGGATCTGCGTGTTCTCGGTGTGCGTGGGCACCAGCGCGGTCATCTCCAGCGCCTGCGCGTGGTGTGCCATCATCCCCCGCATGAAGGCCACGTCGGCCGCGTTGTGCCGTGGCGCGCCGCCCGTGTCGGCCCGCGCCGCCGGCGGCGCGACGGACGGACGTGCGCCGGGCGGCGGCGCGGAGGGCTGCACCTGCGCCGTGGCCGCGCCGCACCCGGCGGTGACAAGGAGAAGCACGGCGGTGCCCGCCATCCACTGCAACAGAGACTTCATGTGAAACTTGCTCTCCCGATTGCTCGAGCGGGGCTGCGTATTCGGACGTGTGTTCGAAACGGCTCCATCATGCGTCGATTGTATACAAGCCGCAAGGCAGCCCATGGATCATCCGCCGCCGTTTCCGCATCCTGATCTTCCGGAGTCTCTTCTCGCGCCACTTCACCTCGCCAGGTCGATCGCCCACAGGCTCTCGCCGCCGGTGACGAACAGGCGCCGGCCATCGGGGCCGCCGAACGCGAGGTTGGTGCACTCGCGCGGCGTGGGGATCAGGCCGAGCGGATCGCCGTCGGCCGAGAACACCTGCACGCCGCTGCCGGAGCTGGTCCACACCCATCCGCGCGCATCCACCTTGAACCCGTCCGGCAGCCCCGGCTCGATCACCCGGAACACGCGCCGGCCGGAGAGCGCCCCGTCCGCGCCGACGGTGAAGGCGACGATGTGGTGGCGCTCCTCGTCCGTGTCGCTGACGTAGAGCGTCTGCCCGTCGGGCGAGAAGGCGAGGCCGTTCGGCTGCTCCAGGTCCACCATCCGCGTGAGCGTCCCCGAGGCTTCGTGGAAGCGGTAGACGCTGCGGTGGTCCAACTCGGGCTCGGCCGGGCAGCCCTGGCGCGGATTCGTCAGCCCGTAGGTGGGGTCGGTGAACCAGAGGGCGCCGTCGGGACCGAGGACCACATCGTTCGGTGAGTTCAGCCGCTTCCCCTCGAAATGCGCCGCCAGCGGCACCGTCTCGCAGCGCGCGTCCGTGCGGCTGATGCAGCGGCGGCCGTGCTCGCAGTGGATCAGCCGGCCATCCGCATCCAGCGCGTTGCCGTTGATGAACGCGGTGGCATCCACCACCACGTCCACCGCGCCGTCCGGGTGCCATCCGAACACGCGCCGGCCCTCGATGTCGCTCCACACCAGCATCTGCCGCTCGGGCCACCAGACCGGCCCCTCGCTGAAGACTGCCTGATCGTACAGCGACATCAGCGCGGCACCGGGCTTCAGCACCGCGGCGAAGCGCGGGTCGTACACGGCCGGCGGCGCGACGTCCTCGACCCGCGCCGGCGATCCGGGCTGCCGAACGCGGCAGCGCGGGCCGGGAACGTCGGTCGTGGACCGTGGCATGACTTCGATCTCCGTCACAAACAGGGGCGCAATCGATCAGCACGGCGGCCTTCTTCTCCAACCGGCCACCCCGCCGCGCCCGCGCAAGGATCGCACTCGCCCCGTCCAGCGACGTAGCAGGGCGACCGGCGGCCGGACGAGCTCGCCGCGGACGGCTGAGTGCGGCGTGGCCGAAGCCCTCCTTCATGAACACGGAGGACACGGAGGAGCACGGAGA
>DASSJS010000108.1:0-3619 GCA_035691085.1 Longimicrobium sp.
TGGAGGTGATCTACACCTACTCGGGGGGGAACGTGGTTCCACCGCCGGCCAACCCCACCTACGGCGTGCAGGCGAGCCCCGATGGAGGCGACACGGTACGGGTGAGCGCGGGGACGGCGGTGACGGTCTCCTTCACCCTCACCAGCACGGGGAACGCCCCCGCGCGGTACGTGGTGACGCCGGGGTGCGGCGGGCTTTCGGCGAACACATGCGCGGCCACCCACGACACGGTGGCGCTGGCCGCGGGCGAGAGCCGGCAGGTGGGCGTGCTCCTCCAGGCCGTGACGTCCGTCGGCGCGGCGGGGATCGTGACGCTCACGGCACGGCGGGTGGGCGACGCGAGCGTGACGGATGGCGGCTCGCGGATGGTGCGGGTGGTGGCCCCCGGGAGCCTGTCGGCCGCGTCGCCGAGCCGGGCGGTGCTGGAGCGCGGCGAATGCGTGGTGGTGGGCCTGGGCGGCGGCGGCGCCAGCGAATGCGGCGACCTGCGGCTGGCGCACGCGCTCCCGGCCACGCGCACGCTGAACCAGGCGCGCGCGCCGGTGCTGCTGTACAACTCGCAGCACGCCTACCCGCACACCATCCACGCCACGCTGGTCACCAACGCCCAGGGCGCCGCGTGGGACTCGGTGGGCGCCGTCGTCCGCCGCAACGGCGCGGTGATGGCCACCGGCCGCTGGCCGGGGTGGGCCGACACCCGCCCGCACCGCATCGCGCTGGCCTTCGCCGAAACGGGGGTGGGCCCGGCGTCGGGCGCGGCGGGCGTGTTCGACGACACGCTGGTGGTGCGGGTGAAGAGCGGCGGCGCGTGGAGCGAGCTGGCGCCGGTGCCGGTCCGGCGGATCGTGGTGGACCGGCGGGGGAGCGTGTTCGGCTCGGGGTGGTGGCTGGCTGGGCTCGAGCAGCTGTCCCTGGCCGGCCCCACCCTCCTGTGGGTGGGCGGCGACGGGAGCGCGCGCGTGTACGAGCAGGTGGCGCCCGGCGCCTACGCCAGCGCCGAGCCCGAGGGCCCCGACACCATCGTGGCGCGGGCCGTGACGCTGTACGACGGCAGCACGGCCCAGGGCTACGTGCGCAAGCTCCCCGGGAAGGGTGAGGTGGCGTACACCTCCACGGGCCGGCACCTGTACACGCGCAACCGCCTGGGGCACACCACCTGGTTCTTCTGGGACAACACCGGCCGGATGGTGCAGATCGCGCTCCCCACCGCCGTCCCGCGTGACACCAGCCGCAGCTACTACTTCGCCTACACCGGCGCGGGGGGCACGCTGAGCCAGGTGCTGGCCCCGCACGCCCGCACGCCGGGCGACCGGAAGACGTGGATCGTGAGCAGCGGGACGTGGCCCGCGGTCCGCGTCGAGCAGATCATCGACTACCCCAACGCGGCCGACAGCACCACGAGCATCACGCAGTTCGGCTACGACGCGCTGGGGCGCGACACGCTGGTGATCAACCCCGCCGGCACCCCCACGCGCTTCGTCTACTCGCTGAACCGGCTGGCGCGGGGCGTGACCACGGCCATGAGCAACGGCCGCAACGAGACGGTGAGCGTGAGCATGGTGCCGCAGGAGACGCGCGGCCTCCCCAGCGGCGACGGCTCGGCGCCCGCCCCCAATTCCACGCTCAACACCACGGTGGACGGGCCGCTGCCGGGGAGCGACGACTACGTGCTGTACTACGGCGACGCGGCCGGGCGGCTGTTCCAGGTGAACACGCCGCTGGGGATCACCCGCATCCTGCGCGAGGACCCGCGCTTTCCCGCGCTGGCGACGTCGACGGCCGCGCCCAACGGGCACCGGGTGACCGCCGGCTACGACGCGCACGGCCACCTGGCCAGCCAGACCGACTGGAACCCGCTGGGCGACGGGCGCAACGCCACCACGCTCTATGCCTGGAACGACGAGTGGGACGAGATCGCGAGCGTCACCAGCCCCACCGGGATCACGCAGACCTTCGGCTACGACGCGCGCGGGCTGCGCGAGTGGGAGCAGGTGGGGCCGGACCCGGCGCGGCGGGTGAAGTACGGCTACAACGCGCTGGGGCAGGTGCGCAGCGTGACCACGGCCCGCGCCGAGGGTGCCGGCGAGAGCCCCGAGACGGTCGAGTACGATCCCGCCACCGGGAACCTCGCATCCACCACCACCCCGCTGGGCGTCCACGCGGTGACGCACGCCGACCGGATCGGCCGCGACACCCTCGTGGTGTCGCCCACCGACTCGCTGCGCACGGGCGGCGGCAGCGTGGGGCAGCTGCTGTACGCGTATTCGCGCACCACGTACGACCTGGCCAGCCGCGTCCGCGAGACAACGAGCTGGGGCGACGCGCAGCACTACTTCACCAACATGGACGGCGGGTGGCACGACACCCGGGCGGACACGCTCCACACCCGCAATCGCTACGACGCCGCGGGGCGGCTGTACCGGGTGGAGCGCTGGTCGGCGCCCGACGCGGCCGGCGTGGGCGTGCTCGCCACCACGTACGAGCTCGACGGCTTCGGCCGCACCACGGCCGAGGTGGCACCCGTTCCGTCCGGACGGTCGGCGTTGGACTTCACGGAGCGGTATTTCTACGATGCCGCGGGGCGCGACACGCTGATGGTGACCCGCCGCCTGCAGGCGCCCATCCGCATGCGGTACGACGTGATGGGCAACCTGCTCTCGCGCACCATGGAGGGCGACACCTCGGTCTTCCGCTACCACGCGGTGACCGGGGCACTCACCCAGGCCGACAACGAGGCCGCGCACGTGCGCCGCAGCTACTACCCGAACGGCGCGCTGGCCACCGACACCCTGCACATCGCCACCGAGGCCGGCCAGTTCGACGCGAGCAAGCACCGCTTCGCGCAGGCGTACACGTACGACCTGGAGGGGCGGCGCACGGGGCACATCCTTCCCGGCGGCCTGCGTCCCTCGTCCACGCAGGACCGTTTCACCTACCAGTACCACCCCGAAACGGGGGCGCTGGCACGGATCACCGAGCCCACCGGCGGGGAGTTCTCGTTCGTATACCGAGCCGACGGGCTCCTGGACTCGCTGCGGCTCCCCGGCGTTCCCGAGACGTACCACTACGATGCGGACGGGCAGATGACCCGCCGCATCCGCGGGTACGAGGGCTCCACGGTGCTCTACGACGACTCGCTGCGCCGCGACGCGCGGGGGAAGGCGGTGTACACCCGCTCGCTGCGCGACAGCACGGCGCTCAGCTACGATGGCCTGGGGCAGCTGGCGCACTCGCGCACCTACGACTGGCGCTCGCGGACGTCGCAGATCCAGGAGGAGGAGTACACGAACGACGCGCTGGGGAACCGGCTCCTGCACCGGCGCAACGCGTGGTCGCTGGGCGGGGGCGACTCACCCGTGTTGGTCGACCCCACCACCTACAGCTACGAGCCGGGCTCTGGGCGCCACCTGCACAGCATCTACGCGGGCGTGGGTACCGACCTGGTGCCCTACCGCCCGCACGACGACGTCCACAACTTCTGGAACGATGCCGGTGACCTGACCACGCGGATCGACACGGTCACCCTGACGCTCGGCTTCGGCACCGACCCTCACACCGAGGTGCCGTGGGACACCTCCGCACACATACCGGAGAACACGAACCCAGCCGTGGGCGTGGG
>DASSJS010000109.1:0-2119 GCA_035691085.1 Longimicrobium sp.
GCGACCAGACGGTGGTGGTGCGGGGAAGCCGCATCGCCCGCGTGGGGCCGGCGGCGCGCGTGGCGGTGCCCGCCGGGGCGCGCGTGGTGGACGGGCGCGGGAAGTGGGTGATCCCGGGGATGTGGGACATGCACGTCCACGCGGCGTTCCCCCAGTTCGAGGGGCTGTTCATGCCGCTGCTGGCCGCCAACGGGGTCACCGGCGCGCGCGAGATGTTCAGCCGCATCGACTGGGTCGACTCCACCCGCGCCCGCATCCGGCGCGGCGACCTGGTGGGGCCGCGCATCGTGGGCTCGGGGCACATCATCGACGGCTCGCCGCCCATGCTGGGCGGCACGGTGGTGGCGCGCAACGCCGCCGAGGGCCGCCGCGCGGTCGACTCGCTCGCCGCCGCGGGTGCCGATTTCATCAAGGTGTACAGCCGCCTCACCCCCGACGCGTTCGCCGGCATCGCGGACGAGGCGAGGCGCCGGGGGATCCCGTTCGCCGGCCACGTGCCGTCGCTGGTCACGGTGGACGAGGCTTCGGCCGCGGGGATCGCCAGCATCGAGCACCTCACCGGAATCGTGAACGCCTGCTCGCCGCTCCCCCCCGCGCAGGCCGGCCTGGTCGCCGAAGCCGTCGCGCGGAAAGGGTGGGACTCGTCGTACGTGGTGTCGCGGTCGCTCGACTCGCTGGTGTACGCGCGCTACGACCCGGCGGTGTGCCGGGCGCTGGCGCGGCGGCTGGTGGCACGCGGCACCGTGGTGGTGCCCACGCTGGTGACGCTGCACGCCGCCGCCTTCCTCGACGACACCACCTTCGCGCACGACCCTCGGCTGCGCTACGTGCCGAAGGGGATGAGCGCCGGTTGGAGCCCCCTCACCAACCCCCGCCTCCGCGCCGTGACGGCGGCCGATTGGGCGAACAGCCACCGGCAATACGGCCGGCTGCTGGAGGCCGCGCGGGTGCTGCACGACAACGGCGTGCGCTTCATGGCGGGGACCGACCTGATCACCCCCTACACCTTTCCCGGCTTCTCGCTGCACCAGGAGCTGGAGCTGCTCACCGGCATCGGCCTCACGCCGCTGCAGGCGCTGCAATCCGCCACCCTGGAGCCCGCGCGCTTCCTGAAGATGACGGATTCGCTGGGGACGGTGGCCCAGGGGAAGCTGGCCGACCTGGTGGTGCTGGACGCCAACCCGCTGGCCGACATCCGCAACGTGGGCCGCATCCATGCCGTGGTGGTGAACGGCCGCCTGATCGACGCCGCCGAGCGCGAGCGCATCCTCCGCGCGGCCGAGGCGATGGCCAACCCGCCCGCGGCGGCGCCGTGATGGTGTCGCCCTGAGTCTCCACCGCTGCGTGCGGCCACGAAAGATGAGGGTGGTCGCACGAGGTCGTGGCGGTTGGAGCCTCGCGCAGTTTGCGAGGCTTCTCGTAGTGGTTGCTGCGGCTTCAGCCGCCGGTGCGGTGCCGACGGCCACCTGCCGCTCGTGACGCGGCGATAGATCCTTCGTCGCGTCCAGCCGTCTGCGCTGACGCGGGTTCGGTGCGGACGCTCCTCAGGATGACGATCCTCCGCATCATCACGAACAGCGAATTACCATCATGGAAACCACCACACAGCCGCTCGCCGTCCTCAAGTTCTCGAAGACGAAGGACGGGACGCCGGTGCTGAGCATCACGCGGCGCGACGGGAGCGTGGCGTGGCAGAAGCAGCACGACTTCTTTCCCATGCACGACCTGACGCACTACGCCATCGAGACCACGCTGGGGCTGCGGCAGGCGTTCTGGGGGATGATGGCGGATGGATGGGAGTTCGGCGACTTCGGCACCCCGTGGCCGCGCGGCCCGATGCCGAACGTTCCCGAGGCGCTGCTGGCCGAGGTGAGCGCCGGCTGGTTCGACAGCTTCGCCCGCCACACGGCGGATGACGGGGAGGGCGCCGGCCTGCTGAACGCGCACCTGGCCGAGTACTGCGCACAGCATGGCCACCCCTCGCCGCGCACCATCACCGCGGACGAGTTCGGCCGCATCCGCCGCCTGCGTGACGAGCTGCAGGCCCGCTGGCACGCGCTGGGCCCGCGCGAGGCGATGGAGCTGGAGTTCAACGTGGAGCCGTAGCGGCCCGCGCCGC
>DASSJS010000110.1:0-8718 GCA_035691085.1 Longimicrobium sp.
CACGCGCTCGAACTGCGCCACCCCCTCCACCTTGCTCTTCCGCGTGGTGGTCGCGGCGATACGGGCCGCCGTGCCGCCGATGTGGAAGGTGCGCAGCGTGAGCTGCGTCCCCGGCTCGCCGATCGACTGCGCGGCCAGGATGCCCACGGCCTCGCCCGGGTCCACGATCCCCATGGTGGCCAGGTTCCGCCCGTAGCACTTCACGCACAGCCCGCGGCGGCTCTCGCAGGTGAGCACCGAGCGGATCTTCACCGTCTGGATCCCGGCGTCCTCGATCTCGTCGGCCGTCTCCTCGGTGATCAGCTCGCCGGCCTCCACCAGCATCTCGCCGTCGATCGGGTCGAACACGTCGTCGGCCGCCACCGAACCGACGATGCGGTCCTTGAGCGGCTCCACCACGTCCTCGCCCTCCTTCAGCGCGGAGACCTCGAGGCCCAGGATGGTCCCGCAGTCGTCCTCGGTGATGGTGACGTCCTGCGCCACGTCCACCAGGCGGCGCGTCAGGTACCCGGCGTCCGCCGTCTTCAGCGCGGTGTCGGCCAGGCCCTTGCGCGCGCCGTGCGTGGAGATGAAGTACTCCAGCACGGTGAGCCCCTCGCGGAAGTTCGACTTGATCGGGCTCTCGATGATCTCGCCGATGCCGCCGGTCAGCTTCTTCTGCGGCTTCGCCATCAGGCCGCGCATCCCCGCCAGCTGCCGCATCTGGTCACGGCTGCCGCGGGCCCCCGAGTTCATCATCATGTACACGGGGTTGAAGCCGCCCCGGCTCTTGCGCAGGCGGTCCACCATGGCGTCGGCCACGTCGTTGTTGGCGTGCGTCCAGGTGTCGATCACCTTGTTGTACCGCTCGCCGTTGCTGATGACGCCGTTGTTGTACGCGCGGGTGAAGCGCGCCACGTCGTCCTCGGCCTCGCGCAGGATGCTGTCCTTCTCGGCGGGGATCTCCATGTCCTCGATCCCCACGCTGATCCCGCCCATGGTGCTGTAGCGGAACCCGAACGCCTTCAGGTCGTCCAGGAACACCACCGTCCGGGCGAGGCCGACCGTGCGGTACGCGCCGAAGATGACGTCGCCCAGCTCCTTCTTCCCCATGGTGCGGTTCCAGAAGCCCATCTCGGCCGGAACCACGGAGTTGAAGATCACCCGCCCCGGCGTGGTCTTGATCCACTCCGGCTTGCGCGCCTCGCCCTCCTCCAGCTCGGCGGCGGGGCGCGGGTCGGCCCAGTAGTAGATCGGGCTCTGCAGCCGGATGATCCGGTGCTGCAGCGCCATCTCCACCTCGGCCACCTCGGCGAAGCGGCGGACGATGGTGCCCGCGCTGCGCTCGTTGAACGGCTTCTTCTGCTCCTCCAGGTCGGCCGCGAAGGCCGCGTCGTGCCCGGCCGTCTGGTGCGTGAGCCAGTACGACCCGATCACGATGTCCTGGCTGGGCGCCGCGATCGGCCGGCCGTTGGACGGCAGGAGGATGTTGTTGCTCGAAAGCATCAGCACCCGCGCCTCCAGCTGCGCCTCGAACGAGAGCGGCACGTGCACGGCCATCTGGTCGCCGTCGAAGTCGGCGTTGAAGGCGGCGCACACCAGCGGGTGGATGCGGATCGCCTTCCCCTCCACCAGCACCGGCTCGAACGCCTGGATCCCCAGGCGGTGCAGCGTGGGCGCGCGGTTCAGCAGCACGGGGTGGTCGCGGATGATGTCCTCGAGCACCTCGTACACCCGCGGGTCGTCGCGCTCCACGATCTTCTTGGCGCGCTTCACCGTCTCGGCCTCGCCGCGCTTCTCCAGCTCGTGGATGATGAACGGCTTGAACAGCTCCACCGCCATCGCCTTGGGCAGGCCGCACTGGTGCAGCTTGAGCTCGGGGCCGACGACGATCACCGAGCGCCCCGAGTAGTCCACGCGCTTGCCGAGCAGGTTCTGGCGGAAGCGCCCCTGCTTCCCCTTCAGCATGTCGGAGAGCGACTTGAGCGGGCGCTTGCCGCGGCCGCGGATCGCCTTGCTGCGGCGTCCGTTGTCGAAGAGCGCGTCCACCGCCTCCTGCAGCATGCGCTTCTCGTTGCGCAGGATGACCTCCGGCGCGCGCATCTCCATCAGCTTCTTCAACCGGTTGTTGCGGTTGATCACGCGCCGGTAGAGGTCGTTCAGGTCGCTGGTGGCGAAGCGGCCGCCGTCGAGCGGCACCAGCGGGCGCAGGTCGGGCGGGATCACGGGGATCACGTCCATCACCATCCACTCGGGACGGTTGCGTTCGGCGGGCGTCTCGCCCGAGTTGCGGATGGCGTCGATCACCTTGAGCCGCTTCAGCACCATCTTCTTGCGGTGCTGGCTGGTCTCGCCGGCCACCTGGGTGCGCAGCGACTCGGCCAGGCCGTCCACGTCGATCTGGCGCAACAGGTTGCGCACCGCGTCGGCGCCGATGTCGGCCTTGAACTCGGTGTCGTTCTCCTCGCGCGCCTTGTCGCGCAGCGCCAGGTAGTCGTCCTCGTCGAGCACCTGGCTGTGCTTCACGTCCTGGTTGCCGACGGAGGTGACCACGTACGACGCGTAGTAGATGACCTTCTCCAGGTCACGCAGCGTCATCCCCAGCAGGTAGCCCATCTGGCTGGGCAGCGTCTTGAACATCCAGATGTGGGCGACCGGCACGGCCAGCTCGATGTGGCCCATGCGCTCGCGCCGCACCTTGCTGAGCGTCACCTCCACGCCGCACTTGTCGCAAACGTGCCCGCGGAAGCGGATGCGCTTGAACTTGCCGCAGTGGCACTCCCAGTCCTTGACCGGGCCAAAGATCCGCTCGCAGAACAGCCCGTCGCGTTCGGGCTTGAACGAGCGGTAGTTGATGGTCTCCGGCTTGGTGACCTCGCCGAAGCTCCAGGCGCGGATCTCCTCGGGGGAGGCCAGCTTCACCTGGATGTAGTTGAAGTCCTGCGAGCGTGTCTCGCGGGCGCGGGGAAAATCGATCATCGGTCCCCTTGCTGGATCGGGTGTTCCGCCGGCGGTCGTACGCCGTGCGGTTCTATCGTAGCAAAGCGGTCAAGAGCTGAACTGCGGTGCTGGGTGCTGTGTGCTGAGTGCTGGAGTCTTTCGCACTCAGCACCCAGCACCCAGCACTCAGCACTTGGTACTCAGCTGCCGAGCGTGACGCTGATGCCCAGCGCCTGCAGCTCCTTCACGAGCACGTTGAAGCTCTCGGGAAGCCCCGGCTCCGGAAGGTTCTCGCCCTTCACGATCGCCTCGTACACGCGCGAGCGGCCGTTCACGTCGTCGCTCTTCACCGTCAGGATCTCCTGCAGCGTGTGGGCCGCGCCATATGCCTCCAGCGCCCACACCTCCATCTCGCCGAAGCGCTGGCCGCCGAACTGCGCCTTACCGGCCAGCGGCTGCTGCGTGACCAGCGAGTACGGGCCGATGGAGCGCGCGTGGATCTTGTCGTCCACCAGGTGGCTCAGCTTCAGCATGTAGATCGCCCCGATGGTGACCGGGCTCTCGAACGTGTTGCCGCTGCGCCCGTCGCGCATCCACACCTTGCCGCCGGGGGTGAGCCCGGCCGCCGCCATGTGCTCCTCGAGCGCGGCGTTCACCGGGTTCTCGCCGCCCGTCCCCGCGGCCAGCGCCGCCGCGGCCGGGAACAGGGTGGCGAAGTCGGCCTCCTTGCGCTCGGCCAGCTCGCGGCCGGCGCTCACCAGGTAGTCGGCCAGCGGGCGCAGCTTCTCGCTGACCTCCGCCGGCACCTTGTCGGTGAGCAGCCGGTCCACCGGGCGGCCGATCCCCATCTCGGGGCGCGCTTCCTCCACCGCGTGCTCCAGCGCGTGCGCCGCGTGCGCGATGGTGCGCGCGTCGTCCACGTCGAAGCGCGGCGGCGCGGCGCTGGTCACCCCCAGCGCCTGCGCGGCCCAGGTCACGCCGGCAAGGCGGATCAAAATCCCGATCTCGTCCTCGCTGGCGCCCTGGAACACCGGCGTCTTGCTCTCGAAGCCCAGCACCCGCGAGGCCCACCCCAGGTGGGTCTCCAGGATCTGCCCCACGTTCATGCGGCTGGGCACGCCCAGCGGGTTCAGGCACACGTCCACCGGCGTGCCGTCGGGCATGAAGGGCATGTCCTCCTCGGGAACGATGCGGGCGATGATCCCCTTGTTCCCGTGGCGCCCGGCCATCTTGTCACCCACCGAGATCTTCCGCTTCTCGGCCAGGTACACCTTCACCAGCTGGACGACCCCCGGGGGGAGCTCGTCGGGCTGGAAGACCTTGTCGATCTGGTTCTCGGTCTTCTGGCGCACCCGCTCGATGCGGCGCTTGCTCTCGTCCACCAGGCGGCGCAGCTGCTCGTTGGTGGTGCGGTCGGTCACCTTCAGCGTGGTCAGGTCCACCTCGCCCAGGTCCAGCGCCTCCACCACCTCGTCGGTCAGCTGCGTCCCCTCGTTGAAGAAGGGCTCCACCGTCCCCTTCTTCAGGAACAGCGCCACTTCCTTCCCGCGGATCAGCTCGCGGATCTCCTCGTCGCGCGCCTCGCCGATGCGCTGGATCTCGTTGCGCTCGAAGGTGCGCAGCTCGCCGATCTTCTGCCCGCGCTCCTTCTCCAGGATCGGGTCGTCGATGCGGCGCGAGAAGATCTTCACGTCGATCACGGTGCCCTCGACGCCCGGCGGGACCTTGAGGGACGAATCCTTCACGTCCTTGGCCTTCTCGCCGAAGATCGCGGTGAGCAGCTTCTCCTCGGGGGAAAGCTCGGTCTCGCCCTTGGGCGTGATCTTCCCCACCAGGATGTCGCCCGCCTTCACCCGCGCGCCGATGCGCACCACGCCGCGCTCGTCGAGGTCGACCAGCGACTCCTCGGCCACGTTCGGGATCTCGCGCGTGATCTCCTCCATCCCGCGCTTGGTGTCGCGCACCTGCAGCTCCAGCTCCTGGATGTGGATCGACGTGTAGACGTCGTCCTTCACCAGCTTCTCGGAGAGCACGATGGCGTCCTCGAAGTTGTTGCCGTACCAGGGCATGAACGCCACCAGCAGGTTCCGGCCCAGCGCCAGTTCGCCGCCGTCGGTGCTCGCGCCGTCGGCCAGCACGTCGCCCTTGTTCACCCGCTGGCCGAGATGGACGAGCGGGCGCTGGTTGAGCGCCGTGTCCTGGTTGGTGCGCCAGTACTTCTTCATCCGGTAGCGGTCGAACTGCGCCAGCCGGCGCAGCGGCTCGTCGCCCGGGGTGCTCCCGCCCTCGGTGCCGGCGTCCACCACGATGTAGTCGGCGGTGACCTCCTTGATCACGCCGGCCCGGCGCGCCACCACCACCGCGCCCGAGTCCACCGCGATCACCTGCTCCAGCCCGGTGCCCACCAGCGGGGCGTCGGGGAAGAGGAGCGGCACCGCCTGGCGCTGCATGTTGGAGCCCATCAGCGCGCGGTTGGCGTCGTCGTGCTCCAGGAACGGGATCAGCGCCGCGGCCACCGACACCAGCTGGTCGGGCGCCACGTCCATGAAGTCGATCTCGTCCGGGCGCAGCAGCGGGAAGTCGCCCCGCTCGCGGCAGAGGATGAACTCGTTGGTGAAGGTCCCGTCACCCGCCAGCGGCGCGTTGGCCTGCGCGATCCGGGCGTTCTCCTCCTCGTTGGCGGAGAGCCACGCGGTGATCCGCGTCACCACGGGGGTGACGTGCGTCATGGTGGGGCGCGTCCCCACCGGCACGCGGCCCACGTCGCCCTCGGGCGAGAGCGCGGCCACGCCGCTCACGAAGTCGAGCGCCACGTCGTCGGGGGTGTCGCCGAACTCGCTCTGGGCCAGCCCCTCCATCTGCCGCGCGTAGATCCCGTCCACCACCTCCTGCTCCAGCACCGTTCCCGGCACCGCCAGCATCGCGGCGCTCTTGGGCGCGAACACGCGCACGGGGAGCGACACGGGGTTGCGGATCGCCTCGGGCGCCACGCCGCGGGCCGCGGCCCCGGCACGGCGGCTCACCACGCGCACCAGGTTCACCGGCTGCGCGCTGATGCGGTCGGCCAGGTCCTCGGTGATGCGCTCGCCGCGGCGCGCCAGCAGCGGCATGGCCGCGAAGGCGGCCTCCCACTCGGTCTGCGGCAGCTCGCCCGCGATCATCCGCGGGAAGAGCAGGCTCCAGTCGGGGACGTCCTCGGCCAGCTCGGCGCCCACGATCATGGCGCGGAACACCTCGCGGCCGCGGGCGGCGTCCAGCTCCTCGCCGCGCTTCGCGAAGATCTTCCCGCGCTCGCCCAGGACGAGACGGACGGCCTCGTCCAGCTTCACCGTGCTCGGATAGCGCAGCACCGCCCGCACCACCTTGCGGTAGGGCGTTTCGATGAAGCCCAGGTCGTTGATCCGCGAGTACGTGGTCAGCGAGTTGATCAGGCCGATGTTCGGGCCTTCCGGCGTCTCGATCGGGCACATGCGCCCGTAGTGCGAGTAGTGCACGTCGCGCACCTCGAAGCCGGCGCGCTCGCGGGTCAGGCCGCCCGGCCCCAGCGCGGAGAGACGCCGCTTGTGCGTCATCTCGGCCAGGGGGTTGGTCTGGTCCATGAACTGCGAAAGCTGGCTCGATCCAAAGAACTGCTGGATCACCGCCGAGACGGTACGCGCGTTCACCAGGTCGTCGATGTTGATCTTGTCGGGGTCCGACACGATCGACATGCGCTCGCGCACCAGCCGCGCCATGCGGCTGAGGCCCACCGAGAACTGGTTGGCGATCAGCTCGCCCACCGAGCGGACGCGGCGGTTCCCCAGGTGGTCGATGTCGTCGGTGTAGCCGCGCCCCTCGTGCAGCTCCACCAGGTTGTACAGGATGGCCAGCACGTCCTGCGCGGTCAGCGCCGTCATCCCCGCCGGCGGCACCGCGAAGTGCAGCTGGCGGAAGGCGTCGCCCAGGCGCTGGTTGATCTTGTAGCGCCCCACGCGCCCCAGGTCGTAGCGCTTGTTCAGCGTCTCTTCGAGGTACTCGCTGTAGTCCGAGCGCGCGGTCGCGCTCCCGCCGTCGGCCATGTCGCCGCTCACGACGAGGGCCGCGCGCGGCTGGAAGAGGAGGCGCCACACCTGCGTGTACACCTGCACCACGCGGTTCAGCTCATAGACGAGCACGCGCGACGGGCGCGCCGTCTTCTCGGTGCGCTCCTCGCGGAAGCTCTCCCACACGTACTTGATGCCGCGCTCCTGCGCGTAGCGGAGCATCCGCTCCTCGGCGCTGCGCTGGGCCTCGCGGCTGTTGGGGTCGCTGGGCGCGGTGTCGCGCTCGGCCCAGGCACGCAGGAAGTCGCCCACGTGCATGATGCTGTCGGCGTCGCCGAAGAACTCGTCCTCGGTCCACACGTCGGGCGCCGGGGCCGTCCCCGGGCGCACCAGGTTGTGGATGGCGAAGAGCGAGTCGAGCGTGCCGCGCGTGGGGTCCTTGGCCAGCGTGGCGCGCAGCGAGCTCCCCGTCTGCCCGCGCGGGCGGAACAGGGCCACGCCCTCGATCCCGGCGCGCTGCAGGCGGCCCACCACCTCGGCGTTCACCTCGTCGCCCGCGCGCGCCAGCAGGGCGCTGGGGAGCACGGGGATGGAGTACACGCCGCCCTCGCGCAGGGCGCGCCAGGCGGCCTGCGTGAGCCGCGAGCCGCGCTCGAACACCTCGCCGGTGCCGGGCACCACCACGTCGCGGTACAGGCGCGGGCCCTCCACGCCCAGCAGCGCCGGGTCGGGGACGTCCTCGGCCAGGAAGCCGTGGAACACCTCGCCGCGGCGCCCCTCGCGCACGCCCTCGCCGGCTATTCCCGCGAGCGTCACCTGCTGGCGGCCGAAGAACACCCCCAGGATGTCGGCGTCGCGCGAGTACCCCACCGTGCGCAGCAGCGCCGTGGCGGGGAACTTCTTCTTCTTGTCGATATGCACCGCCACCACGTCGTGGATGTCGACGGTGAACTCGACCCACGAGCCGCGGAACGGGATGATGCGCGCGCTGAACAGCTTGCTGCCGTTGGGGTGCGTGTTCTCCTCGAACACCACGCCCGGGCTGCGGTGCAGCTGCGACACGATCACGCGCTCGGCGCCATTGATGATGAACGTGCCCAGGGGGGTGAGCACCGGCAGGTCCCCCAGGTACACTTCCTTTTCGATGATGTCCTTGGGGCGCCGCTCGTCGCCGAGGTCCTCCCACACCACCAGCCGGAGCGTCGCCTTGAGCGGAGCGGCGTACGTCATGTCGCGCTCCATGCACTCCTCCATGTCGTACTTCGGCTCGCCCAGGGCGTAGCGGACGTACTCCAGGGAGAAGTTCCCGTTGACGTCGGAGATGGGGAAGATCTCGTTGAACACCCGCTCCAGCCCCACGTCCTCGCGCTCACGCGCGGCGGCGTCGGTCTGCAGCAGCGTCTCGAACGCGCGCACCTGCACGTCCAAGAGGTTGGGGTGCTCCATCCCCGCGACGAGCTTGCCGAACGAGACGATCGGTTTGTTCACGGTTGCCAAGTGGGTCTCCCTCTTGAGCGACGTGGATCCAGAAGCCGGAAAAGCGCAAACGACCCCGACCGGAAAACCCCGGCGGGGTAGGCGTGCCATCCGTATCTATGTAACAGGCTGCGTGCGAGCCATCGATTCTGCCGGGCTGAAGTGGGACAGGCCGTTGGGGCGCCGACCGCGAAACGTTCGCGAATCACATCGGGAGCGGCGCCGTCTTCCGCGGGCGGGCGCGGTTCGCGCCCGCCCGCGGAAGGGGCCGCCCATTACTTCAGCTCGACCGCAGCGCCCT
>DASSJS010000111.1:0-30510 GCA_035691085.1 Longimicrobium sp.
CCTGTGATGCGTTCCTCGCCGTCGTCTCTCTGCCCAGCTTGCCGAGCGAGTTGCTGCGCCGCGGGACGGAACTGCGCACGAGGTTGCTTGAGCGCCCGCGTGAACGAACGGCGCAACTGGCTGGGATGATTAGCGTTAACCTCTTAAGTTAACGCCTATGGGGGTTGGGGGAGGGGGCCCGCCGCGGCATGCGCCAATGCTCATCATCGCGCCCGTCACCCTGCGAACTCTCCCCCGACGGCGTAAATTCCCTCGTATCCCCCGCCGATCCACCCCGTCTTTCACGCTCCGATGACACGCATCCGCCCCTTCCGCGGCGCCGCACTGCTCGCGCTCTCCATCCTCCCGCTCGCCGCGCGGCCGTCCGCCGCGCAGCAGGTGATCTGGCGCGGGCGCTCCGGCGGCTACGACGTGGCATGGACGGCGGGTGACATCACCGCGCGGAGGGCGAGTGACGGTGCGCTGGTGTTCAGCGCCAGGCGCGTGAGCGACGCCGAGTGGGCCGGGATGGAGCCCGACACCGCCGATACGCCGGGCGTGCGCGAGTTCGAGCAGACGTACCGGCTGCTCTCGGTGGTGGGCTCCATCATCAGCCTGGAGCAGCAGACGTACTGCGACTGCGGCGGCGCGCACCCCATCTCGTGGACGCACTTCATGGCGTACGACCTGGCGCGCGGCACCGTCGCCCGCCCCCACGCCGTCTCCGCCGCCGACCTGGTGCCCGAGGCCGACCTGCTGCGCGCCCTGCAAGGCGACCCAATGATCCAACAGGCCATGCGGAACGCCAACGTGCGTGCGCTCCCCTCGCTCGCGCGGATCGGCAAGACGCTGGAGATGGCCGAGGTGCAGCCGCCGGGCGAGGAGTGCACGTATTCGGTGAACGAGGAGTTCCCCACGGCGTTCGCGCTGCACCACGTGGAGAACGGCCGCGTGGCCCTGCGCTTCAGCCTGAGCCACGCGGTGGAGGTGTGCCGCGGGATGTACATCCAGGTGGGCGTGCTGGTGCCGCCCCGCCCGCGCCTGCTCCCCGACCTGAACGCCGCCGCCGCCCGCCGCGCCGGCTACCTGATGAAGGACCTCCGCGCCATCGCCGGCGAGCGCAAGACGAGCTTCACCTACCACCCCCGCCGCCGCTGAAACGACAGCGGCGCTGATGGAGAGGTGTCAGATGGTGAAGCCTCGCGCAGTTTGCGAGGCTTGTCGTAGTTGTTGCTGCGGCTTCAGCCGCCGGTCAGCGTCTGCACAGCGGAACGGGCGCGGCAGCGGCTAAGGATGGACATGATCGGTGTCGCCGGGCGGGAAGCAGAACGATTCTCCAGATCCGGAACAACGGGGTGCGATACAACACGATCCGGCGCTCGGGAGCGAGCGCCGGATCGTGTTTTTCGTCTATCGGAGGATCAGGCCGCGCGGGCCGGACCGCTCAGAGGCGCTTGCCGTACTTCCGCTCGCGCTGCTCCTCGAGCCGCACGAACATCATGCACGCCAGGTAGACCACGAAGGTCACGACGGCGAAAACGCCCATGTGAAAGAAAAGCTTGCCCATCGGAGCAGTCCAGGCCGGTTCGGGTGATTCTCGCTTCAGCGGCCACCAAGATACTCAGCCGCCGCGCACTCTGCCAGTCAGGGCCGCCTTACTCGGGCGACACGAGCGATACGATGTCGCGAACGAACTTGGCGAACGAGGGCGCGGCAAGCGCCTCGTGGAGGTCCACCGTCTGACTGAGAGCCGGCTGGTCGATGGTCGGCTTGTATGACTGTCCGCGCGCGCATCGCTCCGACAGCCACCCCTTGGCGTCGCGGACCTGCTCCGGATTCGAAGGTGGGGTAAGATCGTCCGCCAATCCGCGCCGCCCGCGAAGGGAGCGCGCCCCGGCAAGGAACCATGCCTCGAACTCGGCCTTCGCGAGCACTGCCCGGATGCGCCGGTCTGGACGACGCGTGGTGGCGCGGTGCAGAAGGTCTCGCGCCACTTCAGCCGGGCAGAGCTTGTCCGCGTCAATCAGGATCAGGATCCCGTCGCCCGGTTGGGTCTGGCGGGCGGCAAGCTCTACCGCTCGCTCCACGCCTCCCTCGACCAGCAGTGCGTCCTTGGGTGTGCGGATCGGACGCGCGACCGTCGCCGCGAAGTCCGGCGCGTGCTCGGCGAGAATTCGCCGGATCAGGATCGGAACCGCGGTAACCTCGCCGTGGCCCTCGACAATGGGAATGATGGTTGTCACGCGGTGCCGAAGAGGGTCAGCTGGTCGGGGTTCAGCGACAGGGCGGCAGGGTCCGGGCGAAGCTGGTTCATACGCAGGAGGTCACCAGCCGTGTAGAGGTGCTCGGAGAGCACCGTCCGGCCCGCGCTATCCAGGTGTCCGATCTTCGTTTCCCCCTCTTCCGACACCACGGCGAGGATCTCGTGACTGGAGATCTCCGGGCTCCCCAGCAATTCGGGGCTGTGACTCGTCACCAGCACCTGCCGATGCTCGCTCGCATCCCGGAGGCTGTCGACAAGCACCTCGGCCGCGGCGGGGTGAAGCGCCGTCTCCGGTTCCTCGATACCCACCAGAAGTGGCCCTGGCTCGCCGTTGGAGCCACCTTGAAAGAGCGCGACGAGCACTCCCAGCGCACGCAGCGTCCCGTCGGACATGTTCGTGGCCAGGAACCTCCAGGGATGCTTCGCGCCCGCCATCTGCTGCCGGAACTCCAGTGTTTCGCGCGGTCCGATCTGCTTCGCGTCCACTCCTTCGACTCCCGGAACGACCTGCGCGAGGTACTCTTCGATCCTTTCCTTGATCAGCGTGTCGCGGTTGGTGACCGCCGCCAAGACGCTCGGAAGGTTGCGCCCGTCGCGCGAGAGCAGATCGCCGGGATCCGGCGGCTGAAGGTCGCGGATGAGCTCGGGGTTCAGGTTGTAGAACCCCATCGAAGAGAGCGCGTCGTATAGCGGCCGGAAGGCGGGGCTGCCGGACGCGTTCACGAGAAATAGCCGGTCGCGAACCGCGGCGGGTGCTATGCTGAGGGTGGTCTCCTTCACTTCGCCTTCGACCACACGGTAATACTGTGGCGGTCCACCCTTGTTGTGACCAGGCACCACCCGGCACTCCTCGTGCTTCACCACGAACCCGCCGTCTCCCCTAACGCTTACGGCGAACGAGTAGTGGCCCTTCGCCCCGTCCGGAAGCTCGAAGTCGAGACGGATTCCGAAGTCCCTCGGATGGCCGCTCGATCGGCGGCGTACTTCGTTGATCCCGCCGCGGTCCCTCAATGCGTGGTCGAGAGAGTTTCGCAGCGAATCGGCCACGAAACGCAGCGCATCCAGGAAGTTGCTCTTTCCCGACCCGTTGCTGCCGACCAGGAACGTGAGTGGACCCAGTTGAACATCGCATGCCGCGATGCTCTTGTAGTTCCGGATCACGAGCCGCCGGATGAGCCGAGTCTCGTTGCGCACGGGTATCGTACAGGGAGCGTTGTTGGTTTCGGTCTCAACCGCAGGCTGCTGCTGTTCGCCAAACACGATGTAACCTAACGGGCTCGGGAATTCGGGGCGAGCGATCAGGCAAACGCGACGGGCGCGTCGCCGTCGCCGCTCCCGCCCTCGCCATCGGGGCCGTCGCCCGAGCCCCCCTCGTCGCCTCCGCCCTCGTCCGCAGACGCATCGGCGTCCATCGACGAATCGTCGGCGCCCGTGTCCGCGTCCGCGAACTCGGCGGCGCCGCGGGAGGCTTCTTCCAGCTCCATCTGCTGGTGGGCGCGCTCCAGGTCGTCGGCTTCCAGCACGCACAGCGCCTCGCGGCTGGGGTCCGGCACCTTCGCGATCCGGTTGGCCTGCTGTGCCAGCGCCCGCTCGAACAGGTTCCGCACCGCGCGGCCGTTGGCGAAGTTGTCGCCCTTCCCGTCGTGCATCTGCTTGAAGATGCGGTCCGCCGCCTTGCTCGCGTCGTCGCTCAGCGTGTACTCGCCCTCGGCGCACAGCTTGTCGAAGATCTGGCGCAGCTCCTTCGGATCGTAATCCGGGAACTCCAGGTAGCGGTTGAAGCGGCTCTCCAGCCCGGGGTTCGACGCCACGAACTTCTGCATCGGCGTCGGGTAGCCGGCGACGATCACGACGAGCTCGTCGCGGTGGTCCTCCATCAGCTTCACCAGCGTGTCCACCGCCTCGTAGCCGAAATCGGTCTGCCCGCGGCCGGTGGTGAGCGCGTACGCCTCGTCGATGAACAGCACGCCGCCCACCGCGCGCTCCACCACCTCGGTCACCTTCATGGCCGTCTGCCCCACGTAGCCGGCCACCAGCCCCGCGCGGTCCACCTCCACCAGGTGCCCGCGCTGCAGCACGTTCAGCGCGCGGAAGACCTCGGAAAGGATGCGCGCGACGGTGGTCTTCCCCGTGCCCGGGTTGCCGGCGAACACCATGTGCAGCGACAGCGGCTGCGCGGGAAGGCCCTTCTGGCGGCGCATGGCGCGCACGCGGATGATGTTGGTGAGCGTCTCCACCTCTTCCTTCACCCGCGCCAGGCCGATCAGGGCGCGCAGCCGGTTCAGCAGCTCGTCCAGCGTGGCGGCGTCGGGCGGGGCCACCTCGCCGCGGGCGCCGGCGGCCGCGCGCTCCGCGTCACCCGCGATGCCGCCGCCGGGCTCGGCCCACTGCACCTTCACCCCCTGGCCCTCGGCGAAGGTGCGCAGCACCTCCAGGTGGTGGGTCAGGTGCTGCACCTCGGCTGGGTGACTGACCTGGTCGGCGGCGATCACGCCCAGCCCCAGCTCGCGCAGGCACCACAGCACGTCGCCCGCGTGGCGCGTGTTCACCGCGCGGTCGGCCTGCACCACCGCGCGAAAGTAGTCGGGCACCTCCTCCAGGCTGGTGTCGCGCGCGGCGCGGCGGACCACCTTGGCGGTCTCGGCGGTGGTGGGCTCCTGCGGCTGGAACGGCCGCGCCATCTCGATCACGAAGCGCAGCTCGTCATCGGTGGCGCTGCCGTCGGCGTTGATCAGGTGCCCCATCAGCCCAAGGATGTGCCGTGTGAGGTCGGTGTAGCGGTCGGCGTCGCGCGTTTGCCAGAAGCCACGCTCCGCCGCCGCGTCCACCGCGTCGAAGATGCGCTCGGCCAGCTTGGAGGGCGTGCGGTCGATCATGCCGTGGTGCGGATAAGGTGCGCGGAGGCTCCGGGGGAGGCCGGAAGGTGGGGGATGATGTCGCCGTCGCGCAACCTCGGAGTGTGGGATAACGCGCAGTTGCTGGTCGTTCGGTCTGTACGTACATTTCCATCATGCGCATCTAGCTGGACATGTGCAGCCTTCAGCGCCCGACGGACGATCGACGCCAACTCCGGATACGGGTTGAGTCCGAAGCCGTGCTCGGAATTCTCGCGCTGTGCGAGTCCGGAGCGGCAGAACTCATAAGCTCGGATGCGCTTCGGTACGAGATTGGCCGCAACCCACATTCGTTGCGCCGGAACTATGCAGAAGACGTGTTGTCGATTGCGTCTCATTCCGTGACGGCGACTACCACTGTTGAGGACCGGGCTCGCGAATACATCGAACAGGGTGCTGGATGCACTACACCTTGCGTGTGCCGTGGAAGCCGGTGCTGATTACTTTTGTACCTGCGATGATCGATTCTTGAAGCGGGCACGGATCGTGGATACCGGTGCTACTCGGCCTGTTTCTCCGCTCCAACTGATGGAGGCGCTGGAAGATGAATAACGCTGACCTGCCACTGGCGGAGGTGACGGAAAACGCCATCCATTTGCTGGCACGTGAAATGGGTGTGGTGAACACCATTCGATTCCTGAACCAGTTCGTCACTGGCAAGGGGAACTACACGCAGGAACGCGATGCGCTGTTCCAGGGACTATCGTTGGACGAGATACTCTCCGACATCCGCCATTCTGCCGGTCGCGAGCGCGCGTAGGCGAGTGGCGTGTTCTTCCGTCCGGCGGCCCAGCCACGTGGCCCCCGTCCTGTAGCAGGGCGGGGGCCACGCTCGTCCGCGCTTCATTCCACGTTTCGCAGTTGAAACCACGGATTTTCCCAACACGCGAGGGGGTCCTTCACCCACCCCCAACCTCCGATCCACCCCGTCCACTTATCCGCGGAAATGTGCGAACGCAGCCGTCTCTTCACCCGGCGCGCGCCCAGTTGATGCACACCTTCGCCACGTTGGCGTGCAGTCTGCAAATGTCCCGTGACCAGACCATTGGACGGCGACCAGACAGATTCCAGACGTGCACACAGAAGCACCCGCAGACAACGAGCGCGGCGACGCTACCCGGCGCGGCCCGGACTTCCGGGGCAACGGCTCCGGGATGCCGGCGGAGGCCGCGGAGCGCGAGGCGGCGTGGCGCCGCGCGAAGGAGCTGGCCCGCGAGCGCGCCCGGGGGAGTGCGCCGGCGCGCGATCCGTACAGCGGGGTGGCAGCGCCGGGGGTGGCCCAGCACGCCTTCGCCGCGCTCGCCGAGAACGTGCGCGACTACGCGATCTTCCTGATGAATCCGGAAGGGGTGATCACCTTCTGGGGCGAGGGCGCGCGGCTGATCAAGTGGTGGACCAAGGACCAGGCCGAGGGCGCGCACCTGCGGCTTCTTTACCCGGAGGGCGGCTCGGAAGACGGCACGGCCGAGGCGCACCTTCGCGAGGCCGCGGCCGACGGCGAGTACACCGGCGAGGGGCACCGCGTGAGGAACGACGGCTCCACCTTCTGGGCCGGGGTCACGCTCACCGCGCTGCGTGACGAGGACGGCACGCTGCTCGGCTTCGCCAAGGTCACCCGCGACATGACCGCGCAGCGCGCCGCCGAGGCCGCGCGCAAGGCCGCCCTCGACGCGGCCGAGGAGGCCAACCGGCTCAAGAGCCTGTTCCTCGCCACCATGTCGCACGAGATCCGCACGCCGCTGAACGCCATCATGGCGTACACCGACCTGCTGGAGATGGAGCTGGCCGGCCCGCTCACCCGCGCCCAGCACGACCAGCTGGGAAAGGTCCGCTCCAGCAGCCAGCACCTCCTCGGCATCGTGGACGACGTGCTCGACCTGTCGCGGATCGAGTCGGGGCGGATGGTGGCCGGGCGCGCGCGGGTTCGCGTGGGGCCGGTGATCTCGGGGGCGCTGATGCTGGTGGAGCCGCAGGCCCTGGTGCGCCGCGTGGAGCTGGTGGACGCGGCGTCGGGGTTCGCCGGGCAGCAGCAGTGCTGGGGCGACGAGGAGCGGGTCCGCCAGGTCCTGCTGAACCTGCTGGGGAACGCGGTCAAGTTCACCGACCCCGGCGGCCGCATCACCGTGAGCGCGGGGATGGCGGCCGAGCCGCCCGCTTCGGCGGGGCTGGACGGGCCGGGCCCGTGGGTCTACTTCCGCGTGGAAGACACGGGGCGGGGGATTCCGCCCGGGCGGATCGAGGCCATCTTCGAGCCGTTCGTGCAGGAAGACATGACGCTCACCCGGCAGCACGGGGGCACGGGGCTGGGGCTGGCCATCAGCCGGCGCCTGGCTCGCCTGATGGGCGGCTCGCTCACCGCGCGCAGCGAGGTGGGGGTGGGCTCCACCTTCCTTCTCTGGCTCCCCGCCGCGCCCGAGGAAGAGCCCGGCCCCATGCCCGGGATGGAAGCCGAAGGGCGCGACGCAACGCTGCACGAGATCCGCGACGCCGTGCTCGACGAGCTGGAGCGGATCCTCCACGCCTACGTGG
Source organism: Longimicrobium sp. (assembly GCA_035691085.1). Classification (GTDB taxonomy): domain Bacteria; phylum Gemmatimonadota; class Gemmatimonadetes; order Longimicrobiales; family Longimicrobiaceae; genus Longimicrobium. The sequence goes on from DASSJS010000111.1 coordinate 7,666, forward strand.
CGCGGCTGCGCAGCGACTCCGCCACCCCCGCGGCGCGCGAGCTCTCCGAGGCGGAGCTGGAAGACCACCTGTGCAGCTTCCTTTCCGACATCGCGCAGACGCTGGGCGCCATGGACCTCGCCGCCGGCGCCGAGGACGGGCTGCTGCGCGACGGGACGGCCATCCAGCGCACCATCGCCGAGCGCCACGGGGAGCAGCGCGCCCGCCTGGGGTGGAGCGAGGCCGAGGTGTGGCGCGAGTTCCAGGTGCTGCGCGAGGAGCTGTCGGCCGCCGTGCGGCGCAGGGTGCGGCGCCCGCGCCAGGGCGAGGTGGACGAGGCCATCGTCGTGCTGGAGGAGTCGGTGGAGCGGGCCCAGCGGATCAGCCTGGAAAGCCACCGGCGCGCCATCCAGGGCGACAGGTCCTGATCCGCGCCGCCACGCAGCGCGCCGGGATCACGGTGTCAAGTCGAAACGCCTCGACGGCGGCAGCCCATCCCCGGGCTGCCGCCGCCGAGCGTTCGAGCTCGGGAGGATGAGCCACGCGTGGTTCAGCCCTCCGGCTGATCCACGCGGATGGCGATCCGCCCGTCCACGGCCACGCCGCCCTCGGGGAACGCGAGCCAGGGGTTCACGTCCAGCTCGCGGATGCGCGGGTGGTCGCCCACCAGCTGGCTGATGCGCAGGATGGCGTCTTCCACCGCGCCCAGGTCGCTGGCGGGCTCGCCGCGCACGCCTTCCAGCAGCTTGTGGCCGCGGATGGCGCGCACCATCTCGCCCGCGTCCACGTCGCGCACGGGGTGCACGCGGAACACCACGTCGCCCAGCGCCTCCACGTAGATGCCGCCCAGGCCGAACATCAGCACCGGGCCGAACTGCGGGTCGCTGGTCATCCCCACGATGGTTTCCTTTCCGCCCTTCACCATCTTCTGCACCAGCACGCCCTCCACCTCGTTCGGCGTGATCCCGGCGCGGCGCGGGGCGTCCTGCGTGAGCTGCACCCAGGCGCGCGCCAGCTCGGCCCCGTCCTCCACGCCCACGTAGACGCCGCCCACGTCGGATTTGTGGATGATCCTGGGCGAGAGGATCTTGAGGACCACGGGGAATTCCAGCCGCTCCGCCGCCGCCTCGGCCTCGTCCAGCGTCGTCGCGACGGCGTACGGGGCGATGGGGATGCCGTACGATTCGAGTACCCGCATCACCTCGGTCTCCGTCAGCTTCTCGCGCCCTTCCGCCGCGGCCTGCGAGATGATGCGCTCGACCTCGCCGCGATTGGCGTCGAACGTCCGCACCTCGCCCACCGGGCGCTGCTGCCAGGCGGACTGGCGGTGCATGGCGGCCAGCGCGCGGACGGCGCTCTCGGGAAAGCGGTAGCCGGGGATGCCGGCCGCGTTCAGCTCGGCGAGGCCCTGCGGCAGCCCCTCGCGCCCCATCAGCACGGCGAGGACGGGCTTGTCGCGCCGGCCGGCGGCCACGTCCACGATCGCCTCGGCCACGTCTTCCTGGCGGATGCCCAGCGGGGGAACGAAGGCGGCGATCACCGCGTCCACGTTGGCGTCGTCGAGCACGGCTTCCACCGCCATCCGGTAGCTCTGCGGCGTGGCGCTGGCGATCATGTCCACCGGGTTCTGGACGGACGCTTCCTCCGGCAGCTGCGTGGCCAACCGTTGGCGCGTCTCGGCCGTCAGCTCCGTCACGCTCAGCCCGTGCGCCTCGCACGCGTCGGCGATGATGATGCCGGGACCGCCGGCGTTCGTCACGATCGCGACGCGGTTGCCGCGCGGGACGGGCTGGTGCGAGAACGCCATCGCCAGGTCGAACATCTCCTCCACCGTCTCGGCCCGCAGCACGCCGCACTGGCGCAGCAGCGCGTCGATCGCGCTGTCGGCGCCCGCCAGCGACCCGGTGTGAGACGAGGCGGCGCGCGCGCCGGCGCCCGACCTGCCCGATTTCACCACGATGATGGGGTTCGTCTTCGTGATCTCGCGCGCGAGGCGGGTGAAGCGGCGCGGGTTCCCGAAGTTCTCCAGGTACATGAGGATGACGCGCGTGCGCTCGTCGCCGTGCCAGTACTCGATCAGGTCGTTGCCGCTCACGTCGGCCTTGTTGCCGGCGGACACGAACTGCGAGATGCCGATCCCGTACTCAGCCGCGTAGTCGAGGATGGTGACGCCCATCGCGCCGCTCTGGCTCATGAACGCCACGGGTCCGTCCGGCGGCATGGTCGGCGCGAAGGTGGCATTCATCGACACGTCGTCCGCCGTGTTCAGCACGCCCATGCAGTTGGGGCCAACGAGACGCATCCCGTACTTCGCCGCGGTGGCCTTCAGCTCCTTCTCGCGCTCCACCCCCGCGCCGCCCACTTCCTTGAAGCCGGCGGAGATCACGACCAGCGCCTTGACGCCCTTGCGCCCGCACGCCTCGGCCGTGGCGCACACGTGCTGCTTGGGGACGACCACGACGGCCATCTCCACCTCGTCGGGGATCGCCTCCACCGAGGGAAACGCGCGGATGGAGTGCACGGCTTCCGCGGTCGGATTCACGGGATAGACACGCCCCGTGTATCCATGCCGCAGCAGGTTGTCGAGGATCTGGTACCCGATGGTGTTCGGCGTCCGCGATGCGCCGATCACGGCGATGGACTTCGGGCGGAGCAGGGAGTCGAGCATGGGGGAGTGCGAAAGTGCGAGAGTGCGAAAGTGCGAGAGTAACAGCGGTCGCACTCGGGTCGAGCGGGAAGATATCGGGGTGGGGGAGCGGGGGCGAACGGAGGGGACCCGCGTTCGTGGCGGGGAGATTCCTGACAGGCGGGGGCGAGGGTCGATCGCGTGCCTCGGCGGGGAGCCCCCACCCGGAGATTCGCGGACGATACTGCTGTCCACGAATCTCCGACCTCCCCCAAAAACTGCCTGGGGGAGGTTGAGCTACAACCGCGAAACGCGCTGGCGCGCATCCGATTTCTCGACTCGGGCCAATGCTTCTCTCGCAGCCTCGCGCAGTTTGCGAGGCTTCCCGTCGTTGTTGCCGTGGCTTTAGCCGCCCGGTGCCGTGCTGCGGGAACGCGCGGATGCCGCCGGTGCGATGTCGTCCAAATGCCTCGGATGCCCGCCTGGCGCGATGTCGGCTGACGGGGAAAGTATTGCGCTGGATGGAGAGACCTTGTATCCTTCCATCCGGTTGAACGGATGAATACACTCGCACCTCCACCCATCTTCGAGCGCATGTCGGCGCTGGCCGACAGTACGCGCAGCCGCTTGCTCCTGGTGCTGGACCGCCACGAGCTGACGGTGGGAGAGCTGTGCGCGGTGCTTCAGCTTCCGCAATCCACCGTCAGCCGGCACTTGAAGACGCTGTCGGACGAGGCGTGGGTGACCAGCCGCGCCGAGGGCACCAGCCGGCGCTACCGGATGAGCGCCGACCGGCTGGAGCCCGCCGCGCGCCGCCTGTGGACGCTGGTGCGCGAGCAGGTGTCGAGCCTCCCCGCCGCCGAGCAGGACGCGCAGCGCCTGCGCAGCGTCCTGGCCGCGCGCAGCACGCGCTCGCAGGAGTTCTTCAGCACCGCCGCCGGGCAGTGGGACCGCCTGCGCGAGGAGCTGTTCGGCCGCCGCGCCGACCTGCACGGCTTGCTGGCGCTGCTCGACCCGGCGTGGACCGTGGGCGACCTGGGGTGCGGCACCGGGCAGGTGAGCGCGTCCATCGCCCCCTTCGTGCGCCGCGTGGTGGCCGTGGACAGCTCGGCCGCCATGCTGGGCGCCGCGCGCAACCGGCTGGCGGGGGTCGAGACGGTGGAGGTGCGCGCCGGCGAGCTGGAAACGCTCCCCGTGGACGACGGCGAGCTGGACGTGGCGCTCCTGTTCCTGGTCCTCCACTACGTCGCCGAGCCCGCGGCTGCGCTGGCCGAGGCGCGGCGCGCGCTGAAGCCCGGCGGCGTGCTCCTCGTCGTCGACATGGCCCCGCACGACCGCGAGGACTATCGCCAGGCGATGGGCCACGTGTGGCTGGGCTTCGGCGCGGAACCGCTGGAGGCGTGGCTGCGCGAAGCGGGCTTTGGCGGCGTGCGCTACGTGCCGCTCCCCGCCGACCCCGCCGCGAAGGGGCCCACGCTGTTCACGGCGCGGGCGACGGCGGCGTGAAGGGCAGGGGATAGGAAGAGCAGGCGCGGGATGGCATCGGCGCGCTCCGGCGGCATCGCGCCCCCTCCGCTCGCCGAGGCTCGCACCTCCCCCGTTCCGGGAGAGGTAGCTGGAGAGGGCTCCCCGGCCGCGCCGAAGTCTCGGGGTGAGTGAAGGCTGCAGGGTGAATGAGCGCCGCGGCGGCTCCCCTCGCCCGGTACGGGAGAGGGACAGGCGCCCTTCAGGCGCCAGGGAGAGGCCTGCGGAGCCGGATGCGAACGATGAAGTGCCGGCTCTGCCGGGAGGCGGGTAGTCCGCAGTTGCTGGAGCGGTTGAAGTTGCAGGTCCTTACACAAAATCCGCGCAGACGTCCTGACGGTCTGCATCGGGAAGCACCACATCACGAGGAGAGTGCCGTGAGCGCAGTTGCCGAGATGAACCCGTTCCTTGCCGCCGCCGAAGTCGGCCGCGAGCCGTTCAAGGTGGCCGATCTGTCGCTGGCCGAGTTCGGCCGCAAGGAGATCCGCCTGGCCGAGCAGGAGATGCCCGGCCTGATGGCGCTGCGCGAGGAGTACGGCGCGCAGAAGCCGCTGACCGGCGCCAAGATCATGGGCTCGCTGCACATGACCGTGCAGACCGCCGTGCTGATCGAGACGCTGGTGGAGCTGGGCGCCGACGTGCGCTGGGTGAGCTGCAACATCTTCAGCACCCAGGACCACGCCGCCGCCGCCGTGGTCGTTGGCAAGAACGGCACGGTGGCCGACCCGCAGGGCACCCCCGTCTACGCCTGGAAGGGCGAGACGCTGGAGGAGTACTGGTGGTGCACCGAGCAGGCGCTGATGTGGCCCGACGGCACCGGCCCCAACCTGCTGCTGGACGACGGCGGCGACGCCACCCTCCTGGTCCACAAGGGCGTGGAGTTCGAGAAGACCGGCGTGGTCCCCGACTTCGACGCCGAGAACGACGCCGAGGAGTGGGGCGTGATCCTCGAGGTGCTGCGCCGCAACCTGTCGGAAGACCCGCAGCTGTGGACGCGCGTGGCCGCCGACCTGCGCGGCGTGAGCGAGGAGACCACCACCGGCGTGCACCGCCTGTACGAGATGATGCAGGCCGGCACGCTGCTCTTCCCGGCGATCAACGTCAACGACAGCGTCACGAAGTCGAAGTTCGACAACCTGTACGGCTGCCGGCACTCGCTGACCGACGGGATCCTGCGCGCCAGCGACGTGATGCTGGCCGGCAAGGTGGCCGTGGTCTGCGGTTACGGCGACGTGGGCAAGGGGTGCGCGCAGAGCCTGCGCGCCCAGGGCGCCCGCGTGATCGTTACCGAGATCGACCCGATCTGCGCCCTGCAGGCCGCGATGGAAGGGTACCAGGTCACCACCCTCGAGGACGTGGTGGAGACCGCCGACATCTTCATCACCGCCACGGGGAACAAGAACATCATCACCGCGCAGCACATGTCGCGGATGAAGGACAAGGCGATCGTCGGCAACATCGGCCACTTCGACAACGAGATCGACATGGCCGGGCTGAAGAAGTTCGGCGGGATCGAGCGGATCAACATCAAGCCGCAGTACGACGAGTGGGTGTTCCCCGACGGCCACAGCGTGATGATCCTGGCCGAGGGCCGTCTGCTGAACCTGGGGTGCGCCACCGGCCACCCGAGCTTCGTGATGAGCGCCTCCTTCAGCAACCAGGTGATCGCCCAGATCGAGTTGCACACCAACGGCGACAACTACGAGAAGAAGGTCTACACGCTTCCCAAGCACCTGGACGAGAAGGTGGCCCGCCTGCACCTCGACAAGCTCGGCGTGAAGCTCACCAAGCTGTCGGCCGACCAGGCCAGCTACATCGGCGTGGACCCGCAGGGGCCGTACAAGCCGGAGCACTACCGGTACTAACCGCGGTGCGGAGGTACGGCGGTACGGAGGTACGATGAAGACGGCGCTGGGCGAGAGTTCTCGCCCGGCGCCGTTTTCGTGAGTGTTCGATTTTTCGTGTGTGTTCGGAAATTTTCGAACAGCAGCAGGATTTCGAACAGCGGTTCGTCGCTGAGTGATCCGGCCGATCTGAGGATGATGATCCTGGGGCTTGCCAGTAGGGGACAGCTGATGTAGTGTTGTACTCATGTGCAACACCGCTACGCGGGAGCCCTGATGCTCGTGAACCTCGATCCGCGCGACCCGAGGCCGCTGTACCTGCAGATCATGGATGAAGTGCGGCGGGCGCTGGTGGTGGGGTCGCTGCGGCCCGAAGACCCGCTTCCGTCCGTCCGCGAGCTCGCGTCCGATCTGGCCGTGAACCCGCGGACGGTGTCGCAGGCCTACAACGAGCTGGAGCGCGAGGGCGTGCTCTACGTCCGCCGCGGCCAGGGAACGTTCGTGTCGCCCGACGCCCGCTCGGGCACCGACGAGCGGCGCGCGCTGGGCCGGGCGGTGGCCAAGCGGGCGCTGCTCGACGCGCGGCGCAACGGATTGGACGTCGAAGAGCTGATGATGATCATGCGGGAGGTGGCGGCCGAGGAGGAGGGCGAGCTCTCCCCCGCGGCGCCCGCCACGGGCCATGGAGACGAGGAATGAGCGGGATGATTCACGCGGACGCGGCTGACGGCGGCTGGGCGGTGGCCACGCACGGACTGGTCAAGCGATACGGCCGCGAGACGGCGCTCGACGGCGTCGATCTCCGCGTTCCGGAGGGGGCGGTATACGTGCTGGTCGGGGCCAACGGCGCCGGCAAGAGTACCACCCTCAAGGTGCTGATGAACCTGGAGCGCCCGGACGGGGGCTCCGCCACCGTCCTGGGCCTGGACACCGGCGCGGACGGCGCGCGGGTGCGGGCGCAGACCGGCTACGTTCCCGAGCGCCACGACGTTGGCTACCGCTGGATGACGTGCGCCCGGCTGATCCGGCACGTGGCGGCCTACTACCCCTCGTGGGACAGCGCGTATGCCGAGCGGATGGTGCGCGCGTTCGGCCTCCCGCCCGGCCGCAGGGTGGGCGGGCTCTCCAAGGGCGAGGCTCGGCGCCTTCAGCTCGTTCTCGCGCTGGCTCACCGCCCGCCGCTGTTGCTGCTCGACGAGCCGACGGACGGGCTCGACCCGGTGATCCGCAACCGCGCGCTGTCGCTGCTGGCCGAGCACCTGGCCGACTCGCCGGCCACCGTGGTGGTCTCCACCCATCACGTGCACGAGATGGAGAGCCTGGCCGACCACGTGGGCGTGCTGGACGGCGGCCGGCTGGTGGCGCAGATGCCGCGCGACGAGCTGCAGCGCACCGTCCGCCGCTACCGGGTGCAGGTGCCCGAGGGGTGGCAGGCGCCGCCCGAACTCCGGGCCGCGGGCGCCGTGCGCCAGCGCGCCGGGCGCGAGGTGCAGTGGACGCTGGTGGGCGAGGAGGGGGAGCTGACCCAGCGTCTTTCCACGGCCGGCGCGCAGGTGCGCGAGGTGACGCCGCTCACGCTGGAGGCCGCGGCCCTGGCCTTCCTCCCCGACGAGGGTTCCCGATGATGCAGACGGCTCTCCATCCAACGCCACGCCCCGCCAGCGTGCTGCGGGAGCAGCTCCGCGCCCTGGGCCTGGCCCTGCGCGCTCCGGCCGCCGCCGCCGCCGTGCTGGCCGCCGCCATGGCCCTGCTCATCACCCTGGGCATCGTGGAGGAAGGCCACCGGATCGACTTCTATCCCGAGCTCTCGATGCTCCCCGCGATCGCGGGGTTCCTCCTCCCCCTGGCGGTCTGGTGGGGTGAGGACCGGTTCGGCCCCGGGTTCCTGTGGACGCTCCCCGTGGACCGCCGCCGCCACGCGCTCACCCGGGTCTGCGCCGGGTGGATGTGGCTGATGGCGGGCGTGCTCTGCTTCGTCCTCTGGCTGCTCGCCCTGGCCCTGCTCACCGGCGGCAACCTGGTGGGCGACCAGACGGTCCGGGTGCTTCCCGCCGCCATGACCAACGTTCCCATGGCGCTCGACCCCGCGGCGCTGCGCACGGTTCGCTGGACGCCGGATCCGCTGCTGTGGCTGGTTCCGTTCACGGGCGCCACGGGCACGTACCTGCTGGCCAGCGCGCTGGCGCTGGGCGTGCGCCACCCGCTGCGGTGGGTGACCGGCGTGGTGCTCGGCTTCTTTCTCGCCCTCGGCGCCATCGAGGGCACGAAGTCGCTGGGGCTGTTGAAGGGGGCCACGCGCGTCCTGAACGCGGTGTTCTCCGGCCCGTATGGCATCGACGCGCTTCTCACCGCGCGCACCGAGTCGCTCCACACCGTCGCGACGCTCACCAGCGGGCAGACGGTGGAGGTGTGGCACGCCCTTCCCCACACCGGCCAGTGGGCGGCGGCCACCCTGCTCTGGGCCGCCGCCGGCCTGGCGGCGCTCTGGGCCGCGGCGTCGCGGCACGGGGAGCGCCGCCGCGGCTGACCGCACCCACCTCCTGAACCACCTTTTCGGAATCACAGGGCGTCGTCCACATGGGGCGGCGCCATCCCCCGACACGTCCCTCCACCCGGGTTTTCACCGATGGAACTCCAGATCCGGAACCTCTCGAAGACGTACCCCAACGGGGTTCGTGCCCTCGATGACATCACCCTGACCATCCGCCGCGGCATGTTCGGGCTGCTGGGGCCGAACGGGGCGGGGAAGTCCACCCTGATGCGCACGCTGGCCACGCTGCAGGAGCCCAGCGCGGGCTCGGTGCGCCTGGGCGGCATCGACGTGCTCCGCGAGAAGGACCGCCTGCGCCAGACGCTGGGCTACCTCCCGCAGGAGTTCGGCGTGTACCCGCACGTGAGCGCCCAGCAGCTGCTGGAGCACTTCGCCGTGCTCAAGGGGATCACCGGGCGCGGCGAGCGCCGCGAGACCGTTACCGGGCTGCTGCACCAGGTCAACCTGTACGAGGTTCGGAAGAAGAAGCTGGGCGGCTTCTCGGGCGGGATGCGGCAGCGCTTCGGCGTGGCGGTCGCGCTGCTGGGCGACCCGCAGCTGCTGATCGTGGACGAGCCCACCGCGGGGCTGGACCCGGCGGAGCGCGTGCGCTTCCTGAACCTGCTCAGCGACCTGGGCGAGAACAGCGTGGTGATCCTCTCCACGCACATCGTGGAGGACGTGAGCGAGCTGTGCACCCGCATGGCCATCATCGACCGTGGCCGCATCCTGCTGCAGGCCGAGCCGCTGGGCGCCATCGACGCGCTGCGGGGGCGGATCTGGCGCCGCGTGATCGACCGGGGCGAGCTGCCGGCGGTGGAGCGCGAGCACGCGGTGATCTCCAGCAAGCTGCTGGCGGGGCGCAGCGTGGTCCACGTGTACGGCGACGTCCCGCCGGGCGCCGGCTTCCACCGCGTGCAGCCGGACCTGGAGGACGTGTACTTCAGCACCATGGCGGGGCACCTGGGGGAGCGCGCGGCCCAGCCGGCGCTGGAGGTGGCGTGATGAAGCCGTGGGAGATCTTCCGCTTCGAGGCCGCCGGCCAGCTGCGCCGCGCCTCCACCTGGTTCTACTTCGCGGTGGTGCTGGTGCTCACGTTCGTGGTGGCGAGGGTGGTCTACATCCCGAACGCGCGGACCGGCGGCTACTTCTTCAACGCGCCGTTCGTGATCGCCACCGTCACCCTGCTCGGCGGCATGTTCGCGCTCCTCCCCGCCGTGGCGCTGGCCGGCCCCGCCGCCGCGCGCGACCTGCAGACGCGCATGCATCCGCTGGTCTTCACGGCGCCCATTGAAAAGGCGGCGTACCTGGGCGGGCGCTTCCTGGCCGCCTTCTTCGCGAGCGCGGTGGTGCTGCTCGCGGTGCCGGTCGGTGCGCTGCTCGCGGCGTACCTCCCGGGGGTGGAGGCCGAGCTGATGGGTCCGTTCCGGCCCGCGGCCTACGTCACCGCATACCTGCTGATCGCCCTGCCGAATGCGTTCGTTGCGGTGGCGCTCGGGTTCGCGCTGGCGGCACTGGGGAGGAGCGCCACGGCCAGCTACCTGGGCGGCGTGCTCCTCTTCTTCGCGACCATCCTGAGCTGGCAGCTGGTGGCCGAGAAGCTGGGGCGGTGGGCGCTCGCCCGGCTGCTGGACCCGATGGCCCTCACCGTGATGGCCGAGATGTCACAGGCGTGGACGGCGGGGGAGAAGAACGCGCGGCTGGTGGGGCTGCAGGGTGCGATGATCTCCAACCGGCTCCTGTGGCTGGGGATCGCCCTGGGCCTGCTGGCCCTCACCTGCGTCCGCTTCCGCCTTGCACACCCGGTGGCGGGGGGATGGTTCAGCCGCCGTACGCGGCGGCTCGACACGTCCCCCGCCGGTGCCGCGACGGCGCCGCGTGCGCGGGTTGACGCGGCGAGTGGGGCGCGGCGGCCGGCACCGGCGCTGCCCCGGGTGCGGCGCACGTTCGGCGCGGCGACGCACGGGCGGCAGGTGCTGGCCGTGGCGGGAGACTCGTTCCGGATGATCGTGACCGGCTGGGGCGGGGTGGCGCTGGCGTTCCTCACCCTGGTCCTGGTGCTCACCGGGCCGGCGATGGCCCAGCACCTGGGCGTTCCGCTCTTCCCCGCCACCGCCCACATCACGGCGTTCATCGGCGACGCCGACGAGCTGCTGTGGATGATCGTGCCGCTGCTGATCGTCCACTACGCGGGCGAGCTGGTGTGGCGCGAGCGCGACGCCGGCCTGGGCGAGATCGCCGACGCCGCGCCCGCGCCCGACTGGGCCGCGCTGCTGGGCAAGTTCCTGGGGCTGGCGCTGGTCCTGGCCGCCCTCCAGGCGCTGATGATCGCGGCGGCGATGCTGGTGCAGGCCGGCCAGGGGTACGATCGCTTCGAGATCGGGGTGTACGCGCGGATCGTGCTGGGGGTGCAGCTGGCCGACCTGCTCCTGTTCGCCGTGCTCGCGCTGGCCGTGCAGGTGATGGTGGACCGCAAGTACGTGGGCCACCTGGTGGTGCTCGCCGCGTACGGGGTGATGCGCTTCGGCCCGGCGCTCGGCATCGGGCACAACCTGCTGGTCTACCGCTCGGATCCCGGCTGGGCGTATTCGGACATGCGCGGCTTCAGCCCGTTCATGGGGCCGTGGCTCTGGTTCAAGCTGTACTGGGCGGCGTGGGCGCTGCTGCTGGCGCTGGCGGCCCGGCTGCTGTGGCCAAGGGGGACGGAGAACGGCGCGGGCGCGCGGCTGCGGCTGGCGCGCGGCCGCTTCACGCGGCGGGTGATGGCCGCCGCGTCACTCGCGGTGGCGCTGATCGTGTCGCTCGGCGGGTTCATCTTCTACAACACCAACGTTCTGAACCGATACGAGAGCGCCGATGATGGTGTGGAGCGGAGTGCCGCGTACGAGCGGCGGTTCGGCCGCTATGCCGAGGTGCCGCAGCCTCTGCTGACGGGAACGGCACTGCGCTTGGAGATCCATCCCGCGCGGCGCCAGGTGGAGATCCGCGGCACCTACCGGCTGGTGAACGCGGGTGCGACGCCGATCGACTCCATCCACCTGGCCACCAGCTGGGACGTGGAGACGGGGGCGGTGACCTTCGACCGGCCGGCCACGCGCGTGCTGGCGGACGAGGCGCTGGGCCAGCGGATCTACGCACTGCGGACGCCGCTGCAGCCGGGGGACTCGCTCCGGCTCACCTTCGCAGTACGTTCCGAGCCGCACGGCTTTCCGAACCGGGGGATCGATCCGTCGGTGGCGCCGAACGGCACCTTCTTCGGGAACGGCTGGCTCCCCGCCATCGGCTACCAGAGCGACCGCGAGCTCACCGGCGCCGGCGAGCGAAGGGCGCACGGCCTCGCGCCGCGTCCGTCCATCCCGCGCCTGGAGGATGCGGCGGCGCGGCCGAATGAGGTCCGTTCCGGGACCCAGCGGATCGCGTTCGACGCGGTGGTGGGCACCGACACGGGGCAGGTGGCCGTCGCCCCCGGCGCGCTGCGCCGCACGTGGACGGAAGGCGGGCGCCGCTTCTTCCACTACGCCGCCGACGCCCCGATCCGCAACGACTTCGCCATCCATTCCGCTGCGTACGCGGTGCGCGAGGCTCGGTGGACCGGCCCCTCGGGGCAGACCGTCGCCATCCAGGTGCTCCATCACCCCGGCCACGCGTGGAACGTGGACCGCATGATCCGCGGCGTGCGTGCCACGCTCGACTATCAGACGCGGTGGTTCGGCCCGTATCCACAGGGGCAGATCCGGCTGGTGGAACGCCCGGGGTTCGGCCCCGACCTGCACGCCTCGCCCGTCAACATCTGGTACAAGGAGGGGTTCGCCCTCTTCCGGCCCAATGCCGACCCCCGGCACATCGACTTCCCGTTCGCCGTGGTGGCGCACGAGGTGGCGCACCAGTGGTGGGGGAACGAGCTGATGCCCGCGAACCTCGAAGGCTCGCCGCTGCTGACGGAGAGCCTGGCGTGGTACTCCGCGCTGGGGACGGTGGAGCAGACGTACGGCCGCGCGCACCTGGAGCGGCTGCTGGCGATGATGCGGGAGATCTACCTGAGCCCGCGCGCGCGCGCCGCCGCCCCGCTGCTGCGCGCCAACGACCGGTTCCACGCCTACCGCAAGGGCCCGTTCGCGATGTATGCGCTGCGCGAATACGTGGGCGAGGCGCGGGTGAACGCCGCGCTCGGGCGCCTCCTTCGGCAGTACGGCTCCGGCGCGCCGCCCCTGGCCACGTCGCTCGACCTGTACCGGGAGCTGCGGGCGGCCACGCCCGACTCGCTCCACCCCCTGCTGCACGACCTGCTCGAGGTGAACACCTACTGGGAGCTGGAGGCCAGGACGGTGCGCGCCGAGCCCGCCGCGGCCGGCGCGTGGCGGGTGACCCTCGACGTGCGCGCCCGCAAGGTGGTGGTCGACACCGCCGGCACCCAGACCGAGGTGCCGATGAACGATCCCGTCGAGATCGGTGTCTACGCGGCAGGCCACCACGGCGAAGCCGGCGCGCCGCTGTACCTGCGCGTGCACCGCGTCCGCTCCGGCGAGCAGCGCATCACCGTGACGGTCCCCCGGAAGCCGTCCCGCGCGGGCATCGACCCCCGCAACCTGCTGATCGACGACCAGCCGGACGACAACATCAGCGAGGTGACGGAACCCAAGGCCCGCGTCGCGTCGTTGAGAATTTACGAACGATCGAGCCTCCCGATGAACGAGGGCGCCGGGCGAGAAATTTCGCCCGGCGCCATCTATGGAGTTGACGCGTCCGTGTTATGTAACACGGCCGTGTTAAGCAGTTGTTCGGTGGCGCTGCGCGGTAATCACTCGCCGTTCAGCAGCGTCACCATCTCTTCCGCCAGCCGGCCGCCGATCGCCACGTAGCCTTCTTCGGAGGGGTGGAAGCCGTCCGCGCAGAACAGGTGCGGCGCCGGGTTCACCCACAGCGGCACGTGGGCGACGTTCGGCACGCGCGCGGGGAGCCGCGCCAGCGCCGCATCCAGCAGCCGCGCGCGGGCGCCGAATATCGCCCGCAGCGGCTGCGGCAGGGCGGGGAACGAGTGGATGGGCGGCACGGGCGACAGCAGCACCGGCGCGGGCCCCACGCGCTCGCGGATCAGGCCGATCAGCCGCGCCACGTCCGCCGCCCACATCCGCGGCGGCCGCAGCCGCAGCGTGTCGTTCACGCCCAGCGAGATCACCACCGCATCCACCGGATCGATGGGGAGCGCATCGACCAGCTCCGCCGCCTGGCGTGCGTTCGCGCCGCTGCGGCCCGCGGCGCGCCAGCGGACCGCGCGTCCCGTCCGCCAGGCCAGCGCCGCCGCGACGTGGCCGGTGAGCGCCGTCTGGTGCGTGGCCGCGCCGATCCCCGCGACGGTGGACTCCCCCAGCACCAGCAGCCGCAGCGCCGGCTCCGCGCCGGGAAACACGCCCTCCGCCGGCCCCGCCGCATCCGGAAGCCGCGGCGTGCGCCGCCGGACGCCGCGCCCCTGCGCGAACAGGACGGGCAGCAGCGGAAACGCCGCCGCGGCGACGATCCGTGTCTTCAGATCCGTCATTCCGCGGCGGCGTTCGGGTGATCCATCATCGAGCCGAAGAACTCAGCACTCAGCACTCAGCACTCAGCACTCAGCACTCAGCACTCAGCACCCAGCACTCAGCACTCAGCACCCAGCACCCGCATTACTTCCGGTCCACCCCGAAGTCCGAGACGTGCACGTCGAGGTTGTGATTCACGCGCAGCCCCACCTGTCCGGCGGTGGTGAGGTAGGGCACGTTGGCGGTGAGCCACTCGGCCACCTGCGTGCCGTTGACCTTGAAGCGCACGCCCCAGGCGCCGCCCTCCACGGCGAGCGCGTTGGTGGCCTGCCCCTGCTCGTTCTGCTTGTGGATGGCCGCGTTCTCGGTCCAGTCGGTGATGGTGTGCAGGTCGCCATTGGCGGCGCGGTGGCGCACCATGTACTTCCCGTCGCCACGGACGATGAAGTACATGTACTCGGGCGCGGTGCCGGCCAGGTTGCTGCCGGCGATGAACAGCCCGTACGCCTCGGGGTGCATGGGCGCCTTCCCCTGCGAGAAGGTGGCATGCGCGGTGAAGTCGCCGCTGGCCACGTTGTTCGCCGGGTTCCACAGGATCACGGCCGGCCCGGTGGTCACGTGCATCCCCTGGCCCATGGGGATCACCTTCACGTCGGCCAGGTTGGCCTCGGCGCGGTCCAGGTGTGCCTGCCACCCGGCCGGGAGCGTGCCGCCGCCCGCCACGCGGTTGTCGGGGTCGTGCTGGTGCTGCTGGGCCGCCAGCGGCTGCGCGGCCGCCGCGATCGCGGCCAGGGTCAGGATCAGCTTGCGCATCAGGGTCGTCCTGGAGCGGAGGGATGGATCGGCTGCATCGGATAGACGTCGAAACTACGTTCACCTCTTCACGCGGAAAAGCCTTCTCACACAACCCTGACACACGGACGGCGGGGCTCAACCGGCCGCGCGAAATCCCGCCCGCGCATCAGGTTCAGATCGGCAGCGGGAACAGCAGCGCGTACCCGTTGATCAGCAGCACCGCCCCGATCGCTCCCAGGACGATCGCCAGCGTGAGCACGCTCCGCGACGTGGCGAGGATCGCCACGGAGCCCAGCACGATGGCGAGCTGCAGGAACACCTCCGAGAAATCGAAGTTGCCGTCCTGCTCCTCGGCGCGCTCGCGGATGCGCTCGAACGAGCGCGCCTGCGCGGCCAGCTGCTTCTTCCCCTCGCCGCGCAGCGAGTCGGCCGGCGCGGCGGGGTCGGGCTCGTCGTCGTAGCGCGCGATGGTTTCCTTGTACTTGGCCAGCTGCAGCTCGGCCGCGCGGCGCGCCTCGGGGCTGATGGTGGGGTCGGCCAACTCCAGCTGCAGGCGGTCGGCGGCCAGCTTGTACTCGGTCTGGCGGACGTTCTTGGCCTGGTAGAAGGCCCAGGTGTCGCTCGCCTTGATGTTGCCGCGCACCATGTCGTCGGTGGCGTTGCCGCCGCCCAGGCTGCCGATGGCCAGCAGCATGGCAAGGATGGAGATGAGGAGCGCGGCGCGCTGCCGGAAGGTCTCGGTGGCCTCGGCCTCGGCGCGTTCTTCCTGGATCTCCTGGATCAGTTCTGCGGCGTCTGCGGCTTCCATGATCGGGTTCGGCCGTGGATCGGTGGGGATGAGACCTGCGAAAGGCGCGGGAAGATCATCGCCCCCCGGCGCCCGCGCAAGACGGCAGATGTTTACGGCGGGGCCGTGGGTCGCAAGCGGGGCTACGGCCGTCCCGGCGGCAGCGTACGGTCCTGGTTCAGGGCGCCGTGGCGCCGCAGAACCTCCAGCGTGCGGTCGATGGGGAGCGCGTCGGCGGTCATCTCGCGGCCGCGGACGGTGGTGGCCTTGAAGAGCGAGTTGTAGATCGCCTCCTCGGTCGCCTCGGCCACGGCCTGGAAGAGCGGCGACATCCCCTCGTTCGGCAGGTCGGCAACCATCGACGGCGTGGCCGCGTTCGCCCGCCGGCGCACCTCGGGCGCGGTGGAGAAGGCGATCACGTAATCGCCCGATCCGTTGGTCATGGTCGCACCCGTGCGCGCCAGGCCGCTCAGCGCGCGGGTAGCGAGACGATCGAGGTTGCGCGCGTCGAGCGGCGCGTCGGTGGCCACCACGATCATGATGCTGCCGTCGGCGCGGTCGCCGGGGCCCTGCTGGGGCGGGGCCAGCTCGCGCTGCAGGTAGAAGCGCCCCAGCTCGCGCCCCACCGGCGCGCCGTTGATGGTGAGCACGCCGCCGAAGTTGGTCTGCACCAGCACGCCCACGGTGTATCCGCCCAGCGTCTGGGGGAGACGACGGGAGCTGGTGCCGATCCCGCCCTTCCACCCGAACGCCACCGTCCCCGCCCCGGCGCCAACGGAGCCCTCCTCCATCGCCCCGCCGGACGCGGACTCCAGTGCCCGCACCACGTCGGCCGGGGTGATGGGGCGGCCGCGGATGTCGTTCAGCCCGCCATCGTTCGTCTCGCCGACCACGGGGTTGATGGAGCGCACCTGCTCCATCCCCGGCCGCGCCAGCATCCACCCCACCATCGCGTCCGCCGCCTTCCAGACGCACAGCGTGCAGGTGAGCAGCACCGGCGATTCCAACTCGCCCAGCTCGCGCACCTGGGTGACGCCCAGCAGCTTGCCGAAGCCATTCCCCACGCGAATCGCCGCCGGCACCCGCTCGCGGAACGGGTCACCTTCGTGCGCGAGGATGGCGGTGACGCCGGTGTGCACCGAGTCGCCGTGGTGCAGCGTCACCTGTCCCACGCGCACGCCGGCCACGTCGGTGATGGCGTTCAGCGGCCCCGGCGGCAGGATCCCCACCACCACGCCGGCCTCCCGTGCGCGGGGCCGTGCCTGTGCGTCAATGGTCATGGGTACGAGGGTGGCAAGGGAGAACAACGCGATTGATAGGGTGCGGAGGGCGTTCACGTGTCAGGATGGGTGGACGTGGATTGCACCGGCGGCATGCCCGCCAAGATCCGTGCGGCGTTTGCCCGGTGCAAGCCGCCGCGGGGCGAAACTTTCGGGAAGGGCGGGGGTTCCTCATCCACCCAACCCACAACCGCAACAACCTTGCACGGCAGATGGATACGATGAAGATCCGGATGGCGGTTCCGGCCGTGGCGCTGCTGCTGGCCGCGTGCGGCGGCGGACAGGCGCCCGCGCCCCGGGCGGGCGGCAACCCGCGCCCGTTGACGGCGCGCGACTCGGCCGAGCGGCGGCTGATGGAAGCCTATCGCGGCGCGCAGATGCCGTCCGTCTACGCGCTGATCGGCGCGCGCGAGCGGCTGAAGCTCACCTCGGCGCAGGTCACCGCGCTCGACAGCATCGCCGAGGCGGCGCGCGAGATGAACCGCCCGATTGCTGACTCGCTGCGCAGCCTGACCAACTCGGGGAACGGCGGCCCCATCCGCCAGCCGCGGGGCGAGTTCCAGACGGCCCGCTCCGTCCCCCTCCTCCAGCGCATCGGGCAGAACAACCGGCGCGCGATGGAGGCGATCCAGGCGCAGCTCACGCCCGAGCAGCGCACCGCCGTCTGCACGCTCGCCCGCGAGCAGCGCGACGACCGATACGGCGA
Source organism: Longimicrobium sp. (assembly GCA_035691085.1). Lineage (GTDB taxonomy): Bacteria > Gemmatimonadota > Gemmatimonadetes > Longimicrobiales > Longimicrobiaceae > Longimicrobium. The sequence goes on from DASSJS010000111.1 coordinate 25,253, forward strand.
TCGCCGCCGCCGCGGCGGGATCGGCGGGGGTGGTGGCGGGCGCGGCGACGGCGGCCGTGGCGGAATGCGCGGCGGCATGCCCGGGATGTACGGCGACAGCATCCGCGGCCCGGGCGGGCGGTTCGGCGGCGGCGCGGGCGGATGGCCCTGGTGCACGGGCCCGGCGCGGGTGCCCGTCGACTCGGCCCGCGTCACCGCGCCGCAACCGTAGATCGATCCGCGCCTCCCGGTGAACAGAAAACGGCCGCCCGGCATCATCCGCCGGGCGGCCGTTCCGCCGTCTCCCATCATGCAGGGCTCACTCGCCGGTGGCGGCGATGGTGTTCGTTCCGGTGGTGTCGCAGCACTCGCCGGGGCTGCAGGTGGTGAGCACCGTGCAGCCGCCGCCCGAGCTCCCCTTGAGCCCGGTCTCCATCGGATTGGCCCCCATCTCGAACGTCTCCACCGCGAACTGGTCGATGCTGAGCTTCCGTCGGTTCATCACGGTCTCCATCCATGTGGGTGAATCGGGAACGCCAGATGTTTGACGCCGCTGGAGGATAATCATCTCGCCGCTTCGGATCAATTGTGGCGGTAAAGGTAGGCCAAAATGCCCCGTGCGGAACGCGGCACCGATCCACGTGAAAGTTCGCTTTTGTGAACGCAGAGCAGCGAAGATAAGCAGAGATAGGCAGAGAACGACTCGCAGTTCTCTGTTTATCTCTGCCTGTCTCCGCTGCTCTGCGTTCGTCCTGTAGACTGCAGGGGTTTCTCGACCTGTCGACGACGCTACTCCCCCCGGAACACCGCCGTACGCTTCTCGTTGAACGCGGTGATCCCCTCGCGCACGTCGGCGCTGCGGAACAGGCGCATCTGGGCCTCGCGCTCCACGTTCATCACCGTTTCCAGGTCTTGCTCGGGGCTGATGGAGAGGGTGTGCTTGGCGGCACTCAGCGCCAGCGGCGGCTTATCGGCCAGCTCGCGCGCGAACGCCCGCACGCCCGCCTCCAGCTCACCCGCCGGGAGCACGCGCTGGAACAGGCCGATGCGCTCGGCCTCCGCCGCGTCCACCATCCGGGCGCTCAGGATCAGCTCGGCGGCGCGGCCGGTGCCCACCAGGCGGGGGAGGCAGTAGCTCGCTCCCCAGTCCGGGTGCAAGCCGATGCGGTTGAAGGTGAAGCCGATCTGCGCCTTGTCGCTCGCCACCCGCACGTCGCACGCAACCGCCAGGCTCGCCCCGGCGCCGGCCGCCACGCCGTTCACCGCGGCAATCACCGGCTTGCGGCACGCGCGCAGCGCCTGGACGGCGGAAATCCCCGCCTGCACGTAGCCCTCGAACACCCCGGCGTCGCCGCGCGCCACCAGGTCGCTCATCACCTCCACGTCGGCGCCGGCGCAAAAGCCGCGGCCCGCGCCGGTGATCACCACCACGCGAACCTCCGGCGCCGCGGACGCGCGCTCCACCGCCCGGCGCAGGTCGTCGCGCATCGTCCCCGCGAAGGCGTTCAGCCGGTCGGGGCGGTTGAGCGTGATCCACGCGACCCCGTCCTCAGCACGGTAGAGGATGAAGTCCGGCGCCTGGGTGGAATCGCTCACGACACGCGCTCCACGATCATCGAGATCCCCTGGCCCACGCCGATGCACATCGACGCCAGCCCGTAGCGCACCTCGCGGCGCCGCATCTCGTGCACCAGCGTGGTGAGGATGCGCGCGCCCGACGACCCCAGCGGGTGCCCCACCGCCACCGCGCCGCCGGAGACGTTCACGATCTCCGGGTCGATCCCCAGCTCGCGGACGCAGGCGACGGACTGCGCCGCGAACGCCTCGTTCAGCTCCACCAGCCCGAGATCCTCCACCGACAGCCCCGCGCGCCGCAGCGCCAGCCGCGTGGCCGGCACTGGCCCGATCCCCATCTTGTGCGGCTCCACCCCGGCGACGGCGCTCGCCACGATCCGCGCCATCGGCCGCACCCCCAGCTCCTCGGCCGCGTCGGACGAGACCACCAGCAGCGCCGCCGCGCCGTCGTTCAGCCCCGAGCTGTTGCCGGCCGTGACGGTGCCGTTCTGCGCGCGGAAGCTGGGCTTCAGCGCGCCCAGCGCCTCCAGCGTGGTGTCGGGGCGCGGGTGCTCGTCGGTGTCGATCACCTTCGGCGGGCCCTTGCGCTGCGGCACCTGCACGGGCGCGATCTCGCCGCGGAAGTGGCCCTCGGCGATGGCCCGGGCGGAGCGCTGCTGGCTGGCGAACGCGAATGCGTCCTGGTCTTCGCGGCTCACGTGGTACTCCTCGGCCACGATCTCGGCCGTCTCGCCCAGCGCCACCGTCCACTCCTTCGGCATCTTCGGATTGACGAAGCGCCACCCCAGGAGCGAGTCCGCCATCTCGGGCACGCCGCGGGCAAAGCCCTCGCCCGGCTTCAGCATCACCCACGGCGCGCGGCTCATGCTCTCCACGCCCCCGGCGATGAACACGCTCCCCTCGCCGGCCTTGATCGCATGCGCGGCGCTGCGCACCGCCTCCAACCCCGAGCCGCACAGGCGGTTCACCGTCTGCCCGGGGACGGTGACGGGGAGGCCGGCCAGGAGGGCGGCCATGCGGCCCACGTTGCGGTTGTCCTCGCCCGCCTGGTTGGCGCAGCCAAACACCACGTCGTCCACCAGGGACGGATTCACGCCCGTGCGTTCGACGAGGGAGCGGATGACGGTGGCCGCCAGGTCGTCGGGCCGTACGGACGAAAGCGCGCCCGCGTACCGCCCGATCGGCGTCCGCACGGCGTCGATGATCAGCGCGTCGGTCATATCCAGCTCAGTCTGGTTCTGGTGCGATTCGTGGTTTCGTGCATCGCGCGAGGCTCGTAGCCTGGCCAATGAGTTCGCGGCAACAACGGCCCGAAGTCCGCCTTCGCGGACTGCGAGTCGAGATCTGTGCTTTGCTTCAATCCCGCTCGATCACCAGCGGCTCCCGGATCACGTCGAGTCCGGCAGTCTCCTCCGCCGCGAGATCTCTCCTCGCTTCCAGCAGGAGCAGCGTCGCGTCCATCAGCATTTCGCGCGCTTCATCGAACGTGTCGCCCTGTGTGACGGCTCCGGGAAGTTCTTCGAGTCAAGCGACATATCCTTCCTCCACCTTCTGGTAGATCGCCGTGAACTGGATCTGCATGGCCACCTCGGAACGTTGATCCGCAACGAAAAGCCTCGCGCGGTTTGCGAGGCTTCCTGTCGTTGTAGCTGCGGCTTCAGCCGCCCGGCGCGATACAGGCTCTGGCGACATCAGTCCAAGGCTCGGACAATGTCCGGCAATTCACCGTCGTGCGAGCCTCACGCCAGGTTCACCCACACGCTCTTCACCTGCGTGTACAGGTCCAGCGCGTACTTGCCCAGCTCGCGGCCGTAGCCGCTCTGCTTGTACCCGCCGAAGGGGGAGCCGGTGTCGAGCATGTGGTACATGTTGATCCACACGGTGCCGGCGCGAAGGGCGGCGGCGGCGCGGTGCGCCTTCCCCACGTCGCGGGTCCACACCCCCGCGGCCAGGCCGAAGTCCGACGCGTTGCCGATCGCGATCGCCTCGTCCAGGTCCTTGAACGTGGTGATCGCCAGCACGGGCCCGAAGATCTCCTCGCGCGCGATGGTCATCTCCGCCGTCACGCGGTCGAAGATGGTGGGGTTCAGGAAGAAGCCGCGGTGGCCGTCGATCTCGGGCCGGTCGCCGCCGTACACCAGCTCGGCGCCCTCGCTCTTCCCCTTCTCGATGTAGCCGACGACCCGGTCCAGCTGCTCCTGGCTCACCAGCGGCCCCATCCGGCACTTGGGGTCGAGCGGGTTCCCCGGCCGCATGCTGTCGGCGCGCTTCACCAGCTTCTCCACCAGCTCGTCGCGCACGCTCTCCTGCACCAGCAGGCGCGAGCCCGCGGTGCACGCCTGCCCGGTATTGTAGAAGATGCCGCTGGTGGCGCCCCGCACGGCCGCCTCGAGGTCGGCATCGGCGAAGATGATGTTGGGGCTCTTGCCGCCCAACTCCAGCGACACGCGCTTCAGCGTCCCCGCCGCCTCGCGCTGGATCAGCTTGCCCACCGGCGTCGACCCCGTGAACGCGATCTTGTCCACGTCCGGATGCGCCACGAGCGCGGCGCCCGCCGTCTCGCCGAAGCCCGGCACGACGTTGAGGACGCCCGCCGGCAGCCCGGCTTCCGACGCGATGCGGGCCAGCGCCAGCGCGGTGAGCGGCGTCTGCTCGGCGGGCTTGAGGACGACGGTGTTCCCGCAGGCCAGCGCGGGCGCCACCTTCCACGCGGCCATCTGCAGCGGGTAGTTCCACGGGATGATCTGCCCGCACACGCCGATCGGCTCGCGCCGCGTGTAGTTGAGGAACGGCCCGGGGACGGGGATCACGTCGCCGTCGATCTTGTCGGCCCACCCCGCGTAGTAGCGGAAGCACTCGATGGTGCCCTCCACGTCGAACGCGCGCGCCTCGCGGATGGGCTTGCCGTTGTCCATGGTCTCCAGCCGCGCCAGCTCGTCGGCGCGCGCCTCCAGGGCGTCGGCGATGGCGAACAGGACCTTGCCGCGCTTGCGGGCGTCCATCCCGCTCCACTTCCCCTCGTCGAAGGTGCGGCGTGCGGCGGCCACGGCGCGGTCCACGTCCTCGGGGCCGCCCTCGGCCACCTGGGTGAGGACGTCGCCGGTCGCCGGATTGATCGTGTCGAACGTCTTTCCGCTGGCCGCGTCCACCCACTCGCCGCCGATGAACAGCTTCCCCGGCGCGATCGCCGCCTCGGTCTCGGTCGTAGCCATCGGTGCTTCCTGGTGGTCAGTCGTGGTCGATGATCGGAACGGCAACAGGTGCGCAAGTGCTTTTGGAACAGGTGCGCAAGTGCGTTTCGAACAGGTGCGCAAGTGCGTTGGAACAGGTGCGCAAGTGCGTTTTGAACAGGTGCGCCAGTGCGTTTGATGGTTCGCGGTAACGCTCACGCACCTCCTCAGACGCACCTCTTTAGACGCACCTGTTTGAACGCACCTGTTTGTGAACGCACCTGTTCAAACGCACCCGTTCGCCGTCCCAGAAACACGAAGGGAACCGGGCGCACTCGCCCGGCTCCCCGCATGAATCCGTCCAGCCGCTTACTTGCCGGTGAACTGCGGCGCGCGCTTCTCCACGTACGCCGTGAGGCCTTCCTTGGCGTCGGCGCTGTTGAAGAGCAGCGCCTGCAGCTCGCGCTCCAGCGCCAGCCCCTGCTCCAGCGGCAGCGCGCCGCCCGTCTGGCAGCTGCGCTTGATGTTGCCCAC
>DASSJS010000112.1:0-39817 GCA_035691085.1 Longimicrobium sp.
CTCCCATGCGGCCGCAGGCGGACGCGGTCGCGCACGAAGCTCTCGGCGAACGAGGCGTCGTCCACCATCCCCAGCGCCTCCATCCGCTCGACGGTCGATTCGGCCATCTCGGGCTCGAACCCCTTCCGCTTGAGCCGCCGCTTCAGCTCCGTGGCCGAGCGCGCGCGGTGCGACAGCAGCGAGAGCGCCGCGTCGCGCGCCTTCCACCCGCGGTCCTTCGCCTCCAGCGCCTCCAGCCGCGCCTCGTCGATCTCGTCGCCCACGTGCAGGTGCTCGGAGAGGACCATCTCGGCCGCGAGCGCCAGCCGGAATTCGCCGTCCACGTGCACGTTCACGCGGTCGGCGCGCAGCTTCTGCGGCTGGATGGCGGTGATCTTCATTCGGGCGGATGGTGCGGGGACGTCGGATGGATCGGGCCGACAAGCTAACGCCGCGCTGGCGATCCTCCCAGCCGTGCTGCGATCGCCGCCGACTGTCATGATACGGAGGTGCCGCTCGTTCTGAGACAGATCATCGCAGTGCCTTCATCGTCCTATCCGGGAGAGCGCATGAATCCTGACCTGTCGAAGCTGCCGCTGTGCGACCAGGAGTGGGACGCGATGGAGCCGCTGGGCGATGGACGCCGCCTCTGCGCGCGCTGCCGCCACCCGGTCACCGACTTCCGCGGGATGACCAAGCACGAGATCACGCTGGAGCACGTGATGAGCGGCGAGCGCATGTGCGGCGTCTACTCCCCCGAGCAGCTGGCGCCCGTCACCGCCGCGGAGCCGCGCCGTTTCCGCTCCGGCCTGGTCACCCTCACGCTGGGCGCCTCGCTCCTGGCCGCGCGCGCCGAAGCACAGGCCACGAGGCCCGCTCCGCACGAACAGGCGCAGCTTCCGGCAGACGGTCAGTCTCCGCCGCGAACCCAGGATCAGGCGTCCGCGCCTTCCCCCGCGGCGGACGCGCAGGACGTGCTGGTGATCCGCGGCACCGTGCGTGACAACAGGACGGGTGAGCCACTGCGGGACGCCATGGTCCGTCTCGCGGAGCGGAACGTGGGAGCCATCACCGACTCGGCCGGCGGCTACACGCTCCGCGTGCCTGACCCCGGCCGCGGCGAACTGCACCTTCGCTTCGGCAGGATCGGGTTCACGTCCATGGCGCGCACGGTATCGGCCAGCCGGCGTAACCGGACGGTGGATGTCCGGCTCGAAAAGTCGGCCCTGCTGGGGCTCGTGGGCTATGTGGTGGTCCCGGCGGCCGGGCAGGCGCGCAGAGAAGAGCTGCGGAGGGTGGGCTATTCGGTCACGCGGATCGAAGGCTCGCGCTGACCGGACGGCGAGCGGCCGCGGATCTCCGGGTCCCCGGGCTGGCTTCACGAAAGGCGAGGGGCGGCTTCCGCGCGGGAGCCGCCCCTCGTCCATGCAGGTGAGACGGACGTTCGTCGTTCAGGACGGCGTCCCGGGGTCGTTGGCCAGCGGGGCGAGGCCGAAGTGGCGCAGGACCAGGTCGGCGGTCTCCAGCGCGCCTTCCACCCACCCCTGCGCGTTGGAGTACGCCTCGCCGCAGATGTGTACGGGCACGCCCTGCACCGGCTGCACGATCTTGCGGATCACGTCCTGGCTTTGCACGCCGATGTTCCAGCTGTTCCACCCGCCGCCGAATGGGTCGTCGCCCCAGTCCTTGAAGGCGGCGTTGCGCACCCCGGGGACGAACGGCATCCCGTGGATGCGCGCCAGCTGCCGCTGCACCTCTTCCACCATGTCGCGGGGGGCGCGGTACTCTTCCCAGTCACCCGTGCCGGTGGACGGCCCTGCCGGGGCGTCGGCGTTCTCGAACCAATCGGGGTCGGGCTTCCGCTCGGCGCCGGGGCGCCATCCCTTCCCGCGCTTGGGGCGGAACCCGTCCCAGAAGCCGATGTTCAGCCCGTCGTCGTAGCTCGCCATCAGCATGGCGGGGTCGCACGGGCCCGGCGGGGTGCCGTCGTCGGTGGGCCAGTAGTACGTCTGCCGCACCGGCAGGTCGGTCACGGTGCGCCCCTGCTTCACCTGAGCCGGCATCCACCACGGGTGCGTGTAGGTGGTGAAGAGCTTGAACAGCGGCCGCGGCGTCACGCTTCCCACCAACTGGGCCACCTCGGGGCGCTGCAGGAACGAGCACCCGCCGGAGATCAGGTCGAGCGAGCGGCGCGGCATGGCCAGCACCAGCGCCTTCGCGCGCACCTCCGACCCGTCCTCGAAGCGCAGCGCCACGCCCTCGCCGGACTCTTCGAACCCGACCAGCTTGGTGTTGAGGTGGATGGTGCCGCCCGCCTCGGTGAAGCGCTGCGCCAGCGTGAGCGGAACCTGCTGGAAGCCCTGGCGGAAGCCGTGATAGGCCGAGCCCACGCCGAAGTCGGAGAGGTACCAGGGGATCGCGTCGGCGGCGTTCCAGCTGGTGAGCGTGGTCTGATAGCCGCCCGCGTCGAGCCCCAGCTGGTACGCCTCGCCGCTGATCACGCGGATCAGCACCTGCCAGAACCCCTGCTCGTACAGCATCTTCCCGTCGAACTTCGCGTTCTGCGTCATCCTGCGCCGCTCCGCCTCGGTCAGCCCCTTGGCGGTGATCCCCGGAACGATTCTCTCGATGGCGTTGATGATGATGGTGGACGCCGCCTGGCCGTGCTCCAGGAAGCCCAGGCGGTAGGGGACCTTGTCGGGGTGCTGGGTGAAGTCGGCCAGCCGCAGGTGCACGCCGCGGAGGAACGCGATGTTCTCGGGCTCGTCCACGGGGAACTTGAAGGTCTCGATGCGCTGCGCGCCGCGCGCGTGCTGGTTGAGCTCGTCGATCAGCGCGGCGATCCGCGGCTGCACCTCGGGGAGGATGCGCATCCCGCCCAACTCGGCCGTCATGTTGCCGATCTCGGGCGGGTTGACCGAAAGGAGCCGCCCGCCCACGTGGTCGCCCGCCTCGAACACCTGTACGCTGCGCCTCGCGGCGTTCAGCCGCCACGCCACGTACACCCCCGAGACTCCCGCGCCCACCACCGCCACGTCGAGCACTTCGTCCGCCATTCAAGCCTCCGCTGTCAAAAGGGATGGGATCGTGTGTGAAACCGCCGCATGAACCCATAGGGTCACCGTGAAGAACGGTGAGGCTGATGGACGCGGCGTGCCGGCCCCCCGCCGCGTCTGCGATGAACCTCCCCGAACGCGCGGGGAAGATGCCCGGCCTCCTCCGCGGAACGCAAGGAATTGGACGAGCGCAGCGTCCGCCCTCCCGGGACCCCGGCGTGCGTCATCCCTGTCCGGCCGCGAGATCGAGAGTCGTCCGCTGGCGGTCATTTCGCGGGACGGGCGGTCCGTCCCGCCCGGGTGACGGCGCGTGAGAAGGGTTGTCAGCACGGCCCCCATGGGGGTATCGTTGCGCCTTCACCACGATACCCGCTTCTGGCAGCACGCACTTGGCCCCAGCCACCGCCGCCGCCCCGCTGGACGTGCCCGCCCTGCGCGAGCGCGAGTTCCCGCGCCTGGACGGCAGCCGCCCGTACCTGAACGCCGCGTCGATGGGCGCCCTTCCCGAGCGTGCCCGCCGCGCCGTGGACGCGCACAACGCCCGCCGCGCCGCCGTGCACCAGATGAACGGCGGCGACTTCGAACCGGTGCTCCAGCGCGCCCGCGCCGCCGCCGCCCGGCTGGTGAACGCCGATGCGGACGAGATCGCGCTCCTCCCCAACACCAGCCACGGGCTGAATCTGGCCGCGCAGTGCCTCCCCATCACCGAGGGGCGCCGCATCGTGGTGAGCAACCTGGAGTTCCCCGCCAACGTCTATCCGTGGGTGGCGCAGGCGCACCGCGGCCGCGCCCGCGTGGACGTGGTCCCCGCCGACGCGCTGGGCCGCCCCGACGAAGGCCGGCTCCTGGCCGAGATCGAGCGCGGCGACGTGGGGATCTTCGCGCTCAGCGCCGTGCAGTTCGCCACCGGGTACGCGGCGGATCTCGCCAGGTTCGGCGAGGCGTGCCAGCGCCACGGAACCTGGTTCGTGGTGGACGCCATCCAGGCGCTGGGCAACGTGCCGGTGGACGTGCGCGCCGCGGGGATCGACATCCTGGCGTGCGGCGGGCACAAGTGGCTGTGCGGGCCCTTCGGCACCGGCTTCGCGTACGTCGCGCGCGAGTTGGCGGCGCGGCTGGACCCGTCGGTGGTCGGATGGACCGCCATGGCCGCCAGCGAGGATTACGCCGACTGCTGCGGCTACCGGTGGGAGTTCGTGGAGGGCGCCCGCCGCTTCGAGGTGGCCACGCAGCCCTTCCACGATTACGCGGGCTTCGCCGAATCGGTGGAACTGCTGCTGGAGACGGGGATCGAACGCATCCACGCCCACCTCACCGCGCTGCACCAGCCGCTGGTGGAATGGCTGGCCGCGCATGAGGGCGCGACGATCGTGACCGACCTCACGCCCGCGCGGCGCTCGGGCATCTTCAGCTTTCGCGTGGGCGAAGTGGGCCGGGCCTACGCCGCGCTGCACCGCGCCGGCATCGGCTGCGTGCCGCGCGAGGGGGCGATCCGGCTGTCGCCGCACCTGTACAACACGGCGGACGAGGTGATGCGGGTGATCGACGTACTGGACGGTATGGAATGGTGACGGCAAGCCGCAGGCAGAGGGCCGACGAGGTGGCCGCGCTGGTGGAGGAGGTGCGCGCCGAGTACGCGCCCGACCCGCGCACCGCGGTCTTCGAGGTGACGGTGGAGGTGCGCGGCGACGCGGTGGCGCTGGTGGGCGCCACCAGCGAGCACGACGCGGCGGTGGCGCTCTCCAGCCGCATCGCCACGCTCACCGGCTGGGCCGCCGTGCAGGACGAGGTGCAGCGCCTTCCCGAGGCCGAGCCCGACGAGATGGTGCACGCCGTGGTCTCGTCCGCCGTGGCGCCGATGCTGGCGGGGGCGCGGGTGGCCACCACGCAGGTGTCACAGGCGGTGCTGGGGAGCCGCGCCGCCGTGCTGCGCCGCAGCGGCCGCTGGCTGCAGTGCCGCACCCCCGACGGCTACATCGGCTGGATCCACGCCGGCTACACCGTGCTGATGGACGAGTCGGCCGCGCGCACCTGGGACACGGGCGTGGAGGGCGAGCCCTGGATCGCGCTGGGCGCCGAGGTGCTGGACCGCGACGGCGAGGTGATGATGCGCCTTCCCTGGGGCGCGCGGGTGGTGCGCCAGGGCGCCGACGTGGTGCGCCTTCCCGACGGCCGCTCCGGCCGCCCCACCGGCGAGCTGGTTCCCGCGGCGCTGCGCCCGGTCTCCTTCCCCGCGAACGGCGAGGCGGCGGCGGAGACGGCGCGGCGGTGGCTGGGGTCGCCTTACCTGTGGGGCGGCATCACCATGGGCGGGGTGGACTGCTCGGGCTTCGTGCAGGCCGTCTGGAAGCTGCACGGGCGGGTGATCCCCCGCGACAGCGACCAGCAGTCGCGCTTCGGCGAGTTGGTGGACCCCGGCCCCGAGTTCGAGAACCTGCAGTGCGGCGACCTCTGCTTCTTCGCCGAGGAGCCCGGCCGCGTGACCCACGTGGTGATGAGCACCGGCGGCCCCAGCATCATCCACGCCTCGCTGGGCAACGGCGGCGTGGCCCGCAACAACCTGATGGGCCGCCGCAGCTACGAGCGGGAGCTGCGGCGGCTGTTTCACAACGCGCGGCGGGTGGTTTAGGTACGAACGGCAACAGGTGCGTGAGTGCGTCAGTGCGTGAGTGCGTGATGTGAAACGGACATCTCTTTGGGTGTCATCCTGAGCGCCGCCGCACGCGCGCAAGCCGCGTCCGCGCCGATGCCTGGCGGCGGCCGAAGGATCTGCCATCTCTCGCGGCGACATCCTTGCCGAAGCGGAACAACGCTTCCCTCCCCCGATGAACGATCTCACATCAACCGATCGATCCGTTCTCCCACTCGGCGGCGCGGTCGCGCTCGTGGCGGGCGCAACGCGAGGGGCGGGCCGGGGGATCGCCATCGAGCTCGGCGCCGCCGGGGCCACGGTGTACGTCACCGGACGCAGCACGCGCGAGCGCCGCTCCGAGTACAACCGGCCGGAAACGATCGAGGAGACGGCGGAGCTGGTCACGGCGGCCGGTGGCATGGGCATCGCCGTGCCGGCGGACCACCTGCAGCCAGCCGAGGTGGAGGCCGTGGTGGCGCGGATCGGCCGCGAGCACGGCCGCCTGGACGTGCTGGTGAACGACATCTGGGGCGGCGAGAACCTGATCGAGTGGAACGTGCCCATCTGGGAGCACGGCCTGGAGAAGGGGCTGCGCATGCTCCGCCTTGCCATCGACACGCACCTGGTCACCAGCCACTTCGCACTCCCGCTCCTCCTCGCGCACCCGGGCGGGCTGCTGGTGGAGATGACCGACGGCACGGCCGCGTACAACCGGGCGCACTACCGGCTGAACGCGTTCTACGACCTGGCGAAGACGTCGGTCACGCGGCTCGCGTGGGGCCTGTCGCACGAGGTGGCGCCACGTGGCGGCACGGCCGTTTCGCTCACGCCGGGATGGCTCCGCTCGGAGATGATGCTGGACACGTTCGGCGTGACCGAGGCCGACTGGCGCAACGCCACCGCGCACCAGCCCCACTTCGTGATCTCCGAGTCGCCGCGCTTCGTGGGGCGGGCCGTGGCCGCGCTCGCCGCCGACCCCCATCGCGCCCGCTGGAACGGCCAGAGCCTGTCCAGCGGCCAGCTCGCCCAGATCTACGGCTTTACCGACACCGACGGCTCGCGTCCCGACTGCTGGCGCTACATGGCCGAGGTCCAGGACCCCGGCCTCCCCGCCGACGCGACCGGCTACCGCTGACGTGCCCGCGCCCCCGATGATCGTGGAGTTGACGCCCGCCTGCGCCGACGGCCTCGGCGTGTGGCTCGACCGCGTCCGCAACCTCCGATCTCAGAAAATTCCGAGGTAGCAAGCGCACGAAGTGCAACGCGTGAAATTTTCAGTGTCCACAATGCTCGGACTGTCAATTCTGATCAATGTGTACTCCTTTGTAAGACCCCTTGACGGACGAGTGAGCCGTGGCGATACTCTGTTCAGGATCACGCATCACCGGCGGTTCGATGGTGCGCTTCTCCAGACCGGGGATGACTGGGATGGGAGTGGAGCAAAGGGATGGGAAGACGGAAATGGTCACCGGAGAACCGGCGCCTCGCGGCGCGCCGGGTGAACTCACGGAGGGCGACGGGGGACGAGTTCGCGGCGGGCAATGAGTTGATGCAGGCCCTGTTGAGCATCCGCGGGCTACACATTGACGACGTCTTTCCGCCCTCCGGTCGGGAGCCGTCTTTCACTGCCTGCCGCCGCGTACGCGCGGGTGGGCCGCCAGCGCGGGACAGCTCCACACGCGGGGAGGGGAAGAGGACGATGGGAGCAAAGGGGCGAGCCGCTGCCGGCCGGCGTGCCACGGCTTCGGCGGCGCACGACGAGGCGGCCATTCGCGAGGAGCTGCTTCAGGCCCTCCTCAGCATTCGCGGCATGGACATCGAAGACGTATATCCGCCCTCGGATCGCGCGGGAGACCCGGAATGAAACGCAAACTCGATGACCTGCCGCGTTCTTCATTCGCCGCGCCACCCGAGGTTGACCCGGGACGGCGTGTTCCGATGGATGACGCGCGGGTGCGCGAGAAGGTGCGAAAGGCCTTCATGAGCATCCGAGGGATGCGGATCGACGATGTCTTCCCGCCATCGAGGCGTCATGACGAAATACATTATTGATCCTCGGTTATTCACCACGGCGTCAGCATTGCCCCAGCGCGGCATCTGGAAGAGCGTGGCCGGTTTGCGTTGGCATGAGCGCGTTGTTTGAACGCAGTGCCCCTACCCCAGCTTGGCGTGGGGGAGCGCGCCTCCCGAGTTCCCCGCCCGAAGATCCTACGCCGGAGTGGGCAGGGCCTGGAGTGTGGGCGAGCCGCGGGCCGGGTAGCGCAGGTTCAGCCTCCGCATGAAGCGGCTCCACAGCGCCGCCTTCGCCGCGTCGATCACGAAGCGGATCCGCCGGCCCCCCAGCAGTGCGCGTCCGGTGACCTTCAGGAGAAGCTGGCGGAAGCGCTCGCGGCTCATGCAGCCGGCTTCATCCCGGTCCAGCAGCTCTGCTCCCGCGCGCATCAGGTTGGCCGCGACCAAACCCAGCAGCAGGCGCGCCTCGTTGGCGGCGAAGCTGTCCGGTTCGTCGTAAGCCGCCTCGACTTCTCGGCCGCGGTAGTGCGCCTTGGGCCGCGGCGCCGACGAGAGCGCCACGGCCAGCGCTTGGTTCCAATCGCCGAAGTCCTTCTCCGCCGTCCCACGCCGCCGGTACCGCTCCAGCAGGGCTAGGCCGGAAATCGCCACCGACGCGTTGCTCAGCAGGAAGAAGTGGTCGCGGAAGAGCTCGCCCTGCTCGTGCACCCGCTCCACGATGACCAGCACCACGCGCCGCGGGTGCGTCCAGCTCCCAGCCCGGTACTGGAGCTCGTGCGTCCAGACTCGCTCTTTGCCGCCCGGATCGCGAGGCAGGGCGAGATACGGTGCCGCCAGGCGCTCCAGCGCGGCATTCGTCTTCAGTCGTGCCACGTAGAGGAATCCTTCCTCCTCCAGCGTTTCCAGCAGGTGCGGCTCCGGGAAGCCCGCGTCGGCCCGCAGCCACACCTGCTCCGCCCACACGCGAGCCCGGCGCAGGATCGGCAGCACGAAGGCCAGCCCTCCGTCCGCCGTGTGCACGTTGCCCGGCCGCAGCTTCGCACCCAGGTAGTCGCCCCACTCCGAGCGGACCACCAGCGGGTGATAGCAGTTCATCCGGTAGTGGCCGTTCCAGGCGCTCCCCGGCTGCTGGCCGAAGACCTCGTGCGGCAGCGAGTCCAGGTCCAGCGTCGTTTCCCGGTGGCGCTCGCCTGGCCGCAGCCCCAGCCGCTGCTCCGCCGCGTCCAGCAGAACCGCTCCCAGCCCGCTCACGTTCTCCGGTGTTGCGAGCCCTTGCGTCAGACGGCTGAGGGTCGGCTGCGAGCACAGCCCATCCGGCTCGCGCCCGGCCGCCTCGCGCAACGGCCTCTGGCCCCGACGGTTGGAGACCGCCACGCGCAGCGCCGGATCATCGCGCAGCAGCCCCACGTCGGACTGATCGCTCCATCCCTGGGCCAGCAGCAGCAGCGCGGTGCGCAGCAGCTCGACGAACGGATGCGTCACCCGTGCGGCGTCGCGCGGGTCGCGCAGGTGCCGCGCGAGGAGCCGCGGGTACCCCAGCCGGTCCATCAGCTCGCGCAGCAGCAGTGATCCCGATTCGCCGCTCACCCTCTCCGGCCGCGCCCCCAGGTGGATCGACCGGTTGAATTCCAGGGGAAAGAGTGTACCTTGTGATTCACCCATGTCGTGGGTTCGACGGCTCGTGGAAGAATGGTGGTCTAGACACCCTCCATCCTACTGCGGCCCAAGAAGATGCGACATGGGTTTTCTTTATCTATCGCCCCTGATTCTCATTTGGGGTGAATAAGGCAGGTTGATACGCAGTTGCTCATCCGCACGGCGCGGAGCGACGATGAGGCCGAAAGGATGGCGACGTCACTTTCGGCCTCTGCCATTTACTTGAGCTCTGTGGTGGTGCACGAGCTGATGGGAGGCGCGCGCGATGCCGAGCTGCACAGGCTCACGAAGCGCTTGATCGAGCCGTACGAGCGGCGGAAACATGTGGTGACGCCCACGCACCGGGCCTGGAAGGACGCGGGGCGGATCCTGTACAAGCTGCGCTCCACGGGCTGGCAGATCACGCCATCGCTGACGAACGACGTGCTGATCGCCGTTTCCGCGACCGAGATCGGCGCCACGCTGGTGCACGACAACGCGCGCGACTACAACGCCATCCAGCGCTTCTATCCGCGCCTGCGGCACCGGGTAGGGTGGCCGGAGCGGGAAGCAGCATAGCGATCCGCGCCACGGCGGAACGGCACGAACGAAGAACGCCGGCCCCGCATTGGGGACCGGCGTTCGTGTGTTGGCGCCTCCAGGGGCCGCGTTTCCGCCGAGCGGCCTACTCCAGCCCCCAGCGCGAGTGGTAGCCGCGCGCGTCGATGTGGATGAACGGGCCGTGGGCACCGTTGCCGTTGTACACGCCCGCGCCGCCGATCAGCTCGGGGTAGCGCCGCTCCACGCGCTCCACCGCGCGCAGCATCACGATCACGTCGCGGGTGTCGCGGCGGCCGTCGCCGTTCAGGTCGTCGATGTAGCCGTCCGCGTCGTTGTCCACCCACACGTCGCTGGCGTCGCCATAGGTGTGGCGGCTGAGCAGCGCACGGCCGCCCTCGCCCACGCCCTGGATGTTGTACGCCGGGGTGCGGTAGCCGCTCATCACCGCCATGTTCTCGGCGCGCACGCCCATGGCGTTCAACTCCTGCATCACCAGCTCCAGCTTGTCGATCAGCCGCAGGTCGAGCGCCAGGTACTTGGGCCAGACGGTGAACTGGTTCTTGGTGAGGAAGTTGCGCAGCCGGAAGTGCGTGCTGACCGCCATGTCCTGGTTGAACGGCGTGACCTCGATGAACCCCGGCGGCGGCGCGTAGGCCCCGTCGCGCACGCCGTTGGCCTCGGCCACGTAGCGGCCGATGTGGTAGCCGTTGATGTACCCGTCGCCGCTCTTCTCCGAGAACGGCACGCGGGTGACCAGCGTGAGCTCTTCGACCCGCTGCGTGACGCCGCCGGGCGCGGTGACCTGCAGGCGCCAGTCGCCCGCCTCGGCCGGCGCGGTGATGCCGGCCGCCACCCACCCGTCGCCCTGCAGCGTGCGCGGCTGCGTGCCGTTCACCGGCACCCAGCGGTAGCGCAGGTCGGCGGCCTGCGCGCCGGTCCACTCGATGGGCAGGTTCACGCGGCGGAGCGGGTCGGCCATGGCCACCCGCAGCTGCCCGCTGCGCCCGAACGCCGTGTCGCCCAGCCGGAACGCGACGTCACCCTTCCACCGGTACAGGCGGTGGGCCACGGGTTTCGCGCGCATCCCCCAGGTAAGGGGCGCGAGCGAGTGCATGGGCCGGGCGAAGCCGAGGGCGGCTCCGGCCAGGATGCACGCGGCGAACGGGCCGGCGAAAGCGCGTCGGGTACGGGGCATGGCGACTCCTTGCTGCTTGGACTTCGAGTGAGCGGGACTAGCGCCGGGCACAGTGGCCCGGACCTGCCGGGGCGGCGGCACGCGTTCCGCGGGGGCGGCGCGCGTGCGTTGGGTCGTTGAAGCTCGCAACCACCTGTGCCGGGGTGCGCCCACGCGCGCGGGGGATTCGCGCATGAACGCGTCCGCGTCCGTCGGGGACCGGGCGCGGGAGGACTGCGTGGCGTGTCAACGTGGAGAAACGGCCGGGATGGCGGAACCTTCCGGACGCCTCGTAGAATGTCGACAGGTCAGGTTGCGGAGTTCGAGCCCAAGCTAGGCCCGTTCGGCGCCCCTGTCAATCGGAAACGCATTAGCGGAAGCTGAGATGTCCCTGGCTGAGAACGGCGCGGACGGACCCCGTCCACGCGTCTGCTTCGTGATCCTGGATGGCTGGGGGCTGCGCGAGCCCGTGTGGGACAACGCCGTGGCCCAGGCCAACGCCCCCACCTGGCGCCACCTGTGGGAAGAGGGCGGCTACCCGCGCGGCACGCTCACCACGCACGGCCCCGCCGTGGGCCTTCCCCCCGGGCAGATGGGGAACAGCGAGGTGGGGCACATGAACCTGGGCGCCGGGCGCGTGGTGCGGCAGAGCCTGCAGCGCATCGCCCACGCCATCGAAAGCGGCGATTTCGCCCGCAACGACGTGTTCCTCAACCTGATCCGGGGGGTGAAGGAGCGCGGCGGCACGCTGCACCTGATGGGGCTGATCGGCGCCGGCGGCGTGCACGCCAGCGACCAGCACCTGCTGGCGCTGTGCGACCTGGCGCGGCAGCAGGCGGTGCCCAGCGTGCGCATCCACTGCTTCCTGGACGGGCGCGACACGCCGCCCAGCAGCGCGCGCGAGTTCCTGACCGAGCTGTTCGGCCGCGCCAGCAACGGCAAGTGCCGCGTGGCCACGCTGATGGGCCGCTACTGGGCCATGGACCGCGACAAGCGGTGGGACCGCACCGAAAAGGCGTACCGCGCCATGGTGTATGGCGACGGGGTGGCCGTGCACGACCCGATCGAGGCCGTGGCCGCCGCGTACCACGCGGGCGAGACCGACGAGTTCCTGCAGCCGCGCGTGGTGGTCGGCGAGGATGGACAGCCGGTGGGCCGTGTCCGCAGTGGTGACGGCGTGATCTTCTTCAACTTCCGCGCGGACCGAGCGCGGCAGATGACGCGCGCGCTGGCCGACCCCGGGTTCAGCGGCTTCGACCGCGGCCCCGAGCGGCCCCAGGTGGAGCTCGCCACGATGACGGAGTACGACGAGGCCTTTCCGCTCCCCGCCGCGTTCCCGCCCCAGCCGATGAACGACATCCTCGCCGACGTCCTGGAGGCGCGGGGGATGAAGAGCTTCCGCACCGCCGAGACGGAGAAGTACCCGCACGTCACCTTCTTCTTCAACGGCGGCAAGGAAGAGGCGCCGGAAGGGGAGACGCGGCGCATGGTCCCTTCGCCCAAGGTGGCGACGTACGACCTGCAGCCCGAGATGAGCGCGCCCGAGGTGACCCGCGGGCTGGTGGAGGCGATCCGGAGCGAGCAGTACGACTGCCTGATCTGCAACTACGCCAACCCCGACATGGTGGGCCACACCGGCTCGCTGGAGGCGGCGAAGAAGGCCGTGGAGACGGTGGACGCCGGCCTGGGCGAGGTGCTGGCCGCCTGCCGCGAGACCGGGACCACGCTGATCGTGAGCGCCGACCATGGCAACTGCGAGCAGATGTGGGATCCCACGACGAACGGCCCCCACACCGCGCACACCACCAACCCCGTGGGGATCATCCTGGTGGAGCCCGAGGGCCGCCGCACCACCGCCAGCCTGGGCACCGGCGCGCTCTGTGACGTGGCCCCCACCATCCTCGGCATCCTGGGGGTCCCCCAGCCCGAAGCGATGACGGGGAGGGATCTGCGGGTGGCGGGGCCACGGCTCGAGCGGCGCGGCGCGGGGGCGGTCCGCGACGACGGCGCGACGACGGCGGCCTGAACTCAACTGCGGGGTCCGGGCCGCCGCGGCCCCGCTGCTGCCGCGCGCCGTCCCCCGCCCGCTGTTCCCTGTTCCCTGTTCCCTGTTCCCTGACGTTCTTGCCCGCACAGGGAACAAAGAGTAGCTTCCGCCCGCTATAACGGTCCCGCGACGGTTTCCGTCCCGGGACCGTTGGGCTTGCGGCGGGTGCCTGTTCATTTGCCCGCCGCGCTCGTTTTCAATCTCCGCCGTTCTCAAAGACAGCATGATCCGACTTTCGCGGACCGCACTCGCCGTGGCGCTGCTGGCGCTGGCCGCCCGTACCGGCGCGGCGCAGAGCATCACCTCGCCGATCCGCTACATCGAGCAGAAGCAGGGGCTGCAGCCGTTCGCGGCGTACGTGTTCACCAGCCCCACGCTGGCGCTCACCGACAGCACCTCGGTAGACATCGGGCCGCGGTCGGCGCCGATGTTCGGCCTGGCGTACCAGCTGCGGCTGAGCGGGCCGCTGTCGCTGCAGGCGTCGGCGGGGTACATGGCCAGCCAGCGCGACGTGTTCCTGGCCGAGGCTTCGGCCGACTCGGCGACCATCACCCCCATCGCCACCGACCAGCGCGTGAACGCGGGCATCCTGCTGGCCGAGGCGGGGTTCCTCTTCCACCTGACCGGGCCGCGGGCCTACCGCGGCTTCGCGCCGTACGTGGGCGTCAAGGGCGGCTACGCGCGCCAGATCACCGGCGGCGACCCCGACAGCAGCGTGGTGAAGGTGCCCAGCCCCGAGCGCTTCCGCTTCGGCCCCACGTTTGCGGTGGGAGTGAACGCGGGGACCGACGTGTACGTTACGCGCACGCTTTCCCTGCGCCCGGAGCTCAACGGCCGGCTCTGGCGCCTGTCTGCCCCGGATGGCTTCCGCAACCGCAACCAGGAAAAGCTGCGCGAGTGGAGCAGCGCGGCGAGCGCGGGGATCGGGGTGGTACTGCACTTCTAACGGGTCGGTGACCGGATCGGGGCGGCAGATGCTGGGTGACTTTGGAACGTTCGACTTCTCGACCATGAGCGACGACGAGATCTACGACCTCGTCGTGCAGAACCTGGGCGAATACCCCGAGCTCGACATGGGGTGGATCGAGGTGGCGGTGCGCAACGGCCACGTCACTCTGTCGGGGCGCGTGTCGGGTGACGGCGAGATACAGATCGCCGAGAAGGCGCTGGTGGAGGTGCTGGGGCTCGACGAGACCCAGCTCACCAACGACCTGATGGTGGACGAGCTCCACCGCGGCGAGATGCCCGAGGCCGCCGATGACGCGCTGACGGCCGACCTGGAGGTGGACGACCAGATGGGCGAGCCGCAGTTCGACCAGAGCGACACCGCCGGGCACCTGGTGGAAGACCTGGACGCCCAGATGTATGGCAGCCACGACGTGGGCACCGCCATCGAGGAGGGAACCAGCTACGAGCCGCCCGACCGGCCGGTGGCGGATGGGTATCGGAACTCGGAGAATCACTGAGCGTTCAGGACGGGAGGGCAACAGGTGCGCGAGTGCGTGAGTGCGCCAGTGCGTTCAGGACTTCGAGAGAATGAGATCGGGCCCCGGCGATGGAAGCGCCGGGGCCCGGTTCGTTTTGCGGTGAGGCGGGATCAGGGTATTCCGCCCTCGTCCGCCGAGGTGCGGTCGCCGCCGCTCTGGGGGAGCACGTCGCCGTGGTTGGGCGCGTGGGACTGGTCGGCGCGCACGGTCAGGTTGTTCACCACGCCGCGGACACCCTCGGCCTCCCACGCGTCGTCCCAGGCGTAGCGCGCCTTCAGGAAGTCGTCCACCTCGCCGGTGAGCGTCACCACGCCGTCGTCCACCTGCACGGTGATGCGGCTGGGGTCCAGCCAGGCGTCGGCGCGCATGCGGCGATAGACGGACGCGCGCACCTGCTCGTCGGTCAGCTCCTCGCCGAACTCGTGCTGGTGCGCCTCCCACTCGCGCGGCTGCGGCTGCTGGCGGTACTCGGGGTGGCGGCGATACGCCTCGTCGGGCATGAAGGGCTCGCGCGCATACCCCGCGTCGTACCCGCGCGCCTGCGAGGCACGGCCGCCGTAGTACTCGCCCTGCCGCGGGCCGCGGGGGATGCCGCCGTACTGCTCGTACGCGCCGCCGTACTCGCCGCGCGGGCCCGCCATGCCGCCGCGGCCGCCCACCAGCCCGTCGGGCGTGCGGCGGGGGGTGGCGTACGGGCCCGTGTTCCAGCCGCCACGGGGCGAGCCGGCCGCGAACCGTGGCCCGCCGCCGTAGGTGTTTCCACCGCTGAAGCCGGCGCCGTATCCGCGACTGAAGTCGCCGCCGTACCGGTTGAAGCCGCCGCCGTAGCCGCCCTGCGCGCGCGGGCCGCCCTGGCCGCGGTTCCAGTCGCCGCCCGAATAGCTGGGCGGCGCCTGCTCGGGGAACGGGGTCCATTCCCACCCTCGCGAGAAGCGGTCGTCCCATCCGCCGCGCCGGGCGTTGTAAGGGCCGTCGTACGAGTCGTCGTAGCGCGCCATCCATCCACCTCCTGGTCAGTCCCGATCTGGTCTGGTGCGAATACGCCGGTGCGGCGCGCAAGAGGCGTTCCGGGTGCGGCGGCGGCGCGGGACGGCTACGTTTCTCCGAGCGGGCGGGCTCAGCGCCGGCGGGTTCACTACGGAGGATTCACCGCGGCGGGTTGAAACCCGCCGCTGATCACGGCCCGGAAATCCGCCTTCGCGGATTGGCGCGCCTAAATGCCCGCGCGGATGGCGGACGTCGTTGGTCGCGCGGAACTCCGTCATGTGCGGGGATACCGACGCCACAGTCCGCGAAGGCGGATTTCCCGATGTTCCAGCGGCGGGTTTCAACCCGCCGACGTGATCCGCCGAATCACGCATTCGCAGCCCAGAGCTCTCCCGCATTGCCACAGAATCCCATCATCGGCGCGATCCTGGCGGGTGGGGCGAGCAGCCGGTTCGGCTCGCCCAAGGCGCTGGCGACGGTGGATGGGCGCCGCATCATCCACCGGGTGCGGGATGCGCTGGCCGGGGCGGTGGACGGGATCGTGGTGATCGCGAACGAGCCGGAGCTGTTCGCGGACCTCGATCTCCCGATCCGCGGCGACCGGGTGCCGGGGCTGGGGCCGCTGGCGGGGGTGGAGGCGGCGCTGCGCTGGGCGGCGGAGCGGGGCGGGGAAGGCGCGCTCTGCGTATCGTGCGATCTGCCGTTCGCCGCCGCCGGTTTGCTGCGCGAGATGGCGGCGCGCGGCGATGGCGCCCGCGCTGTCGTCCCGGAGAGCGGGCGCGGCGTCGAACCGCTCTGCGCGTGGTACCCGGCTGCCGCGTTGGCGCACATCGAGCGGCTGCTGGAGTCGGGCGACCGGTCGATGCGGGCGCTGCTGGCGTCCGTCGAAACCGTGCGGCTTCCGGTCGACATCGTCCGGCGGTTCGGCGATCCCGAGGTCCTCTTCTTCAACGTCAACACGCGCGACGACCTGGAGCGTGCCCAGCAGCTCGCGCGGCGCACCGATGCCTCGTCCTGACCTCCCCCCCGCCGTCTGCATCATCGGCCGGAAGAACAGCGGCAAGACCACGCTCACCGTGGCGCTCGCTGCCGAGCTGAAGCGCCGCGGGCGCCGCATCGCCACCATCAAGCACGGCCACCACGCCTTCGAGACCGACCAGCCCGGGCGCGACAGCTGGCGCCACTTCAACGAAGGGGAGGCGGAGGCGACCCTGATGGCCGGGACCGGCAAGGTCGCGCTGGTGATGCGCACGGAGGGCGAGCCCGACCCGGAGCGGCTGGTGGCGGAGTTCTACGCCGGCCGCGGCTACGAGCTGGTGCTGATCGAGGGATGGAAATACGGCGCGCTGCCAAAGATCGAGGTCTTCCGCCGCGCCGTCCACACCCGGCCGGTCTACGATCCAGATGATGCGGAGTCCGCCGCACGGTTCATCGCCATCGTGACGGATGATGCGGATCTCCGCGCGGCGTGCGACATCATCCCGCTGGATGTGGATGGCGGCCACGTCACCCGCGTGGCGGACCTGCTGGAGACCCGCTTCATGGAGGGCGGCGATGCGCGCTGACCACGCGGACTGGCTCTCTCCGGCCGACGCGCTGCGGCGCATCCTCTCCGCCGTCGCGCCGCTTCCCACGGAGTCGCGGCCGCTGCTGCGCGCGCTCGGGTGCGTCCTCGCGGAAGACGTGGCCGCGCGCGCCGACCTGCCGCCGTGGGACAACTCGGCGATGGACGGCTTCGCGGCGCGCGCGGAGGACGTGCGCGGCGCATCCGCCGCATCCCCCGTCACCCTCCGTGTGGTGGATGACATCGCGGCCGGGAGCTTCCCTCGCCGCGCGCTCACCCGCGGCGAGGCCGCGCGAATCATGACCGGCGCGCCGGTGCCGGAGGGGGCGGACGGCGTGATTCGCGTGGAGCACACGGATGGCGGCACCGGCATCGGCACGACGGAGGGCCGCGTCACCATCTTCAAAGACGTGGACGCGGGGAAGAACGTGCGGCCGCGCGGCGAGGACGTGCGCACCGGCCAGACGGTGCTGCGCGCGGGAACGGTGCTGCGCGCGCCGCACCTGGGCGTGGCGGCGCAACTCGGCCGCGCGGAGCTGGCCGTCCATCGCCGCCCCGTGGTGGCCATCGCCACCTCGGGAAACGAGCTGGTGGACGTGGACGGGTTCGACCAGGTGCTGGCCGGGCGCAAGATCGTGAACGGCAACAGCTACGCGCTGGCCGCGCAGGTGGCCGAGAGCGGGATGGAGCCGCGCATCCTGGGCATCGCGCGCGACACGCCCGAGAGCCTGCGCGCGGTGATCGAGGCCGCGCGCGGGTGCGACGCGCTGGTCACCAGCGCCGGCATCAGCGTGGGCGAGCACGACCACGTGCGGGGGGCGATGGACGGGCTGGAGACCGAGGTGGAGTTCTGGCGGGTGAAGATCAAGCCCGGCTCGGCGCTGGCCTTTGGCCGCGTGGGCGGGCTGGGCGGCATCCCCTGGTTCGGCCTGCCGGGGAACCCGGTGAGCACGATGGTGACGTTCGAGCTGTTCGTGCGCCCCGCGCTGCTGTGCATGGCCGGCCACACCCGCGTCCACGCGCCCACGGTGGACGCGATCGCCGATGAGCCCTTCTCCGCGCGCGGCGAGCTGATGCTGATCCCCCGGCTGCGGCTGGAGACGGTGGATGGCGAGCTCCACGCTCGGTCCACCGGCGCGCAGGGCTCCGGCATCGCCAGCTCCATGGCCGCCGCCGATGCGCTCGGCATCCTCCCGGCGGGGACGGAAGTTCGTCCGGGAGAACGGATGCGGGCGCTGGTGCTGGGCGGCGCCCCGCTGGTGGGCTCGGCGTGGGCTGACGATCTCCCGGAACCGCGCTGAATACCGCGTCGAGATCGACCCGCGCGGCGGCGGGTGAACGGCGGGTTTAAGGCTTCCTGGATTACGAATCCATCAGCGAGAACGGCCGGGCCGTCAACCCGCGTTGACAGAAAGCACCGATGGGGTGAGCGTTTACGATGAACTCTTTCGCTTTTTCAGAAGAGCGTGTAGTATTGAAGTCATGACTTAATTAAGTTACGACTTCAATAGGAGCGCTTCCCCGGATGATCGACCGCCAATCGGAACAGAGCGAGCTCCGCCGCCTGCTGCAGCGTGGCACGCCGCAGCTGGCGCTGATCTACGGGCGCCGGCGGGTGGGCAAGACCTTTCTGCTCACGAACACCTGGCCACCCGAGATCACGTTCTACTTCACCGCCGCGGCCACCACCCCCGACCAGAACCGCCGCCAGCTGATCGAGGACGTGGCGCGCTGGTCGGGGCAGGCGATGGTGCCCGACGACTATCCGAACTGGCGGACGGTGTTCCGGATGCTGCTGGACCTGCGGGCGCCTCAACCCCTGGTGGTGGTGCTCGACGAGTTCCAGTACCTGGGCGAAACGCAGACGGCGCTCGAGGCGGTGACCTCGGAGCTGAACGCCGCGTGGGAGCAGCGCCGCGAGTCGCGCCCGCTGGTGCTGGTGCTCGCGGGGTCGTCGGTGCGAACGCTCGAGGCGCTCGACGCCGGGAGCGCGCCGCTGCACGGGCGCTTCAGCTGGAAGGCCCGCCTGGAGGCGTTCGACTACTGCCACGCCGCCGAGATGGCGCGCTTCCGGTCGCTGCGTGACAGGGCGTACCTCTACGGCATCTTCGGCGGCACGCCGCGCTTCCTGGCCGCCGTGGACCCCGGCGAGTCGCTGGCCGACAATGCCGCGCGGCTGATGCTGGATCCGCGCGGCGAGGTGCGCGCGCTGGTGGAGACCGCGCTGATGCAGGAGCAGGGGCTGCGCGAGGTGCCCCGCTACACCGCCATCCTGCGCGCCATCGGGTCGGGGAGCACGGAGCTGAACGAGATCGGCCAGGCGGCGGGGCTGCAGGGCGACACCGGGCTGCGCCAGAAGGTGGAGCGGCTGGTGGGGCTGGGGTACGTGCAGCAGCGCCGGAACCTGGGCGCACGGCCCAAGGAGCCGTACCGCTACCGGCTGGGCGACCCGGCGCTGATGTTCTACCACGCTTTCGTGGCGCCGCTGGGAACCACGCTGGAGCGCACGCCGGCGCGGCGCGTCTGGCGCGACGAGGTGGTGCCGCGCATGGACACGTACATGGGCCACGTGTTCGAGCGCATGGCCGAGCAGGCGTACCGCCGCCGCGCCGAGCGGCTGCCCATCGTGAGGGAGTGGGGGTTCTGGGAAGGCCTCGACTCCGAGCGCAAGGCGCTGGAAATGGACATCGCCTGCCAGCTCACCGACGGCCGGGTGATGACGGGCGGCGTGAAGTGGAACTCGCGTCCGCTCACACCCGAGTGGCACCTGCACCACCTGAAGATGCTGGACCGGCTGGCCGCGTCGGGTGTGAAGTGGGCGCACATCGCGCGTGAGCGCTCGTCCCCCATCATCTGGGTGGCCGCGGGCGGGTTTAGCGCGGCGTTTGCCGACGCCGTGCGCGCCAGCCGCGACGAGGTGATCCTGTGGAGCCTGAAGGACCTGTATCCGTCCGCGCAGAAGCCAAAGGCAGCGTCACGCAATGGCGGAGCGCGTGAGGTATTGAAGTCGTGACTTAATTAAGTCGTGACTTCAATACTTCTGGCGTGAACGGCCGCGGACACGGAACGCACTCACGCACTCACGCACTCACGCACTCACGCACTCACGCACTCACGCACTCACGCACTCACGCACTCACGCACTCACGCACCTGTTTTCGTTACGATGGAACTTGATGCGGGGCCGCCGAGCCCGTACGATTGGCTCCAGCATCCCACGCGCCTCTCATCCTTCCCACCGAGGTGGCCATGAGCGAACGTCCCTGGGTCCAGCACTACGTGCAGGGAACCCGCCCCGAGATCCCTCCCATCCAGTACAAGCACCTGCCCGACATGTTTCGCTACGTGGCCAGCCGCTACGGGCCGCGGACTGCGTTCACGCAGTGCATGCCCAACGGGATGGACGCCTCGCTCACCTATGCCCAGGCCGACCAGCTGAGCGACGCCTTCGCGGCGTACCTGCGCGAAACGCTGCGGCTGAAGCCCGGCGACCGCGTGGCCGTGCAGCTCCCCAACTGCCTTGCGTACCCGATCGCCGCGTTCGGCATCCTGAAGGCGGGGTGCGTGCTGGTGAACACCAACCCGCTGTACACGGCCACCGAGATGGCGCACCAGTTCGCCGACAGCGGCGCCCGGGCGCTGGTGATCCTCGACATGTTCGCCGACCGCCTCCCCGAGGTGCTTCCCAAAACCAAGATCGAGACGGTGGTGCTGGCCAGCATCGTGGAGCGCTTCTCGCCGCTGCGCGCCACGCTGGTCAAAACGGTGCTGAAGTACGTAAAGAAGCAGATCCCGAAGGCGACTGTCGCCCACACCCGCTTTTCCGCCGCGGTGAAGGCGGGGCAGGCGGCGCTGAAGGGGGCCGACCTGCCGTCGTACGTGGCCGGGGTCGAGCTGGACGAGGTCGCGGCGCTGCAGTACACCGGCGGGACCACCGGCGTGAGCAAGGGGGCCATGCTCACCCACCGCAACCTGCTGGGCAACACCATGCAGCTGGAGGAGGTGAGCCAGGCCTTCCTGAACGCCGGCGAAGAGACGGTGCTCACCGCGCTCCCCTTCTATCACATCTTCGCGTTCACGGTGAACCTGCTGCTGTTCTACGCGCTGGGCGGGCGCAACGTGATGGTGCCCAGCCCGCGCCCCGTCACCAACCTGCAGAAGGCGTGGGAGAAGTATCCCATCACCTGGTTCACCGGCGTGAACACGCTGTTCAACGGCTTGCTGAACGAGGAGTGGTTCCGCCAGAGCCCGCCCCGGCACCTGGTGGCGTCGCTGGCGGGCGGGATGGCGCTGCACAGCGCCGTGGCCGCGCGCTGGAAGGAGGTGACGGGCACGCCGGTGGTGGAGGGGTACGGGCTCACCGAGTCGTCGCCCGTGGTCACCTTCAACCCCATCGGGGGGATGGTGAAGGACGGCACCATCGGCATCCCGCTCCCCAGCACCGAGCTGATCCTGGCCGACGAATCGGGCGCGCCGGTGCCGCTGGGCGAGCCGGGCGAGCTGCTGGTGCGCGGCCCGCAGGTGATGCCCGGCTACTGGCAGCGCGAGGACGAGACGGCCAAGGTGATCGACGCCCAGGGGTGGCTGCACACCGGCGACATCGCGGCGATGGACGAGGATGGCTACGTGCGGATCGTGGATCGCAAGAAGGACATGATCCTGGTGAGCGGCTTCAACGTGTATCCCAACGAGGTGGAGGAGGTGATCGCGCAGCTGGACGGCGTGGCCGAGGTGGGCGTGATCGGCGTGCCCGACGAGCGCAGCGGCGAGGCGGTGAAGGCCGTGGTGGTGAAGAAGAACCCCGCGCTGACGGCCGAGGAGGTGATCCGCCACTGCCGTGAGCACATGACCAGCTACAAGGTGCCCAAGCAGGTCGAGTTCCGCGCCGAGCTCCCCAAGACCAACGTGGGGAAGATCCTGCGCAAGGATCTGCGGACGCCGGTGCCGGCGGCTCCGGCGACGGTGTAGGCGGGGCTGAGTGCTGAGTGCTGAGTGCTGAGTGCTGAGTGCTGAGTGCTGAGTGCTGAGTGCTGAGTGCTGAGTGCTGAGTGGTGAGTGGTGAGTGGTGAGTGGTGAGTGCTGAGTGCTGAGTGGTGAGTGCTGAGTGCTGTATTGCGCCGGCGGGCTGAGCCCGGCCGGCGCACCCTGTTTGTGCAAACGTTGCGCAAGCACATGTGGCGAACGCACTTCGGCCAGCCGAACTGGAACCTCTCTTGCATGGCGATTGCGATTTGATGGGAGCCCCACCGTTATCCCGCGGGAGAGCAGAGCGTGGCACTAAGGGAGTACCGGGACGATGCAGGCGTCCCCTGGCGTGTGTGGAATGTGCGGCCGACTTCGTTCGTGGCGCCCAGCGTTGCGGGGCAGCCGGCGGACGAGGACCGGCCCTGCTGGCTCTGCTTCGAGTCGCCCACCGAGAAGCGGCGTCTGATCCCCGCGCCCGAGCAATGGGACGAGCGCACCGACGCCGAGCTCGAGGCCCTGTGCCGCACGGCCGAGGTCGTCCCACGCCCCGCCGGCCGCGTCGCCGCCATGTGGTAACGTGAGCGGCAAACAACGGTAGCGGCGGACCGCAAAAGTAGAGGGAGAAGCGAATCGCGCCGTCCGGGCGGCATGCCAGGCCGGCGCGATCGTACGCCTGGCAGTCAAGTCCTCAGCACTCAGCACCCAGCACCCAGCACCCAGCACCCAGCACCCAGCACCCAGCACCCAGCACCCAGCACCCAGCACCCAGCACTCAGCACTCAGCACTCAGCACTCAGCACCTTAATAACGAAGGGGCGCTCCCACCGCGGGAGCGCCCCTTCGTCAAATCGTCACCCCTGCCGGCTCAGCGCACGCCGTCGCCGTCCAGGTCGCGGCCGCCGCGGAGCGGGTTGTCGGCGTCGAGCCGGTCGCCGTCCAGGGTGCCGCGATCCAGGGTGTCAGCGCGCATGCCGTCGGTGCGGTGCACGTCGCCCACCTCGCGCACCTCGGCATGCTCGCGGCGCAGGTCGGCCTCCACCGTCTGGTTCTCCTGCACCTGGTGCTTCTTGACCACGATCTCCTCGGCGCCCACGGCGCGCTTCTCGGCCACCACCTCCTCGCGGGTGAGCGGCACGCTGATGTGCTCCTCGCGGAAGGCGTCGGGGGCGGCGTGCATGGCGTCGGCGCCGGTGAGCGGGCGGCGCTCCACCGTCACCTCGTCACGCGTGAGCGGCACCTGCTCCGACACGTGATGCGTCTCCACGCGCTTCTGCACCTCCACCTCGCCCGCCTGCGTCTGGCGCTTCCCCACCGCCAGCTGCTCCTCGTTGAGCGTGATGCGCTCTTCCGTCTCGGCGCGGCCCGTCATCTCGCGATCGGCCAGGGTGCGGTCGGTGCCTTCCAGGCGGTCGCGGGTCGGGTCCAGGCTCGGGTCGTTGAGGTTGTCGCGCATGAGTTCTCCTTCGAGGTTTGATACCGTCCCCAGCGGGTCCTTCCCGCTTCCGGGGAGCGCACTGCTTGTGCAACGTCTGTTCCGCAAATCCTTCCATGACAAACATTTGGACAGCGAGGGGGCGCCCGCGGGCACCCCTTCGCTCGTCCGTCCGCCCGCGTGCTAGCGCACGCCGTCGCCGTCCAGGTCGCGCCCGCCGCGGAGCGGGTTGTCGGCCCGCAGCCCGGTGTCGCCGGTGCCGCCGGTGCGCACGTCGCCGTGCTCGATCACCTCGGCACGCTCGCGGCGCAGGTCGGCCTCCACGGTCTGCGTTTCCTGCACCTGGCCCGTGCGCACCACCAGCTCCTCGTTGGCCACGGTGCGCTTCTCCACCACCGCCTCTTCCTGGGTCAGCGGCACGCGGATCTCGCCGCCCTCGAAGGTGGCGTTGGGGTTCACGGCGGGGTCGGCGATGGCGTGGCGCTCCACCGTCACCTCCTCGTGCTTCAACGGCACCGACTCGCGCACGTGCTCGGTCTCCACATGCTTCTGCACCTCCACGGCGCCGGCCGACACGCGCCGCTTCTGCACGTCGAGCTGCTCCTCGGCCAGCGTGATCCGCTCTTCGCCCGCCACGCCGGCGTCACGGCGCCCCAAGTCCTCCGCGCCGGCCACCATCCCCGCGGTTCCGGCGGCGCGGTCGCCCACGCCCAGCGTTCCGGCCCCGGCGCCCTGGACCGTCACGCGGCGCGAGGGGGTGTCGATCTCCACGTCCTCGATGGGCACCTGCATGTCGTCGCCGCCGGCGCCCACGCCGTGCAGCGTGACGGCGGCCACGCGCTGGGCGTCGGGGTCCACCAGCAGGTGCCGGACGCGGCCCACCTGCTGCCCGTCGGAGAGGAAGGCGTCGAACCCGCGGATGTCGGTGTAGCCCTCGGCCACGTGGAAATCCGGGAGCGATTCGAGTGGTACGAGCCGGTCGTTGTGCATGTCAGGCCATGTCTGGTTGAGGCTCCCTTCCCGCGCGAGGCGGCCTTCGCCCCGCGCCTGCTCCGCTTCCGTCACGGGCTCTTGGTGCTGTCGACCTTTACCAGCGTGTCGCTCTGGTTGGCCGCGCCCGCCGCGGTGGTGGTTCCCGTCCCCATCGTGCCGGCCCCCGCCGCGCCCATTCCGGCCGCGGTGTCGGTGACCGTGCCCTGCGGGACCACGGCGGTGTCGGTGGGCATGGGCGCGGGGGCCACGGTGGTGGTGTCGGTCACCACGGTCTGGTCGTCGTCATGGTCACGGCCGCGCAGCAGGAAGAAGAGGGGAATCAGGAGCAGCGGAAGGAGCCACCACCACTTGAACCCGCCCGGCCGCGGCTCGCCCACCCGGTTGTCTCGGTCCACCTTGATCTCTGCCACCTTTTCCTCCAGTTCTGATGGTCGCTCCACACCCCGGATCGGGGGCCGGGGAGGTGGCAAGGATCAAGCCAGCCACGGCACGCCGGCCCCCCTCGCCGCCCCGGCCGCAAGATGGCTTGCCGCAAGGGCCTGGGGCGAAAACAGAAGGGTGGCGCCCCGCCGCCGGGGTGCCACCCTTTCGCTTCCGGGCCGCTGATGCTCGCGCCCGCCTGACGCAGCCCGAGCCGCTCCGTCAGCGCACGCGCACCCCGTCGGGCCCGCCGCCCTCGGCGGTGCCGCGCATCTCCGGCGTGCCGGCGGCGCGCATCGCGCGATCGGCCCCCGCGTCCATCGAGCCGCG
Source organism: Longimicrobium sp. (assembly GCA_035691085.1). Classification (GTDB taxonomy): domain Bacteria; phylum Gemmatimonadota; class Gemmatimonadetes; order Longimicrobiales; family Longimicrobiaceae; genus Longimicrobium. The sequence goes on from DASSJS010000112.1 coordinate 25,276, forward strand.
GGCGGCCACGCCGGGGCCATCCACGTCCACGTGCTCACGGCGCAGGTCGGCCTCCACCACCTGCTCGCGCTGCACCTGCGTGCGGCGGATCACCAGCTCCTCGCGCACCACGGTGCGCTTCTGTACCACCAGCTCTTCCTCCACGATGGGCACGATCATGGTGTCGCCCTCGTAGCGCACCTCGGTGCCGGCGCCGGGGTTGCTCACGGCGCGGCGCTCCACCGTGACCTCCTCGTGCATCACCGGCACGCTCTCGCGCACGTGGCGCGTTTCCACGCGCTTGTGCACGTCCACGCTCCCGGCCGAGACGCGGTCCTTGTACAGCGCCAGCTCTTCCTCGGCCAGAACCATGCGCTGCTCGCCCTCGCCGCCCGCCGCGCCGTGCAGAAGGGTGGCGTCTTCGTCCATCAGGTCGGCGGCGTCGGCCGTGGCGGCCGCGCCCCCCGCAGCCATCCCCAGCCCCTCGGCGCCGGCGCCCTGGATCAGCACGCGGCGCGCGGGAGTGTCGATCTCCACGCTTTCGATGGGCACCTGCCCGCCGCCGCGCATGGCCGAGTTGCCGTCCAGGGTGATGGCGGCCACGCGCCCGGCGCCGGTGTCCACCAGCATCTCGCGCACGCGCCCCACCGGGCGGCCGTCGGCCAGGAATGCATCGAAGCCGCGGATGTCGGTGTAGCCGTCGGCCACCTCGAAGTCCGGGAGCGAGTGGAGCGGTACCAGCTGATCGTTGTGCATGAGCCGTGTTTCCATTTGAAGGCTTCCATCGTGGGGCCGGACCGTGGCCCCCGCACTCGCCCTGTCTAGTCCAGCCGCGCGCTGTCGCCCCGCGCGGCCGTGTCGCGCCCCTCCATCCCGCGGCGCGCGCCGGAATCCGTCGCCGCCGTGTCACGCCGCGCCCTTCCCGCACGCGCGCCGCTCCGCGAGCCGGTGGACGTGCCCGTGTCCGCCGTGGTGCGGTTTCCAGCCCGGTTCTCGTCCGCCGCCCGCCTTGCCGGTGACGTGCCCGATGGACTCGCGGCAACGGATCCCGCCGTATCGGAGGACGCCGGCGAGGGAGCTTCGGCGGCGGTGGGTGCGGTGTCGACGGGCACCGGCGCCACGACAGGTGCGGCGGTGACGGAATCGGCCGGGTCGGCGGCGGCGGCGGTGTCCAGGCCGGGCACCACGTGATCGTTACCCGAGCCGCGGACCACCAGGAACACGGGGATCAGCAGCAGCGGCAGCAGCCACCACCACCGGAACCCGCCGCGGCGCGGAGGCTCGCCGTCGCCGGTGCCGCGCGGGTTCACCCTGATCTCTGCCACGGTGCCATCTCCTGGCCGGCTGGGGTCGCTGGTGCCGCATCCGGCCCGCGGCACGCGGGGGCGCTGTTCGAGGCAACTATCACGCCATCCACGGCCACGGCGGATGGCGCTCCCAGCCGCGTTCGCTGCCGTTCGCGGCGGCGTCATCCCCGCGTCCAACGGTGCCGCCGAGCTCGCGAGGTTGACGAACGGGGGATCGGCGGAAAGACAGAGCCAGGCGAAAATCCTCCGCCGTTCTTCATCAACTTGATCGGTCGCCTGCCGCTCCGCGCCGACAGCTGTTGCATCATTCCGGGCGCCCGATGATTCCAGTCTTCCCTGACCGAACGCCGAGCGCCGGAGGGATGGAGTCGAACGTGGACTTCATCACGAGTTCAGCCGTCCGTCTCACGATTCGCATCGACGCTGTAGCTCGCTCGGAGTCCGCCTCTTCTGCGTCATTGCAGTGAGAGTGCCCACACAAGGCGCGACGAAAAATGCGCGCGAGCTTGACCCGGCATCGCACCCGGACGCATCATTCCGCGCGACCCACATCTCTCCGTCACGCCTCGCCCCGTCTCCGGTCCTCATGCTCCGCAAGCTCGCGTACGTCCTGATCGGGATCGTGCTGCTGGTCGTCCTGCTCGCCGTCGGCGCGCGGTGGTACGTGGGGCGGGCCGAGGCCGACCCCACGCAAGACGCCGTGCTCACCGGCCTGCACGGCAACGTGGAGGTGTGGCGCGACTCGCTGGGCGTGCCGCACGTGTGGGCGCAGGATGACGAGGACCTGTTCCGCGCCGTGGGCTACGTGCACGCGCAGGACCGGCTGTGGCAGATGGAGCTGTTCCGCCGCGTGGCCGATGGGCGGATGGCCGAGGTGCTGGGCGCGCCGCTGGTGGACACCGACCGCTTCCTGCGCACCGTGGGGATGGGCCGCGCCGCGGCCGAGGGCGAGCGCGCGCTGGACCCCGAGAGCCGGCGCATGCTGCAGGCGTACGCCGACGGGGTGAACGCCTGGATCGACCATCACCCCGGCCCGCTCCCGCCCGAGTTCCTGGCGCTGCGCTTCAGGCCCGAGCACTGGACGGTCCGCAACACGGTGGCCATCGGCAAGATCATGAGCTGGGACCTGGCCGACTGGAACGTCGGGCTCGACCTGCAGCGTGCCATCGACGCCGTGGGCCCCGAGCTCGCCCGCGACCTGTACCCCGGCGACCCCGCCTGGGGCACCACCATCCTGGGCAACGACGCGCAGTGGGAGGGGAAGGGGGCCGCCGCGCCCATCGCCCCCGGCGTGCGCCCGCCGGCCGTGCCCGCCGACAGCACCCCCCGCGCCCGCGGCGCCGCCGTGCCGCTCCCCCGCGTGCCGCAGCTCGCGATGGAGCTGCTCGACGGCGTTTCGTTCACCCGCGCGTCAAACTCGTGGGTGATCGGGGGATCGCGCACCCGGAGCGGGAAGCCGATCCTGGCCAACGACACGCACCTGGCGCTGCGCGCGCCCTCGCTCTGGTACCTGGCCGCCATCCACGGAAAGACGATCGACGCGGCGGGGATGATGATCCCCGGCGCGCCCGCCGTGGCCATCGGCCACACCCGCCGCGTGGCGTGGGGGTACACCAACGCGATGATCGACGACGTCGACTTCTTCGTGGAAGAAGTGAACCCGGCCGACAGCACGCAGTACCGCACGCCCGGGGGGTGGGCGCGCTTCGAGGCGAGGGAGGAGACGATCCAGGTGAAGGGCGCGGCGCCGGTGATCCAGCGCGTCCGCGTGACCCGCCACGGCCCCGTGCTGAGCGACGTGGACAAGCGGGTGCCCGGAAAGGTGCTGGCCATGCGCTGGACCTCGCAGTTCCCCACCACCGAGATGACGGCGCTGCTGGGGATGAACCGCGCGGGGAACGCCGGCGAGTTCACGCGGGCGCTGCACGGCTTCAACAACCCGCACCAGAACGTGGTCTTCGCCGACGTGGACGGGAACTTCGGCTACTGGATGGGCGGCCGCGTCCCCATCCGCCGCGGCGGCAACGGGCTTCTCCCCGTCGCCGGATGGACGGGGGAGGGCGACTGGACGGGGTGGCTGGGCTTCGACCAGCACCCGCACGCGCTGAACCCGGCGGCGGGGTTCGTGGTGACCGCCAACAACCGCCAGCTCCCGGCCGGCGCGGGGTACCCGTACCTGATCGGCGGCAACTGGGCCGAGCCGTACCGCGCCCAGCGCATCACCGAGATGGTGCGCGCCGGCCACGGCCTGACCGCGGCGGACGTGGCAAAGCAGCAGATGGACGTGCGCGACGCCATGGCGCTGCGCTACAAGCGCTTTGCCGTGCGCGGCGCCCAGCTGGCGGGGGACTCGGCCGCCGCGCGCGAGCTGAACGCCTGGCCGGGCGATGCATCCACCGACAGCCATGCCGCGGCGCTCTTCTACGTGTGGCTCGAGGAACTGCGCCACCGCATCGGCGACGACGAGTTCCGCGGCAAGCCGGTATACTTCCCCCGCAGTGCGCTGGAGGCCGTGCTGGAGCGCGGCGGCGGCGCGTGGGTGGACGACGTGACCACGCCGAAGGCCGAGACGCTGGACGACCACCTGGCCGCCGCGATGCGCGCGGCCGTGGCCACGGTGGGGGCCAGGACGTGGGGCGAGCTGCACGTCACGCAGATCGACCACCCGCTGGGCGTGGTGTCGGCGTTGAACCGCGCGCTGGGGCTGAACATCGGCCCGTTCCCCAACGCGGGGTCGGGGAACACGGTGAAGGTGGCGGGCTACGGCGGGCGCACGCCGCCGTTCGTGAACCGGTACGGCCCCAGCCAGCGCCACGTGGTGGACATGGCCGACGTGGACGGCGACGGCGGCTTCGTGATCCCCACCGGCGAGAGCGGGATCCCCACCAGCCGCCACTACCGCGACCAGACGCCGATGTGGCGCACGGGCCGGCTCTGGCGCATCCCGCTGGACCGCGGCAAGGCCGAGGCGCGCCGCGTGAGCCGCCTGGTCCTCAAGCCCCGCTGAGCGCCGATGCCAAGCGAGATGAAGTGCCCCAAGTGCGGCAGCCCCATGACCACCGGCTTCGTCCTGGACATGCACCAGGGCGCCAAGGCGGCCGAGTGGATCGAGGGCGAGCCCGAGAAGAGCGTGTGGACCGGCCTCAAGCTGAAGGACCGCCGCCGCTTCCCCCTCACCGCCGACCGCTGCGAGCGCTGCGGCTTCCTGGAGTTCTACGCGTAGCAGGTACGGAGGTACGGAGGTACGGAGGTACGGAGGTACGGAGGGAGTACGGGAGGTACGGCGCGCGGTTGCTCCTCCTACGCTTCCTCGGTGCGATCGATCGGCGGAGCCCGGTCACGCGCTACCTCGTCGGCCAGCCCGGTGCTCTCTCCCGCAGCCTCGCGCTGTTTGCGAGGCTTCCCGTGGTTGTAGCGCGCGGCTTCAGCCGCCCGGGGAATTGTCACGGAACCATCCACGCGCATGCGGCACAGCGTCTGTAATCCGCTGAACGAAAAAGCCCCCGCCGCGAATCGCTCGCGGCGGGGGCTTCGTCCTGCCGATGGTGCCTGGCCTACGTGCCTTCGGTGTGGCGGATGGAGAAGGGCATGCTCACGCGCACCCAGTAGTCCCCCGGCCGCGCGGCGCCCACTGCGGCGCCGGTGAGGGTGCTCACCCCCGTCAGCGGCAGGCCCAGCACCATCACGCCCGTGCTGGGGTTGAAGATGCAGTCGGCGCAGTCGCTGCCGCCCGCCTTCGAGGCGAGGACGAACAGCCCCGTGGCGGTGGCGCCGCCCAGGAAGCCCCACACCGCGCCGCGCAGCGCGCCCGCGCCCGACGAGCGGCGGCGCGTGGCCAGGTCCACGTGGCGCACGTACACCAGCGGCACCGTGAGCCGCTCGGTGCCGCGCAGCACGGTGATGTCGGCGGTGTCGGCGCTCTCCAGCTCGCCCACCAGCGTGCGCGGCTCCAGGAAGTGCTGCACCACGCGCACGCGCGCCAGCGAGTCGAGCTGCGTGATCCGCGCGAGCCCCGGCTGCTGCTGCGCGCCCGCCGCGGCGGGGAGCAGCAGGGCCAGCGTGGCCATCATCATTCGTTTCATCCGCGAACTGCTCCGCTCGGCGTTCTGATGCGGGAAGAACCTGCCGAAGCATAGAACGTACGGCATCCATCATCCGGACGCACGGGTTTCATCCTCCGGAGGAAGCACCACGCGCATGGCCCCGCGCTCGATACGGTAGCGGAACGGGGCCATGATGCGCAGCGTTTCGCCGTCGATGGCGAGGTAGGCCAGGCGCTTGGGCATCCCGATGGTGCACTCGTCGGCCATGAACGAGTCCACCTGCGGCCGGTTCGACACCGCGGCGATCCCGCGGGCCGCGGCGGCCAGCCCCAGCGCGGTGAGCCGCGCCACCGCCTTTCCTTCCACCACGATCACGTGCAGCCCGGGGCGGCCGTTCTCCACCCGCCCGCCAAAGGTGGGGAAGCGCGTCTCGCGCTCGCCCACGCCGATGAACACCAGCGCGGTGCGGTACGAACAGGCGTTCCCCTCCACCTTGATCTGCACGTCGAAGCTGTGCAGCCGCATGATCATCCGCAATCCCGAAAGAACGCTGGCCATGCGGTACCCCATCCACCGCTCCAGCCGGTCGCGGCGCCGCACGAAGCCCACGTACGCGCCCACCGAGCTGGTGTTCAGGAAGGGCCGGTCGTTCACGAACCCCAGGTCCACCGGCCGGGCCGTGCCCGTGGCCGCCAGCTCCAGCGCCTCTTCCAGCTCGGTGGGCACGCCGTGGTCACGCGCGAAGTGGTTGAGCGTGCCGCCGGGGAGCACCGCCAGCTCGATCCCCGTTTGGCACGCGGCGGCCGCGGCGGTGGCGATGGTCCCGTCGCCGCCGGAAACGAGGACGCGCCGCGCGCCGCCCTGGTGCTCGCGCCGGATTGCGTCGGCCAGCTCGCCGGCGCCCGCCTCGCGCAGCACGAAGCGCGCGTCGGCGCGGATCGCCTCCACCGCCTGCGCCCCCCGCCCGGATGCCGGGTTGGCGAACGCGGGAATGGGCCCGCCCCCGGTTTCAACTGCGTTCTGCAACGCTTCGCCGCGTGTGCGGGTGTGCCGTGCGTGGGATGATCAGGACGGGACGAAGCACGGATCGCGCCGCGAGCGGGACCGGGAGGGGGCTCGGTAACCAGATCGTGCGCATCGATCCTGGCGCCCATGATCGGCCGGTTGTGAGAACTGTCCAATGAAGTTACTCTTTATGCGACAAGTTGAAGAGATTTCCTCCCCCATCGCAGATTCCACCGCAATGGTGGCATCACGATCCCTATCCAGGCCCGCGCACAAATGAGACGAAACATGTGCGTCTGGCCGCGGAAGCGAGGTGCCGGGGCGACCAGGTCATCGTGCCGCTCCATGGGTACCTTCGCCCGGTGGAGAAACAATGTGTACCTTCAGAGGAGGGGGCCGGATGAAGTTTGCTCCAGTTGATGGATGGCCGCGAGGTCCCATCGTCGTCGCGGGGCTTCTGGGCTTGATTGCCCTGGCAGCGTGCGCCGGAGACACGACGGGCCCGCGTGACGTAGTTGGGAAGCGCGGGATTTACACGATGCCCGTGGTGGAAGCGACAGCCTGCAAGTATGGCGGTGAGTACCCGCACTGCACCGCAGCGCCCGGTGATCCGGACACGCCCATGCCGGAGGGTGCTGGGCCAAGCGGAGGCGGTACTTCGCCGCCCCCGCCACCCCCACCCGATTCGACCACGGCTTGCGATCCGGTCAACGATCCAAACTGCGAACAGCCGCTGACGAGCGCCGACTCCACAACGATCCTTGCGGCGATCAGGGACTACGTTCGGCCCGATACAGCCATTGCCGACACGGCGCATCGGCGCAAGTGCAAGCAGATGCGCGACCAGTTCATGCAGAGCTTCAACGCGAAGACCGTTTTCCGCGGCGGGAGCGATCTGACCGGCACGGCCTCACACTACGGCGCGACGTACGACTCACGCATCCACTTCGATCCGTGGCTGCTGGGTGGTGCAGCATCGGGGAACGTGAGTGACTTGCGTGAGCTCGCGAACACGGCGCTCCATGAGGCCGCCCATGTTCTTCTGTTCGAGCATCCGAACGGAGAGACGAACGGAATCTATACCGATGAGCCGTTCAACCTTCTACCCCCGGGGGCCGGCGTATGCATCAAGTAGCAAGGGCGGCACTCGTGCTTGTTGTGCTCGGATTGAGCGTGGGGGCGGAGCTGGGCGCGCAGGTGGGGGGCCGCGCAACGCCGCAGGTGGCGGCGATCAACGCGGTGATCGGATATCGGCTGTACTGGATCAGCGATTCCACGGCGTTCGACGCGTGCAGCGTCTACCGGGCCGCGGGATCACAGCAGCGGGTCGTGGATGGCCTGGCGCCTGGTATTCGGGACTGGTTCATGGCGTCGGCCAAGCCGTGCGGTGATGCCGCTGCTGGCGACCCGCGGCGCGAGTCGCGCGTCCTGGTGGATTCGCTCGCTGTGTCGGGCGCGGTCGCGTCCGTGTACCTGACCGTCCGCCGCGGCGAGCGCACGCACAGGGAGGAGTACCGCCTGATGAATCCCACGCCGGGACTGACGTGGGCGGTGGATCGTGTCGTGCTCTCAGGGGCTGTCCGCAACTACTACGTTCGTCCCGGCGCGCGCCCCGCCTCGCACCCCTGAGGCACCTGCCCTGGCCCGGACATTACGGCGGCCGAGTGTTGTTGCTCGGCCGCCGCTGCGTTTGCCCATGGTACACCCAACGATGGCCCGCGGGAATGCGGCGGGGAGACGAATGGAACGTTAGGATCGACGGCCCCGTCGTCCCCACCCGGAGATTCGCGGACGGTACGGCTGTCCGCGAATCTCCGACCTCCCCAAAAACTGCCTGGGGGAGGTTGAACTACGACGGCGAACCGCTTTCCCGCATCGGGTCTCCTTTGTGACGCCCGGATGCCGCGCGCACAGCCTCGCGCCGTTTGCGAGGCTTTGTGCCGTACGCTCGCGGGTGATGGGGAGGCCGCCCTCGAACACCGGCATCCACTCGTCGATCAGCATGGGTACCGCGCGGGTTCACCCGCCCATCACGATGTCGCCCCTGAACGCTCCACCGCGCCCCTCACACCCACATCGTGAACACCGCCAGCTCCGGCACGGAACCGATGCGCACCGGGAGCGTGGACTCGCCGATGCCGCGTGACACGTACATCGGCAGCTTGCCGTCACCACGAAACCAGCCGCGCACGTAGCCCGCGCTCCCCGGCGGCAGGACCGGCGCGAAGCCGAAGAGCGACACCTGGCCGCCGTGCGTGTGGCCGGAGAGCATCGCGCGGAACTCCGCGGCCCGCGCCTCCACGCCCGCACTCACCCGTGCGCCCGCGACGAACGACGGGGCCGCGTCGGCGCCCACGCGGTCGCGATAGCCGGGGGAGTGCGCCAGCAGCAGACGCGCGTCGGCCGGCTCGGCGCCGGCGAGCGCGGCGCGCAGCTCGGGCCTGCCGCCCACCATGTCGTCCAGCCCGGTGATCGCCAGGCGCCGGCCGGCGTGCGCGTGCACCACCGTCTGGTTCACCAGCAGCCGTCCGTTGTGGCGCGCGTACAACTCGCCCAGTTCTCCCGTGTCCACGCCGGCCCAATGCTCCCAGTTTCCCAGGATGGCGTACTTGGGCGTGCGCCGGTCCAGCAGCGCCAGGAACTCGGCGAGCACGGGCAGGTCCGCCACGTCGTCCACCGAATCGCCGGTCAACACGACGATGTGCGGGCGGATCTCGGCCAGCCGCGCGCCGAGGGCACGGTGCACGTGGCCTACCTGGTGGATGTGCAGGTCGGTGATCTGCGCCAGCACCAACGGCTCGCGCGACTCCGCCGTCCGCGCGCCGATGGCGTGGTGCGTCACTGCCAGCCGGCGCGGCTCCACCAGCCCGCCATACGCGGCAGCGCCGGCCCCAGCGGCACCCAGCGCGGCAAGGAAGCGGCGTCGGCTGATCTTCGTCATCTCCTGTGGATACGCGGATCGGTGGACGACGTGGGGATCGGGGTGGCCAGCCGGGGGAAGATACGGCACTGGGGACGCGGACAGGAGGGCTCGGCCGATGGGATACAAAAGAGCCGCTTCCCGGCTGGGGAGCGGCTCTCGGATCCGCGTGCGGCGGAGCGGGCGTCAGGCGCGGGCCGGCGCGGCGGCAGGGGGGCGCTGCGTGGCGCGGCGGGTGACCGTCACGTAACCGGCGATGCCGATGGCGCAGATCAGCAGGCTGATCAGCTGCGCCACCGTCATCCCGCCCAGGAAGCGGTCGTCCTTGGCGCGGAAGATCTCCACGATGAAGCGCTCCACGCCGGCCAGCGCGAGCCAGATGAACCAGATCGACCCCGGCACGGTGAAGCGGTGGCGCAGCTTCCAGAGCAGGAAGAAGATGGCCAGGCTCATCGCCGTTTCGTACAGCTGCGTGGGGTGCACGGTCATCACCGTTCCGTCGGCAACGCTGGGGTCCACGCGCACGCCGAAGGCGCGCAGGTTCCCCGCGGTGCTGGGCGGCGCGCCGTTGGGGAAGGCCACGCCCCAGGGCTTGTCGGTGGGGCCGCCGTAGTCGTCACCCACCAGGAAGCACCCCACGCGCCCCACCGCGTACCCCAGCGCCAGCGCCGGGCCCATGCCGTCGGCGAAGGTGAGGATGGGGAGCTTGAGGCGGTGCAGCCGCCACAGGATGGCCAGCGCCGCCATGATGAACCCGCCGTACCACACCAGCCCCGAGCGCGAGAAGATCATGTGGCGTGGGTCGGCCACGGTCTGCTGCCAGTTCAGGATCAGGTAGTAGATCTTGGCGCCCAGGATGCCGAAGATGGCGGCCCAGCCGGCCAGGTCCCACGCGTGCTCGGGGTCCTGCCCCTTGCGCTTGAGCTCCTTCCCCAGGATCCACCCGCCGGCCACGAACGACAGCGCGATCATCACGCCGAACGAGGTGACGGTGAACCCGCCGATTCTGAAAAGAACTGGGAACATGGATACAGCTGGTTAGAGGTCGCGGGGAGAGCGGCCCGACGGGATTCGGTGGTGCGGCGATTCGAAACGTCGGCAATCATAACAAGTTACGGCGATTCGAGCCTGCGGTAAAGCCTTCTGCCGCGCGTAAATTGCGCTCGGCGGTACCGCCATTGGATCATATTGGGCCTTGGCGCGGATACGTACGCACGGGGGATCACGCACTATTTAGAAATACACAACACATTTACAATCCTTTCAAGTCACATATAAAACAAAACTCTTGCGCAGGTGACCTGCTTTCATGAGACTTAGATCCATTCGCGACGGAACAGTTATTCACCCGCTCTCATGGAGGCCGCTGTGAACCTCGTCCCCCGCACCCTGCTCTTGGCCGCCGTCGTGCTGGCTGCCGCCTGCGGACCCGATAGCTCCGCACGCGACCCGCTCTCGCCCACGAAGCCGCGGAAAACAATCACGAGTGTCACGATCCAAGGCCCCAACTTTGTGCAAAGGGGTGTCGCATGCCGCTGGTCCGCGGTGGTAAGTGGTGGGGAGGCTCCATACAGCTACGCGTGGAGTACGTGGAACATGAATCCCTTTACTGGCACCGGGAGTTCTTACATCGGGGCGGTGAACTCTTGGTCTACATATGGACAAGTGTACGTTAACGTCACCGATGCAACTGGAGCACAGAAAGCCGCTTTATTCAATATTTCGGCAACAGCAGCCTACATTTACTGTGGCAGCGGCAATTAGGGATCAGTCTGAGCCTTTCAACGGCCAGTCTTGGTGGAAGTACGCGCCGAAGAACTGCTCCAGCCGCTCGCGCGCGATTTCCGCAGGCTGTCCCCTGTTCCCTGTCCACTCAGTCGAACATGTCCCACGCGGCGCCCAGGTCCTGGCGGGAGTAGACGCGGAAGGCGGTGAGGGTGTTGGTGCGCTCGATCCCCTGGATCTGGGCGATCTCCTCGGTGACGATCTCGGCGATGCGCTCGTACTCCTTCACGCGCACGATGGCGATCAGGTCGTAGTCGCCCGAGACGGAGTAGACCTCGGCCACGCCGTCGATTCCCGCGATACGGCGCGCCAGCGCGGGCACGTCGCCGGGCACGGCGCGGATCAGCACCACGCAGGCTACCATCTGGCTCATCGGGTCAACCGGGGTTGGGGTCTCGGAACAGGGCCGCACCGGGCGGTTGAAACCGCGGCAACAACGGCCCGAAGTCCGCCTTCGCGGACTCCCACGCGGGCATCTGTGCAATCTGGCAAAGCCTCGGCGCCACCCGCGGCGGGTTGAAACCCGCCGCTGAACCATCGAAAAGTCCGCCTTCGCGGACTGCGAGTCCACATTCGCGCGCGAAACTCGCCCTTTCGCGCGTAGTGCTCCCCCTCCCCCGCGGAGCGGGGGGAGGGGGCGGGGGGAGGGGGCTTGCCGCGGCCGCGCTGACGCTGGTCGTAACCGCCCGAAGCCTGCCACGGAAATGGCCCTATGGCGCCGCGGACCGCGCGGGGTCTTCCACCCGCCCCGCCTCTTCCGCCGCCTCGCGCGAGCCGGGCTCGGCCACCACGTCGTCGGGGAGCGGCGTGCGCCGGGGAAGAAGCCACAGCCCCGCCGCCAGCGCAAGGGGCGCCACCGCCACCAGCAGCCAGTTGGGCTGGCCGGTGCCGGCATTCAGCATCATCCGACCGAACCACGGCACCGAGATGATCACCACCACCGTGCCGTTGTTCACGAAGTGCATCAGCATGCTGGTGAAGATCGAGCGCGTCCGCCAGACGACGATCCCCATCAGCAGCCCCACCCACGCCGTGGGGAGCAAGCGGATCGCCGACTCGCTCGAGAGGTGGAAGGCGCCGAAGATCAGCGCCGTGGCCGCCACCGTGCGCCACATCCGCTGCTCGCGCGCCAGCGACTGGAAGAGCACCCCGCGGAACACCGCCTCCTCGCAGAACGCCGGCGTCACCGCCGCCAGCGTGAGCAGCCAGAGGAAGCGCGGCAGGTCGGTCGCCGTCATCAGCCGCTGCAGCGCGCCCGCCATCTCCTTCGGCATCTCCAGGTGCAGCGCCTGGATCTGCAGCCATCCCAGTGCCCATCCCAGCGGCATCCCCGCGAGCGCCACCAGCAGCGCGCCCGCCAGCGAACGCAGCGTGGGCCGCCGCAGCGCCAGCGACTGGCGCACGTCGTACGGCCCGAGCGTCACCAGCAGCAGGGCCGGGATGAAGAGCAGCCCCCACTCCGAGTAGAGCAGCCCCCGCTCGCCGAAGCGCGCCTGCAGGGCCGCCCCCGCGTGAAAGTACAGCAGCGCGATCAGCCCCACGAACGCCAGCGCCTCGGCGGGGAGCGGCACCCGGCGCGGGCCCGAGCGCCACGCGGCCATCCGCTGGCGCCACCCGCCGCGCGGCGCCGTGCCCGCGCCGCCGCCGAACAGCACGTCCTCGCGCCCGAAGGCGCGCGCCGCGAAGTGCAGCGCCAGCCCGGCGTACACGATGGTGCTCCCGAACGCGATCAGCGAGGGGACGAGCCGCGCCGAGCCGCTCATCATCTCCCGGAACATCATCGCGATCCCCACCACGGGAACGGCGGCGAGCGCCGCGTTGAACTCGATCCCCGGGAGCGTGATCACCAGGATCGGCAGCGTGCTGGCGAGCTGCACGGGGGTCAGCGCGTTCTGCGCCTCCTTGAAGCTTTGCGAGCGGACCGCGATCCCCAGGAACAGCGCCGAGAAGAGCACGGCCAGCGGGATCAATCCGACGAGGACCAGCAGCGCCGTGCTCCACGGGAGCGTGAACTGCACGTGCGCGGCCTTGGCGAACTTGAAGAGGCCGCTCTGGAAGGTGAGCAGCATGCTGAGCAGGTTGGCTCCCGCCGCCGCCATCCCGATCAGCGCCACCGCCGCGAACTTCCCCGCCACGATGTCGCGCGCGGGGACGGGCGCGGTCAGCAGCGTTTCCAGCGTGCCGCGCTCCTTCTCGCCCGCCGCCAGGTCGATGGCGGGGTAGAAGGCGCCCAGCAGCGTCATCAGGATCAGCAGCACGGGAAGGAAGCGGCCCAGCGCGTACGCCCCCGTCTCCTGCGCCGTGGCGACGGACGAGTCGGCCACGAACATCGGCCGCGCGAAGTCGGCCGGGAGGCGGTACCGGGCCAGGCGGCGAGAGAGGAGCGTGTCGTTGTACGCCCGCAGCGCGCGGGCGGCCACGTCGTGCGCGCGCTGGCCGCGCTCGTAGCTGGGGTCGTACAGCACCCGCACGCTGTCCATCCGCGCCGCCGTCCCCGGCCGCCGGGTCACGACGATGGCCGCCTCGGCGTGGCGCTGGCGCACGGCGGCCACGGTGGCGCTCTCCGCCGGCAAAAGGCGGATGGCGGTGTCGCGGCGGAGGAAGTCGAACATCTCGCGGTCCACCCCGCGGACGGCGACGGCGGCCGGACGCTCGCTCAGCCGCCGCTGGCCGAAGAGCGTCAGCTGTTCGAGGACGACCATGAGCCCCGGGTACAGCAGGGTGGGGATCACGATCATCATGAACAGCGTGCGGCGGTCGCGGAGCGTTTCCTTCAGCTCCTTCGCGAGGACCGTCAGGATCAGCCGGAGGTTCACGCGGCCTCCCGCACGATGCGCAGGAAGGCGCGGGCCAGGTTCTGCTCGCCCGTGCCCGCCACGATGCCGTCCACGGTCCCCTCGGCCACCAGCCGCCCCCCGGCGATGATGCCCACGCGGTCGGCCAGCAGCTCCACCTCGCTCATCTGGTGGGTGGAGAAGATCACGGCGCGGCCGCGCTCCCTGGCGTCGGAGATGAAGCGGAAGATGGACTCGCTGCTCAGCACGTCGAGCCCCAGCGTGGGCTCGTCCAGCACCAGCGCGGGGGGATCGTGCACCACGGCGCGGGCGATGGACACGCGCTGCCGCTGGCCCGTGGACAGTTTGCCGCAGAGCCGGTCGGCGAACTCGCCCAGCCCGAACGCCTCCACCATCTCCTCCACCCGCGGCGCGGCCACGCTGTCCTCCATCCCGTTCAGCCGGGCGAAGTAGCGCAGCAGCTCGCGCGCGGTGAGCCGCTGGTACAGGCCCATGCTCGCGGCCAGGAATCCCAGCCGCCGCCGTACCTCCAGCGGCTCCCCGGCCGAGTCGAACCCGTCGATGCGCGCCGCGCCCGACGTCGGGCGAAGGAGCGTCGCCAGGCAGCGCAGCGCGGTGGTCTTTCCCGCGCCGTTGGCGCCCAGCAGCGCGTACACCTCGCCGCCGGGCACCCGCAGCGACAGCTCGCGCACGGCCGCCAGGTCGCCG
>DASSJS010000113.1:0-68484 GCA_035691085.1 Longimicrobium sp.
GAAGTGCGAAGTGCGAAGTGCGAAGTGCAAAGTGCGAAGTGCGAAGTGCGAAGTGCGAAGTGCGAAGTGCGAAGTGCGAAGTGCGTGAGTGCGTGAGTGCGGCGGGCGAGAACGCCGGCGGCGGGATGATCTCAATCCATCCCCAGCCCGAGCTGTTCCTCCGGCGGTGCTGGCGGGGTTGGCGGGGCGGCGGCGTCCTGACCGGCGATCCAGCGGGCGATCACGCGCACCACGTAGGCCTGCTCCTCCTCCGTCATCTCCCGCCCCTTGGGGATGGCGTGCCACTTGGCCAGGCAGCCGCGGCAGCAGGTGGCGGTGGCGTGCTGGGCCACGAACACGGGGTGCCCGCGCATGGGCGTCTGCTTGCCGTCGTTCGGCGGCTGCGCGGGAGCCAGGCGCGTGGCGATCATCTCGTGGGCATGGCGCAGCACGGCGTCCATCCCCCTGCGCCGCAGGTACTCCAGGTCGCCGCCGCGCAGCCGGAAGCGCCGGCGGAAGGTGGACCCCGCCAGCCGCGCGAACACGTCGTCCATCCTTTCATCATCGCTCATCCCGGAAAGCTGAGGCGCCTACCATGGTTCCGGCAACCCGCGCCGCTTTCGAAAGATGAAGGGCCGCCGATCACTCCAGGCGGCCCTTCGCATGATTCGCCCCGCCCACCTCGCACGGATCAGCCGTCGGCCCAGCGCACCTCGAACGTGGGCGAGGTGGCGAAATGCTCGCCGCCGATGCTTTCGTCCAGCTGCGCGCGGAGACGATACGTACCCGAGACGCGATCGGTGCGCACCGTGCCCGACACCGTTTCCCCCGGCGCCAGTTCCAGCGGCCCCGTGTACAGGATCAGGGGGCAGGCGTTCGCGCCCACCTCGCTCCAGGCGCTGCCCTCCCGGTGCTCCAGGAAGACCGTGGCCGTGGCGCCGCAGGGCACCAGCCGCACGGTCTGCTCGGAGGTGTTCTGCACGGTGAAGCTCACCGTCACGCCGGGTCCGTTCCCGGCGGGTAGGGCGTAGACGCGCTGGTCGGTGGCCACCTGCACCCGGGCGTTGGGGCCTGTGGCGTTGGAGCAGGCGGCGAGCAACGTGAGCACCGCGGCGGACAGGATTCTCTTCATGGGCGGCTCCCGTGTGGGGTTGGTGGGGAAACGGAGATCACGGAGCAGCAACGTCCGGGTCGCGCGGTTTGTGACGGCGCGGAGCTTGCCGCCTCCTGCGCCCTCCTATACCACGACACGAAACCAGTTGCGAAGGAGAGATACGATGGCTGGGAAGCTGGAAGGGAAGAAGGTGGCGATCCTGGTGACGGATGGCTTCGAGCAGGTGGAGATGACCGAGCCGCGGAAGGCGCTGCAGGACGCCGGCGCCGAGACGGTGCTGGTGTCGCCGAAGGATGGCCGCGTGAAAGGATGGCAGCACACCGACTGGGGCGACGAGTTCCCCGTGGACCGCCCCCTCTCGGCCGCGCGCGCCGACGACTTTGACGCGCTGCTGCTCCCCGGCGGCGTGATGAACCCCGACCACCTGCGGCAGGACGCCGATGCGGTGAGCTTCGTGCGCGACTTCTTCCAGGCGCACAAGCCGGTGGCGGCCATCTGCCACGGGCCGTGGATGCTGGCCGAGGCCGGCGTGGTGGAGGGGCGCACCGTCACCTCGTTCCCGTCCATCCAGACCGACCTGAAGAACGCCGGCGCCCGCTGGGTGGACCAGGAGGTGGTGACCGACCACGGCCTGGTCACCTCCCGCAACCCCGACGACATCCCCGCCTTCAACCGCAAGATGGTGGAGGAGTTCGCCGAGGGCCGCCACGACCGGCAGCACGCGTAGCCGCCGGGCCGGCCACACGGAGACGCACGAAGGCGGACGGCCGCCGGGGGGGGGGGGTGCCCGGCGGCCGTCCGCTGCGATCCGCGACTGGCGAAAGGGGTCAGTTGCTGCTGGTCAGGCTGAACTGCGCCTGGTCCGGGTCCGCCACGATCTTGAACACGCTGTAGGCGTTCAGCCGGTTGTCCAGCGTGCCGGCGCCGCCGCGCTGCGTCACGCGCAGGTTCTCCGCGCCTTTCGAGTCGCTGTCGGACGTCGTCACCGACACGGCGTTCAGGTAGGGGTTCTGGTCGTCGCCGTACTGCACCCGGGCCTGCTGGCCCGCGGCGATCTTCACCGTCACGGGCGGCAGGTCGCCCGCGAGCGGGTCGGAGCCCTTGCGGCCCACGAGCGTGACTTCGATGGTGTTGCGCGACGCGTTGATGAGGGTCTTGGAGCCGGACATGTGTGCCTCGCTGAGTGAGAAGGGGTTATGGGGCCTGCGCATGATCCGTGTCGCGGATGCGGC
Organism: Longimicrobium sp.; assembly: GCA_035691085.1. Taxonomy (GTDB): domain Bacteria; phylum Gemmatimonadota; class Gemmatimonadetes; order Longimicrobiales; family Longimicrobiaceae; genus Longimicrobium. Next base: position 2,326 of record DASSJS010000113.1, read on the forward strand.
CTCCTTCCTTCGCACGTGCCGCGCCCGCCGGGTTCCCGTGCCGGGCCTCCACGCATCCGCCAGATAAGCGTTTGCGGACATTATGCTTGCACCTCATCCGCATCCACCGCCCGCCCGCTTCGCCCCCACGCCCGCCGGTTCCCGCTGCCATGTTTCGGCGCCACGGCTGTAACGATGCGTGACGGAAGGATCGCTCCTCCCTGGCGGCGGGCGATCAATTGCTCATCGGACCGGGCGGCATCGCGGGCCTGGCCGCGTTCTCCCAGCGATCACGATCCGCCCAGAACGGGCACTGCGGACAGGTGCCCTCGTCAGGATAGTCGATACCCTCCTCGTGCGGGCACCCCGCCAATCCCGGCGTGGTGGTGACCGCCTTCACCCCGTGCCTGGCGTAAAAAGCCCTCACCTCGCGGCCGATCCGCGGATCCAGGCGCACGTCCATCGTGTCCGACGTCCACCGCTCGATGACTCCGTCGCCCTCGCGGTCACTGAAGAACGCGCCCGCAACCACCTTGGTGGCCCGGCGATCGTCGGGGCCGTAGAGAGAAGCGTCCCTATCGGGAACTCGCCCTTCCGCCCTCCATGCTTCCGCTCCACCTGGCGACGCCATGAATTCACCTTCATCGCCCCGCTCCTGATTTCGGTGTTTGTTTGGTATGCTTCCTGCACTCTCCATTCACATCGTTGAACGATTTACAGTGAGTGGAAGGAGAAAGGAAGAGCCATGACCGACAAGCGAACCGCCGAGCAGGCGAACGAAGGCAACATGATCAAGGACCCCGACAACTGGGTCACGGGTGACGAGCCGATGACGGGCGCCCAGCGTTCGTATCTCCACACCCTCGCCGAGGAAGCCGGCGAGGAAGTGGACGACGCGCTCACCAAGGCCGAGGCGTCGAAGATGATCGACGAGCTACAGGAGAAGACCGGCCGCGGCGTGGACCGCGACTGAGCGCGCGGTTCAGCAAAAACTTGAAAGAAGGCGCGGGGAAGGGATCCGGCGCCTTCTTTCGTCTGAGGTGCGGTGCTTTGCTGGCTGCGCAACCTCTTTCAGGTTCCTTCGTATTCACCGCCGCCCGGGAGATCACACGGGCAGCGGACCGGCGCCCGCATACGCGCCCGTCTCAAAAGGAACCCCATGCCGATCGCCGACATCAACACCGCCACCGGAACCGTGATTCTGGTTGCGCTCGCCATCTACGAACTGCCGCGCCCGCCGCGCAAGTAGCTCGACGCGGGGCTCCGGGATGTACCGGAGCCCCGCCGTAACCTCCCCCGCCAACCCGGGCCTCCTGAACACCCCCGTGGCGCGCACGGCGTTCACTCATCTATATTTACGTCTTCCGCACGCGCGGCTCTCCACGCGCACCATCCCGAGTAGCTGCGCAACCTCTTCCCCGCTTCCCTCGTAGTCCTCATCGCCCGGGCAGATCCGGGCCAAACGGGACGCGTTTCCTGATGAACGTCTATCTCTTTTCGCTGCTGCTGGGGTTCGTGGGGCTGCTGGTGATGGCCGTGAGCGGCGTGGCCGGCAGCCACGGGCACGCAGGCGGCGGCCACGGCGGCCACCTGCACGGCCACGACGTGGGCGACGTGAACGTCCACGGCATCGGCGGCGGGCACGCGCACGTGGGCGGGCACCTGCACGCCGGCCACGCCGGACACGCGGGCGGCGCCCATGCCGGCGGCCACGCGGTGGCGCATGGGCACGGGCACGCCGCGCACGGCCACGCGCAGCACGGCCACGGCGAGCAGGGCCACGCGGGCGACGTGGGGAAGGCGGTGGGGGGCTGGTTCCTGTCGTTCCTCAGCCCGCGCGCGCTGTTCAGCGTGCTGGTGGGCGTGGGCGCGGCGGGGCTGCTGCTGGGCGGCGTCCTCTCGGGCCCGCTGCTGACCGTGGCGGCCATCGTGGCCGGGGTGCTGTTCGAGGTGGCGGCGGTGCGGCCGGTGTGGAACTTCTTCTTCCGCTTCGGCAGCGAGCCGGCGCTCACGCTGGAGAGCGCCATCACCGACACCGCCACCGCCGTCACCTCCTTCAACCCACAGGGCGAGGGAGTGGTGAAGATCGAGCTGGACGGGCAGATCGTGCAGGTGCTGGCCCGCCTGGCGCCGGCCGACCTGCAGAGCGGCGTGCGCGTGCGCTCGGGCGACAGCCTGGTCGTGGAGGAAGTGGACGCGGTGCGGAACCGTTGCGTTGTGTCACTCCCCGTTTCGGCGGGGACCATCCGCGGCGCCTGAAGCGGCGCCGCCCACCTGGAGGGAGTGATGGACTCGAACCTGATCGTGACGGCGGTGCTGGTCCTGCTCGCCGTCTTCGTGCTGATCCCCATGACGGTCAGCGCGTTCCTGCGCAACGTGGAAGCGGGCACCATCCGGCTGGTGAGCTGGCTCACGGGGCGCACCTACATCTACCGCGGGCCCGGCAAGAGCAAGGAGGTGCCGCTGTTCACCACCGGCACCACCATCTCCAGCAAGGCCATCAACGTCGACCTCGACATCACCGACCAGACGGCCGACCTGGACGAGAACGGCGTGCCGCAGCCCATCAAGGTGCGGGTGCTGGCCAGCGCCATCGTGAGCGTGGGTGACAGCGACGCCATGATCAAGACGGCGGCGAACCGCTTCTTCCCCAAGCCGCAGGAAGAGCAGATCAACATCCTGATCGACCTGCTCAGCTCGTCGGGGCGCCGGGCCATCAACCTGCTCACGCACGACCAGCTCTTCTCGGCCAAGACCGCCCCGCGCATCTCGGCCGCCGCGCAGACGGCGCTTGCGCAGCGCGACGAGCACACGACGGCGCTGGTGCAGACGCCCGCCCCCGGCAGCCCGCTGGAGGAGGACGACGACCCGCTCGCCATCATCATCCGCAAGGCGTGCAGCCGCGAGCTGACCGACCTGGGGCTCAGCTTCAACTCGCTGAACATCAAGGTGGTGCAGAGCGAGGTGGCCGAGGCGCGCCGCCGCCAGAGCGCGGCCGAGGCGCAGGCCAACTCCGACATCGTGGCCGCGCAGCAGGCCCGCCGCGCCAAGGACGCGGCGCTCGAGGCCGAGCGCAACATCAGCGACAAGCAGCGCGAGCTGGAGCAGACGCGCGCCTCCAACGCCGCGCTGATCGCGCAGGCCGAGGCCAAGAAGCAGGAGGCGCTGGGGCTGCAGCGCATCGCCGAGCTCGAGGCCACGCAGATCGCCCAGGCCCGCGCCGACGCCGAGAAGGTGCGCATCGAGGCCGAGGCGGCCGCGCAGGCCGAGGCGATCCGCATCACCACCGTGGCCGCGGCCACGGCCGAGAGCATCCGCAAGGTGAACGAGGCGATCCAGCAGGGCGGCGAGGCGTACTTCCGCTACAAGCAGATCGAGATGCTCCCCGACATCGCGCCGACCATCGCCGACGCGCTGGCCAGGGCCCGTCTCGTGACGATCAGCGGCAGCGGCGACGCGGGCGGCGCGGCCGACGCGACCGCGAACAACATCACCAGCGTGATCCAGACCGTGCTGGCCGCGCAGATGGTGGCCAAGGGCGGCATCCTGGACGGCGCCACGGATGGCGGCGGCGCCGAGGACGTCACGCGGCGCGTGGCGATCCCCGCCTTCACCGGCACCCCGTCCGGCGGCCGCGGCAACGGGTGATCGCCCGCGAATCGAGAAAGCGTTTCGGTGGATGAACGGCCGGGGCGCCGCGAGCAATCGCGGCGCCCCGGTGTCGTTCGGGCAGTCGGTCGCGCCCGGACAGGGAGGGAGAGCGGCGGAAGCGCCTCTCCCGGTGCGCCCCTACGGCGTAACCGTCAGCGTGGTGGAGAGCCCGAAACCCTGCAGGTCGCCGGCCAGGTACGAGCGCTGGTTCCCCGCGGTGTCGACGATCTGCAGGTCGTACAGCGTCCAGGTGCCGGCCGGCGCGCCCGCGCCGAAGCGTGCGCTGCACACGAAGGTGCCGCTGGCGCGCGTCCCCGAGGCCGGCGCCGCGCTCTGGCAGGCCAGCAGCTCGCTGGAGATGGGGCTGCGGATCTCCACGAGCATCAGGGCCACGCCGCTCCCGGGGTCCGACGCGCCCACCGTGAAGGTCACCGAATCGGCGCGCGTGACCGAGGCGGGCGAGATGGCGAACGTGTCCAGGGCGGGCTTGCCGGTGTCGTTGCTCCCGCCGCTGAGCGTGACCGACGAGGTGAACCCGCGCGCCGAGAGCCCCGCCGCGGTGAAGCTGGCGTTGTTCCCCGTGCGGTCGGTCACCTGCACGCTGTTCACGCTCCAGCTGCCGTTCGCCGCGCCGGCCGAGGTGACGATCCGGCACTGGAAGGTGCCGTTGTTGAGGGTCCCCGTGGCGGGCGCGCTGGCGGCGCAGCTGTACGAGCGGTTCGACGCCGCGTGGTAGATCGTGGCCCGGGCCGTGGCCACCCCGGTTCCCGCGTCTGCCACGGTGAAGGTAACGGTGGCCGAGTCGCCCGCGGTGATGGCGGTGGGTGAGATGCTGAACCCGTTCAGGGCGGGTGCCGTGGCATCGGGCGTGGCGTCGGCCACGGTCATGGTGGTGGCGATGGCGCGCGCGATCAGGTCGTCGGTGGTGAGCTGCGTCATCCTGCCGGCGTGGTCGGTGATGGTCACCAGCGCCACCTTCCACGTCCCCGCCTGGGCGCCCGGCGGAACCCGGAGCTTGCAGGCGTAGGTGCCGGCGGCGGGAGTCCCGCTGGCCGGCGCGTACGAGGTGCAGAACGGCGTCGAGCTCCCCGACGGTGAGGTGATCTGCACCTGCACCGCCCGCACCCCCGTCCCGGCGTCCGACGCGCCCACGCTGAAGCCCACCGAGTCACCGGCGTTCAGGGTGCGGGGGCTGATCACCAGGCGGGTGAGCGCGGGCGCGGTCTGGTCGAGCGTGGCCACGGTGACCGTGCTGCTGCCGCTGCGCAGGCCGTCGGTGGCGGTGATGGTGGCCGTGCCGTTGGCGATCCCCGTCACGGTGCCGCCGGTGGAGACCGTGGCGACCGTCGTGTCGGAGCTGGCCCAGGTGAGCAGGGTGGCGGACGGCGGGGTCTCGGCGCCCGCGGAGTCGACCACCCACACGCTCAGCGAGATCGACCCGCCCGGCGCGATCGTGCGGCCCTGCGGGTCCAGGCGGATGTAGCCGTCCGGGTCCAGGAGCGTGGCCGCCGAGGGCGCGCGGGGGAGCGGCGGCGCCTGGGCCGCGCCGGCGGGGTTGCGATCGGAACAGGCCACGAGAACGGCCGGAAGCGCCAGCAGCGAAGCCGCGCGGCGCAGCAGCGTGAACGTTGACATCGTGATCGGAAATGCAGGTGATCGGGGGGTGTGAGCGAGGAGCCGAAGTATCATCACGACCGGACGGGCACACAAGCGTTTACGACATTTTGTATGCAGGGCATCGGCCCAGAGCATCCGCTGGGCCGGAGAACCGGAGGAACCGCGGTTCTCTGGTGCCCTGGTCCCTCTGCTTCTCTGGGTTATGATTTCCGGAGGGCTGAATGCGCGCGGACTGGCGGAGGTGGAGTGCGGCGGGTATCGTGGTGTGGATTTCGTCAACTGACACACCGAGGCACCACGGGAGCAACGCGGATGGGCAAGCAGGGTTCTGGCGGCAAGAAGGGCGGAAACGTGGGGAAGGCCGCCTTGCTGCTCGGCGCGGCCGGGCTCCTTCTCTTCATCGTGGGCGTCAAGCGCCGCTACGACGTGGACGACGATTTCTCGCTCGACGCGCCCCGCTCGCGCAAGCGCCCCGACGAGGGCAAGCCCGCCGGCGGCTCCGGCGACTGAGCGCTTCCTCAGCATCGACTACACGAGGGCGCCCGTGCACCGGCACGGGCGCCCTCGTGTTTGTCGATCCCCTGAACTGAAACGGGCGTGAACGCGGAGCGGGGACTTCACACGCCTCGCAAACGTCAACGAGCGCTTCTACGACACCCAGGTGTCCACGCGCCGGGCGATGCGCCACCGGCCGTCCGTCTTCTGCAGCACGATCAGCCGCCCCTGCCCGCAGCGGCCGCCGCACACGGTGCCGGTGGCGATCACGGCCGTGCGCCGCGCCGCGTCGAAGCCCGCGCGCGACAGCGTGTTGTACGAGCGCACGGGCGAGAAGCGGGTGAAGAACGCCTCCCACCTGGCGCCGAAGTCGCCCTCGGCCGCGAAGATGCGCGACACGTTGGAGATGCGGATCACCGACGTGGCCGGGATGGCGGCCGGCGTGGGGACGGATGCCGCGTTCTTTTCACCGAAATCGGCGATGATCTCCGCGCGGGCGGCCGCGTCCAGCGCGGGGACGAAATGGTTCAGCTGCTCCGCGTCCAGGTGCGAGGCCGACGTGCTGTCGGCCATCACCAGGAACGGCGCGTCGGGCTGGGCCAGCACGCTGTCCACCACCAGCGCCATCACCGCCAGCTCGTCAGGGTCGGTGGTGGTGGGCGCGGGGGTGTATCGCGGCGGCGGGCGGGTGCAGGCCGCGGCAAGGAGCGCGGCGGCGATCACGGATGCGAATCTCATCAGGAATCAGGGTGAAGCGGGAAAACGGCTCCAGGTCGATGGACATCTACCTGCATCTACGAAGATTGTACCCGCCCGGTTCCGACGCCACGGCGACGGGGATTTTCTGGCGCGAGTGTGCGAGTAAACTCGCGGCTACCACGGCACGCAGTCCGCCTTCGCGGACTTCAACTCCGCGCGGACGCGGATGCTGCGCGGGCCATGCCCCTCTGGCGCGGAACGGGAGGTGGCGACCGGCGCCGATACCGCGCCCACACGCACCCGCGCAGGCGGAGTGTGCGCCGTTGTAGCGGCGAGTTCACTCGCATATTCCCACACGACAACATCCCGCCACCCTCATGCCGCCAGCGGCTCCGGGGTGGCGCCCGTGACGGATTCCACCGCACGCGTCCGGCCCACGTTCAGCGCCAGGATGCTGGCGGCGATGCACAGCACGCCCGAGGCGATGAAGGCGGCCTGGTAGTCGCCCATCCAGGTGCGCACCGCGCCCGCCGACCCGGCGGCGAAGGCGGCGCCCAGCTGGTGGCCGGCCACGATCCAGCCGAACATCACCCCCACGTTCTCCTTGCCGAACGCGTCGGCGGTGAGCCGCACGGTGGGCGGGACCGTGGCCACCCAGTCCAGCCCGTAGAAGAGCGCGAACACCCCCAGCGACAGGTGCGGGCCGGTGAACGCCAGCGGGAGGAAGATCAGCGACAGGCCGCGCAGGCCGTAATACCACGCCAGCAGCTTGCGGCTGTCCCAGCGGTCCGAGAGCCAGCCGCTGAGCGTCGTCCCCAGCAGGTCGCACACGCCCATCACCGCCAGCAGCCCGGCCGCCGCAACCTGCGGGATGCCGTGGTCGTGCGCTGCGGGGATGAAGTGCGTGCCGATCAGCCCGTTGGTGCTGGCGCCGCAGATTAAGAAGGTGGCGAACAACAGCCACCAGTCGCGCGAGCGCACCCCGCGCGCCAGCGCCGCCAGCGGTGCCGCCGCCGTGGGCGCGGGCGCCGCCGCGTCGCCGTCCGCCTGCGCGCCGTACGGGCGCAGCCCCACGTCGCCCGGGCGCTCGCGCATCAGCAGCAGCACCAGCGGAAGCGTGACGGCCGCCGCGCCGGCCACCAGCATCACCGGGGCACGCCAGCCGCGGTGCTCGGACAGCCAAGCGAGGACGGGGAGGAACACCAGCTGCCCCGTGGCCGCGCTGGCGGTCAAAATCCCCATCACCACCCCGCGCCGCTCGTGGAACCATCGGTTCACCACCACCGCGCCCAGCACCAGCGCGCCCATCCCCGTGGCGCCGCCCACCACCACGCCCCAGAGAAGGACGAGCTGCCACGGCCGCGTCATCAGCGTGGTGGCGCCCACGGCCAGGGCCAGCGCGGCCATCGCCAGCATCATCGTGCGCCGCACCCCCAGCCGCTCCATCAGCGCGGCGGCGAAGGGGCCGATCAGCCCGTACAGCACCAGGTTCACCGAGATGGCCAGCGAGATGGTGGCGCGCGTCCACCCGAACTCGCTCTCCAGCGGCACCATCAGCACCCCCGGCGTGGCCCGGATCCCGGCCGACACCAGCAGCACCACGAAGGTCACCCCCGCCACCACCCACGCATAGTGCACCCGCCCCGCCGGGCGCTCCGCCTGATTCATCCCCCTGCCCTCCCCTCCCATTTCGTTTGCGTCACCACGATGCCATGGCGCCCTCGGCCGGCGCGAGCACGAGATTGCGGATTTCCCGCGAGCGCCTTCTCCCGCATCTCATGGATGCCTTTTACCTCACGCGATCGATTCTACGCGCAGTGATCAACCGGCGGGAGTGGCCCAAAGGACAGGTTGCATTAGATTCAGGCCATGAGCACTCGAATCCATCTTCCCGAAACGCGCGTGGCCGGGGCGGAGATCCCGCTGGCGGTGCTGCTGCTGGAGAGCGTGGTGCCGTTCGACCTGGGCGTGGCGTGCCAGGCGTTCGGCTTCCGGCGGCCAGACCTGGAGCCCATGCGCTACACGCTCACGCTCTGCGCCGCGCGGCCCGGCCCGGTGCGCACGGCCATCGGCTTTCCGGTGATCGTGGAGCACGGGCTGGAGGCGCTGGAGACGGCGCACACCATCCTCGTCCCCGGCTTCTACGCCATCGACGATCCGATCGACCCCGCCGTGCTCGACGCGTTGCGGAAGGCGCACGCGCGCGGGGCCCGCATCGCCTCCATCTGCACCGGCGCGTTCGCGCTGGCGGCGGCGGGGCTGCTGGACGGGCGGCGCGCAACCACGCACTGGAAGGACGCCGCGCTCCTGGCCGAGCGCCACCCGGAGATCCGGGTGGACCCGCGGGTGCTGTACGTGGACGAGGGCGACGTGCTGACCAGCGCCGGGATCGCCGCGGGGATCGACCTGTGCCTGCACATCGTCCGGGCCGACTGGGGGGCCGAGGTGGCCAACGCGCTGGCGCGGCGGCTGGTGGTCCCCCCGCACCGCAGCGGCGGGCAGGCGCAGTTCGTGGAAGAGCCGGTGCCCGAGCGGGTGGATGGCGGGCTGGAGCGGACGCGGACGTGGGCGCTGGAGCGGCTCGACCGGCGCGTGACGGTGGACGAGATGGCGCGGCATGCGATGATGAGCCGCCGCAACTTCACCCGCCGCTTCCGCGCGGAGACGGGGACCAGCCCGCTGCAGTGGCTGCTGAGCCAGCGGGTGCAGCGCGCGCGGCGGCTGCTGGAGGGCACGGAGATGTCGGTGGGCCGCATCGCGCGCGAGTGCGGCTTCGGGAGCGCGCTGAGCCTGCGCGAGCACTTCACCCGCGAGGTGGGCGAAACCCCCGCGGCCTACCGCAAGGCGTTCGGCGTTCGCCGCGTGGGCCACGAGGAGCTGGCCGAGGCGGCGTGAAGTCCGCCCCATCGCCGGCTGTCGAAACGAGGCCCGCTCTCCATCGCGCCGGAGAGCGGGCCTCGCGTCATCCGCCTCCGACCGAGGCCGCTTACCAGACGGGGATGACGTTCGCCACGTGCCAGGATTCGTCCGCGGCACGCGCCAGCCGCACCATGCGCCCCTCGTGGCAGCGGGTGCCGCAGAGCAGCTCGGCCATCACCACCGCCGTGTTGCCGTCGGCGCTGAAGCCGGGGCGCGAGAGGGTGACCACGCCCGTGCTGGTGCTGGACGTGGTGGCCCCGCCCGCCTCGCGGAAGGCGGCCATGGCTTCGGTGCGGGTCGACTGCACCACCTCGCGCGGGGAGCTCAGGACGGCGAAGTCGATCTGCACGGGGTGGCGCATGGCCGCAACCAGCGCCTCGGCCGTCGCGGCATCGGCGCCGGCGGCGCGGGCCTTCTCTCGCAGCACCGCGCCGGCGTCGCCGCTCGGCGGCGCCCAGGTCACCTGCGCGCCGTCGAGCAACAGGACGCGGAGATCGGGATCGGGGTAGAGCGAGTCGATGGCCGCGTTCCAGACAGCGTATTCCCGCGCGTCCGGCTCGTCCTGGGCACGGGCGGCGCGAGGGATGGCGAGCGACAGAACGGCGATGGCAGCGGCGAGGATGCGTTTCATCTGGCGATCGAGAGCGCTGGAGGCGTACGGTCGATCACCCGGTGGGGGGTGCGGATGGGATCGGGCGCGTCCGGATACCGGTGGTGACCACGCGGCGCGAACGTAACCGGGCTTGATGATCGTGGGCATGGGTTCGGGTCGCAAGCGGCCCCGGCTTCGAAGGAGATGCGCTTCCAGCCGAGGACGGCGAAGTAGGGATGAAGAGATCCGCCGCCCTCACGCCGGAAGACGCTCAGCAGTCCGTAAAGAAGGACGGGCAGCAGTTCGAATCGGGGCACGATTCCACCGACGTCATCTCGCACAGCGGATCACACGTCTGGCACCCCGAGGCCGGGCACGCCGAGAGCGCGGTGCCGTGCGCGTGCACCGTCCCCGCGTGCGCGTTCTCGCGGCGGATGGCGAACGACTCGACACGCAGCGATTCGGGATTCAGGCGGATCTTCTTCATCTTCGTGGCCTTTGCGGTTGGAGAGCGCGCCTTCGCGATCGCCCGGCTTGGCCGAGGCGGGCGCGAGACACGGGTCTTGTGGTGAGGGGTGAAGTTACCCTTTCTCGACGAAATAATGCAGTGGCGTTCGCGGCGGCGAACCCCGTTCGCGCCAATTACATCATCCAGCGACGAATCGGCTCGTCCGATCAATCGGATCGATGAAGATGACCTGCGGCGATTTACTCTCGTGAGGCGGTGGATGGAGCGGTCCGGCGCCTCTCCTCCAGCTCGCGCAGGCTCATCAGCACGTCATCGGCCTGGAGGTCGGCCCACTCGGGCGGCGGGTCGGCCCAGGCCAGCGGCTGGAGCTGAAAGCGCTCGTGCGGCTTCTTCTCCCACGCTGTCTTCCACTCCCACGTCACCCACGGCGATTCCTTCGCCGCCTGCGACCAGAAGAGGAGGAACAGGTCCGAGTCGATGATCCTCCGCTCCAACTCGGGTTTCCACTTCTCGTTGGGCCGCAGCGACAGGCAGTCCAGGAACACGTCCAGGCCGGCGGCGATGCGCACGGCGGCCACTCGGTCCAGCACGCGCTCCTTGTCCTGGTGCGCGTACGATGCGAACGCGGTCCGCGCCGGCTCCACCGTCGATGTCTCGCGCTCCCCCGCGCCCTCGCCGATGGCCAGCGGCAGCGCGATGGGGGCCATGTCGAACCCGGCGACGAGCACCTCGAAGCGCAGCACGGTCTGCTTCACGGCGGCTTCGGCCGGCACTTCCACCACGAAGTCGAGCAGGTTGCGCGTGCCGCGCCAGGTGAACGTCTGTTCGGCGGGGTCCACCTTCAGCCCGCGCGAGGTCAGCCGCACCGTCACCTTGGTGCCCACGGCCCACCGGCTCTCGCGCACGTTCTCGTAGACCTCGGCGCCGCCCGACAGCTGGCGGAGCAGCTTCAGCGTTTCCTCCTGCAGCTCGGGCGTATACGCCGCGAACCGGGCCACGAACGACGCCCCCGGCGCCACGCTGGCGGGCGCCGAGACGGAGATCAGGACGTCACTCGCCGCCTGCGGCGGCCCGACCGACTCGACTTCCCCGGTGTACGGCTCCGCACCTTCCCTCGTCGCCTGCTCCAGCGTGGACACCGGGTCCGGCCCGCTTCTGGGCCGCGACGACGTTGGAGGACGGAGTTCGGTGCCACTGCCCGAGCCGCGCCTGTTCGTCACCCGCGCCACCACCCCCACCAGCGCGGCCAGGGCGATCACGCCCAGCGCTGGAAGGAGGATCCCGCCGACATCGAGGCGAACCCGGTCGAACATCCCCATCCGCCACGCGGCAGCCAGGAGCAGCACGACCACGGCGGCTGCCAGCCACGGAATCAAGTCTTTGGGAGGCTTGATCCTGGGCTGCTGCTGCGTGTCCGTTTGCATCTCGGCCAGCGGCATTCAGGGACTTCCTTGAACCGGTATGATGGATTTGCGGGGAAATACGGGGGAGGATCCGGCTACCGACACAATATACGCGCGTCCGGCGCCCTTTTCACAGTATGAAACGGCAAGCCCGCGCGGATTTCGGCGAAGCTCGCCTTCCGTGATCGATCAGCGCAACGCACGAGGCCCGCTCGCCGAACCGACCGGCGAGCGGGCCTCCTGTATGATCCGAATCCGCTGCGGACTCAGGCCTTGGCGGCAGCGGCGGCGGCCTTCTTCGCGTCCAAGCGGCGCTTGCGGCCGCCGTGCTTGGGGCGGGTGTTGCCCCGGCTCTTGCGGGCAACCTTGCCGCGCCGGGTCTTCCTGTCTCCCCTGCCCATGGTGTGCTCCCGAGTGATGCGTATGTGCTGCGAGAAAATCCCTACCGCAGTCTCAACCCGGCGAGCCGTTGGCGCAAGGCCTTGCGCGGACGAAAGGTAGAGCGGGCGGCAGAACGCATCGGGATCAGTAGTGCACCGTCGTCAGAGGGTGCTTCACCTGCCGGCGGCCCACAGGATTCGCCCGGACCGCGGCCGGCGCACACGCGGCGAACAGCGCGGGAAGAAGACGATGCGTCCGCGAGCCCGGTCAGCCGCCCCGGTCACGACTTCCACTCCACGAGCACCGTGGCGTGCCTCCACCGGCCGTCACCGCCGCGCTCCACCACCATCATCACGCCGCGATCGCCGTCCGGGCCCGGCCGCCGCGACACGGTGACCAGCGCGCGCATTCCGCTCTCGTCGAACCCCACGCGCGACACGTACAGATCGCCGTCCGACACCCCGGCCGCTTCCAGCGTGCGCCGGGCCACGGCCGGAACCGGCGGGAGCAGCGTCACCCGCCGCGTGGAGAAACGGGAGGGGCGCACCCTCACCATCGCGTGATTGACCGCGACGTAGTTCCGCGCCATGACGAAGGGAAGCCCCAGGCGCCGCAGCTCGCGAATATCTTCCTCCTTCCCGCCCAGCCAGGCCCCGCCATCTTCGGGATCGGGGATGACCGCCAGGGTGCGGGGCGCTCCCCCGAATGCCGCGTCAACCGCCGCCGACCAGACCGCGTACTCGTCGGCAGAAGGATCCGAACAGGCCGCGAGCAGCACGGCGCAGGCGGTCGCGAGGAACGGCTTCTTCATACGCGGCCGGGCGGCGAGGAACGGAGGGTGACCGCACGCCGGGCGGGTCCGCGCTACACGGAGTCTCCCGCGCTGCACGTGACCCCGGGGGATGAAAGGAGACCGGCGGTCCGATCCGGAGTCCGGGATCGCGCCGGACAGCCTCGCGCAGTCTGCGAGGCTTCTCGTGGTTGTTGCTGCGGCTTCAGCCGCCGGTGCGCGGGGCCTGCCCGACCACCTTCTATTCAGGGGCATGGGACCGAGGGTTCGCGAAGCCGCCCGAAGCTGCTGCCGAAACTCGGCGGGTGCCGAACCCGCGGGCGATGATTATATTCGCCGCCTCTGGCGCGGGGCGAAAATCCCCGCGCATGACCGCACCTCCAGCGTGCCAGGCCGATGTCCGTAACCGACTACCTCCAGCAGAACCGCGAGCAGAGCGTTTCCGAGCTGAACGAGCTGCTGCGCATCCCCAGCGTGAGCGCCAAGAGCGAGCACAAGGCCGACACCGCCGCCGCGGCCGAGTGGCTGGCCAACCGCATGCGCGACATCGGCCTGACCACGGTGGACGTGATCCCCACCGCCGGGCACCCCGTCGTTCTCGGCGAATGGCGTGGAGCCCAAGGCGCGCCCACGCTCCTCGTCTACGGCCACTACGACGTGCAGCCGCCCGAGCCGCTGGACGAGTGGCACACCGCGCCCTTCGAGCCCACCGTGCGCGACGGGAAGCTATTCGCCCGCGGCTCGGTGGACGACAAGGGGCAGGTGTACCTCCACCTGAAGGCGGTCGAAGCGCACCTGAAGACGAACGGCACGCTCCCCGTGAACGTGGTCTTCTGCATCGAGGGCGAGGAGGAAGTCGGCTCGCCTCACCTGGCCGAGTTCCTGGCCGCCAACGCCGCCCGCCTCAAGTGCGACGCGGTGATGATCAGCGACACCACCATGTTCGCCCCGGGGCTCCCGTCCATCACCATCGGGCTGCGCGGGCTGGCGTACATGGAGGTGCGCGTGCAGGGGCCGTCCACCGACCTCCACTCCGGCGCGTACGGCGGCGCGGTGGTCAATCCCGCCAACGCGCTGGCCCGCATCATCTCGCAGCTGCACGACGCGCACGGCCGCGTGACCGTTCCCGGCTTCTACGACCGCGTGCAGCCGATCAGCGACCAGGAGAAGGCCACCATCCAGGGGCTGCCCTTCCAGGAAGAGGGGCTGCGCGAGGAAGTGGGCGCGCCCAAGCTGGGCGGCGAGGCGGGGTACAGCCCGCTGGAGCGGCTGTGGGTGCGGCCCACGCTCGACGTGAACGGCCTGCTCAGCGGCTACACCGGCGAGGGCGCCAAGACGGTGCTCCCCGCGCGGGCGATGGCGAAGGTGTCCATGCGGCTGGTCCCCGACCAGGACTACAAGCAGATCGAGAAGGCGTTCACCGACTACGTGAAGTCGCTGGCGCCCGAGGGGGTGACGGTGGAAGTGGAGGCGCTGCACGGCGGCCAGCCCTGGTACGCGGCGCCGAGCGGCCCGGTGTTCGAGGCGGCGCGCCGCGCGCTGGCGAAGGCGTACGGGCGCGACCCCGTCACCATCCGCGAGGGCGGGTCCATCCCCATCGTGAAGGCGTTCGAGGACACGCTGCACGCGCCGGTGGTGCTGATCGGCTTCGGCCTGCCGGGCGAGAACGCGCACGCGCCCAACGAGTGGATGTCGCTGGACAACTTCCACCGCGGCGCCGAGGCCATCGCGGCCCTGTACGACGAGCTGCGATGAGCGGCGCGCCGGCCATTGCCGCGGCCCCTTCAACCGAGGACGCGGCGCGCGCCTTCGTGGAAGAGATCGAGGCGCGCGTCGATCCGCTGATGCGCGACTCGGGGATTCATTCGTGGGACGCGGCCACCGGCGGCGGCCAGGAGGCGCTGGAGCGCGCCAGCGCCGCCCGCGCCGCGGTAAGCCTGCTGTTCGCCGATGCGGAGGGCGCGGCGAAGGTGCGCGGATGGCTGGAGGGCGGCGAGATCCGCGATCCGCTGCTGCGCCGCCGGCTGGAGCTGCTCGGCTACGAATACACGCGCAGCCAGCTTCCGCCCGACACCATCCACGACCTGGTGCGCCGCGGCGCCGAGCTGGAACACGTGTTCACCACCTTCCGCTCGGTGTTCCGCGGCGAGCGGCTCTCCAACAACGAGCTGCTGGAGGCGTTCCAGGCGTCGGCCGACGCAGAGCTGCGCCGCGAGGCGTGGGAGGCCAGCAAGGAGATCGGGCGCGAGGTGGCCGGCCCGCTGCGCGAGCTGGTGCGCCGCCGCAACGATGCCGCGCGCTCGCTGGGCTTCCCGACCTATTACGCCATGGAGCTCCATCTCCAGGAGCTGGGCGAAGACCGGCTCTTTGCCGTGCTCGACGAGTTCCGCGACCGCACCGACGAGCCCTTCCGCCGCTTCCGGCAGGAGATGGACGCGAAGCTGGCCGGGCGCTTCGGCATATCCGTAGATGAGCTGCGGCCGTGGCACTGGGACGATTTCTTCGCCCAGGAAGCGCCGTCGGTGAGCGGGCACGTGGAGCTGGACGCGTGGTTCCGCGAGCGTGACCTGGTGGCCACCGCGAGCGAGTTCTTCCGCGGGATCGGGCTGGACGTGGACGACGTGCTGGCGCGCAGCGACCTGTTCGAGCGCGAGGGGAAGGACCAGCACGCCTTCTGCGTGGACGTGGACCGGGGGGGCGACGTGCGCGTGCTGTGCAACCTGCGGCCGAACGAAAAGTGGATGGCCACGCTGCTGCACGAGATGGGGCACGCCGCGTACGACCGCTACATCCCGACGGACCTCCCCTTCATGCTGCGCACCATCGCCCACACGCTCAGCACCGAGGCCATCGCCATGTACATGGGCCGCCTCCCGCGCGACCCGGCGTGGCTGCGCGACGTGGTGGAGGCCCGGGTGGACGAGGCGCAGGCGGCCGACATCCGCGCCCAGCAGCGCGCGGCCATGCTGGTGAGCGCTCGGTGGATGCTGGTGATGGTGTACTTCGAGCGCGAGCTGTACCGCAATCCGGACCGCGAAGACCTGAACACCCTCTGGTGGGATCTGGTCGAGCGCCTGCAGTTCATCCGCCGGCCGGAGGGGCGTGACGCGCCGGATTGGGCCAGCAAGATCCATCTCTCGCTGAGCCCGGTGTACTACCACAACTACCTGCTGGGCGAGCTGATGGCCAGCCAGGTGTCGGCCCACGCGCGGCGGTCGGTGCCCGAGGGCCGCAGCATCGCCGGCCACCCGGAGGTGGGCGCGTTCCTGCGCGAGAAAATCTTTGCCCCCGGCGCCACGCTCACCTGGAACCAGCTGCTGGTGCACGCCACGGGCGAGGAGCTGACCCCGCGCTTCTTCGTGGACGAGTTCGTGGGCGCCTGACCCCTCGCGCTCGTCATCTCCCGCCGGCCGGCCGTCGCATGGCCGGCCGAGCGGGACCCGCGCGACGTTCATCCCGCCCGATCCCTCCTGCTGCCGCGGGGGATGCCCGCCCGGTTTCGCGATTCCATCTCTCCCCTACCCTCCCCCCTCCCTCGATCGATGACGAGACACCCGTCGTGGGACCAGCCCCTGGCCGACGAGATCCAGGTGACGGCCGCCCCCGCCACGCCCGTTGCGGACCTGGCGCGGACCGAGGCCGCGCCGGTGGACGACCGGCCGTACGAGGGCGCGTGGGCCGAGTACCGCGCGATCCTGCGGCGGATCTGGATCACCACCGCCGGGGGGTGGCTCACCATCGCCGCGCTCGCGTGGCTCCTCCAGCAGGTCGGCGCCGAGGGCGTGCTGAGCATTCTGTTCCCTATCTGGGGGATGGTGTGGTTCTTCACCTCGGCCTACTCGGTGGTCACGCTGATCGCGTTCGCCTGCCCCCGGTGCGGAAACACCTTCTTCACGCCGTTCTCCAACCCCGGCTTCCAGTACAAGTGCCGCTCGTGCGGGCTGCGCAAGTTCGCCGTGAACGACCGGCCCACCCGGTACATCAAGTACCAGTGACCCGCCGGGTTGCTCTCGCGGAAAATACGGAGGACGCCGAGGAAACCCTCCGCGTCCTCTCTCGTTTTGCAAGATGGATCAACGGCCCGAGCGCAAAACGTCCTGAGGTGTCACCCGCGTCCACGGATGTTTGTCGCCACGGCGGGACAACGGCCGTCGGGGCGGGAGATGGACGAACAGAGATAAGAGATTGAGGTACATCGGGTTGCCGGAAATCCCGATCTCCGGCGCTACTGTTGCCTTTCCGGCCAGCGCGCAGACGCGCTCCTTGCGACTCCCACCCCACAGGCTATCCGATGTTCAGCATCCGCCGCACGACGTTCGCGCTCGCCGCCGTGGCCGCGCTCACCGCCGGCACCGCCGCCGCCCAGACCGCCACGCCCACGCCCGAGCCGGTTGCCGGCCCCGTGGCGAAGAACACCTTCTACGTGGAGCTGCTGGGCAACGCCGCGGTGTACTCGCTCAACTACGAGCGCTTCTTCACGCCGCAGCTGGGTATTCGCGTGGGCGGGATGTTCCTGCGCGGCGAGGATGATTCGGGCGACGAAGCCACGATCGGGATCTTCCCAGTGATGGCCACGTACCTGCTGGGCGAGGGGAACAGCCACTTCGAGACCGGCCTGGGAGTCGGCATCCTGACCGCCAGCGCCAACATCGACGAGATCGACGAGGACTTCAGCGGCAGCGACCTCTACGCCACCGCCACGCTGGGGTACCGCTACCAGAAGCCCACCGGCGGCGTGATCTTCCGCGCCGGCTTCACCCCCGCCTATGCGAGCGGCACCTTCATCCCCTGGGTCGGCGCGAGCGTGGGCTACGCGTTCTAACCGCGGTGCGGGGGTACGGAGGTACGGGGGTACGGAAGTACGAACAATCGGACCCTCCCCGGACGCTGGTCCGGGGAGGGCTCGCATCATTCGGCGTTTCGTTGGGCCTGCGATCTACAACTTCCGCAGCCGGGCGAAATCGACGGCTACGTACAGCCCGCGCCCATCCACCACCCAGCTGGTCCGGCCTCCATCGTGGCGCATCAGCACCACCCGCGTGCCGGACGGAAGCTCGCCCGCCGGCGGCGTGTCGCCGTCGGGTTCGAAGTACCAGTAATCCGCCGCGCCGTTGAGCTCGTGCGTGAACTGGTTGGGTGTCGGTTCCACCAGCCGGTTTCCCGGAACCAGGGAGCTGTCCGGGAGAACGGTGGCGTCGGGCCGCAGGATCTCTTTCATGATCTCAGACACTGGTTTCCGGTGCCGGCCGAACGGGTCAGCCCGGCTGCAGGGCGTCGTCGGGAAGCACGATGGGGATGTTGCGCATCATCAGCCCCGTTTCCTGCAGCGACTCGGCGGCGAGCAGCAGCCCCCTCTCGGCAAGGTTCTGCAGGTTCGGCAGCGTGTACGGCTCGGCCTTCGTGGGGTCGACCACGTAGCCCAGGTCCTGCAAGCTTCCCACCGTGATCTTCGAGATCGGGTTTCCCGCGCCGGCCACGAAGCCCGTCATCAGCTCGTTCTTGAACACCGTGTCGCGCCAGTGCGAGTCGGCGGTCCCCGGACCTCCGGTGTTCTCGACCGGCACCACCGTTCCCTTGCCACCGAGATCCCGGAACGCCTGCACCGCGCGCTTCCCCGTGAAGCGCGGGTTAGCGCCCCCCGCACCCTTAAGCAGGTTCTTTTCGGTCCAGACCGTCCCGATGCCCAGCACGTGCCCCATCTCGTGGGTGATCACGTCCACCAGCGAGCCGTCCTTCTCCATCTTGGCCAGGTCGGCGGTGTCGAACGCCATCCGTCCCTTGGCGGGAAGAAGCGCGGCAGCACCCGCCGAGGCGGGACGCAGGTCGGTGGGGCCCGCCTGCCCCAGCACCTTCCCGGGTCCGTCGATCTTCACACCCTGCGCCAGGATCAGCAGGTCGTCGATCACCTCTCCGTCGACCATCACGCTGGGCAGGTCGCCCACGATGATCCTGGTCCACCGCTCCGCGGCCTTTTTGAAGGCGTCCTTCTGCTTGGGTGTAAGCCCTCCCAGGAACCGTACCTCGATCGCGAACGGTGATCCGGAGGGCACCAGGTGGGCAACGTCGGAGAGCTCGGCCTGCGCGACGTAGCTTTCGTACTTGGCCATGGTACCTCCTTTGAAACAGCGGGTGAGCGAACAGGAGAGGGATGAGGACCAGCGGATGATCAGTTGGCCGGCGTTCCGGCTTTTCCCATGATAGGAGTGAACCCGCTGCAACACCAGAACGCCATTTGATTATGCCAGATCGCGGATTCGGGCTTCCTCCTCCGGCAAATCACCGGCTACGCATTCTGAGCTTCAGTACGGAAATACACGGGACAAAGCGGCAGCCAGCGAGCCTTTGCGGGGCATCCATTCTGGGCCAAGGCTCTGCGACTTCATTCAGCCGCCCGTTTCCATGGGCAACGTTTTCGTATTGCTATCACGGTTGTATTCAAACACGATGGAATACCAATACGACAGCAATCTAACGCGGCCAACACAAGCATCCGCCCCGCCACTACGGCGCGCGCCCGATCTCCATCCCCAGCCGCACGGGTTTCCCCGCCGCAAGGCCGGGCGACAGCGCCACGCGGCCCGGCTCGAAGACGAGGACCACCGTGGAGCCCAGGTGGAAGGTCATGATGTGGTCGCCCTGGCGCACGCCGGGGGGCGGGTCGTAAGCCTTGCTCTCGGCGGCGGTGGAAGCGGCGCGGTTGGTGACCCAGCCGTCGGAGCCGGGCGCGGCGTTCCACTCGGGGTCGAAGGCGGCGCTGATGCGGCCCACGTTGTAGGCGCCCACGGCCACCACGGCCACGCGCCCCAGCGGCCCGTTGATGTAGCACAGCAGCCGCTCGTTGCGCGCGAACAGGTCGGGCACGTGCATCACGGCGGGGATGTTGACGGGCATCAGCGCGCCGGGCACGTGGCGGGCGCGCGGGATCTGCCCGTCGCACGGCGAGTGGATGCGGTGATAATCCTTCGGGCTAAGGTACAGCGTGACGAAGGCGCCGCCCTCGAAGCGCTCCCACTGCCCGTCCTCGTCCAGCAGGTCGCGCAGCGAGTAGGTGCGCCCCTTGGCCTGGATCAGGCGGCCGCCGGTCACGCGCCCCAGCTGCCCCGTGGCGCCGTCCACCGGGCAGGCGGCCACGCGCTGGTCGTTGGGAAAGGTGCGCGCGCCGGGCTTCAGGTTGCGGGTGAAGAAGCGGTTCAGCGTGGGAAAGGTGTCCAGCGATTCGGCGGCCTCGTTCACGTCGGCGCCCACCATCCGCGCGAACCCGCCCAGCACCGGCGCGCGGAGCGGTCTGGGGAGCGGCACGTCGGCCAGGGCGCCGAAGGCGCGGCTGAGCGCCCCCTGCGGCAGCCGCCCCAGCGCGGAGAGCATCGCCCGCGTGTGCGCCCCCGGCACCGCCGGCGATTCCGCCACCCCCGCCACTCGCGGCGATGCCTCTCCCGCCCCGGGCGCCGACGTCGTGTCAGCCGGATGCGCGGGCCGCGGATCGGATTGCGGATCGGGCTGACTCGTGCCCCGCGGACTCAGCCCGGGCTCGGGCGTTGGATCGTTCTGCATGGCTGGTGATCTGTCTCGCTTCGTGAAAGCCGGCTGTGACACGACCGTGGGCGGTGCCGGTGCCTCCCCATCCTCGCCCATCTCTCTTCAAAATTCATTCGAGAGAGAAGCCGAACTCCATCAACCACAACCTTTTGAAGTTGAAGCCTCACGCAGTTTGTGAGGCTTCCTGTCGTTGTAGCCGTGGCTTCAGCCGCCCGGCCGCGATGCCGCGGACCGGCCCCCACCTCCCCCGCCCCGACCAGCCTCACGCAGTTCGTGAGGCTTCCTGTCGTCGTAGCCGTGGCTTCAGCCGCCCGTCGCGAAGGATGGACCCGGGCACCTCCCCCGCACGGCGCGCGCCGCGGGCGAGGCGGTGTTAGATTCCGCGCCCGGCTTTTGCCGGGCAGGCACCACCGAAACGGCTGAACCCATCACCCAACCCTGAACCGAACCACGTGACGGATACCGCTACCCCAGGCACCACCGCGCTCCGCTTTCCCGTGCGCACGCACACGCTGGCCAACGGGATGCGCATCGTGCACCACGAAGAGCGCGCGGCGCCCATCGTGGCCGTGCACCTGATGTACGGCGTGGGCTCGCGCCACGAGCAGCCCGGCCGCACCGGGCTGGCCCACCTGCTCGAGCACCTGATGTTCGAGGGGAGCCAGCACGCGCCCAAGGGCCAGTTCGACGACCTGCTGGAGCGCGTGGGCGGCACCAACAACGGCTCCACCTGGCTCGACCGCACCAACTACTACGAGACCGTGCCCAGCCACGCCGTGGAGCTTCCGCTCTGGCTGGAGCGCGACCGCATGGGCTTCTTCCTTCCCATGCTGGGCCACGAGATGCTCGAGGTGCAGCGCGGAGTCGTGATCAACGAGCGCCGCCAGAGCTACGACAACCGCCCCTACGGCCTGGCCGACCAGCGCCTGCACGAGATGCTCTTCGGCCCCGGGCACCCGTATTCGTGGCCCACCATCGGCTACGTCCCCGACCTGGAGGCCATCTCGCTGGAGGACGCGCGGGGATTCTACCAGACGTGGTACACCCCCGGCAACGCGGTCCTCACGCTCGCCGGCGACCTCTCGGCCGACGACGCGTTCGCGCTGGCCGAGCGCTACTTCGGCGACCTGCCGCCGGGGCCGCGCGTGGCCCCCGCCCCGCCGCCGGCCAGCCCCGCGCCCGCCGCCCACGTGCGCCGCGAGGTGATGCCCGACGACGTGTCGTTCCCGCGCGTCTACCAGGCGTGGGCCACGCCGCCGTACGGCACCCGCGACTGGGTGGTGCTCGACGTGCTAGCCTACCTGCTGGGCGACGGCGACAGCAGCCGCCTGCAGCGCGCGCTGGTCCGCGAGGGGCGGCTGGCGCAGGACGTGGACACCTATCTCTATCCCACCGCGCTGTGCGGCGCGTTCGGCGTGGTCTCCACCGCGCGGACGGGGATCGCCCCCGAGGCGCTGGAGGCCGCCATCCGCCGCGTGCTGGATGACGTTGCCCAGGGCGTGAGCGACGACGAGGTGCTGGGCGCCGTCCGCCGCGTGCGCCGCGACCAGGTGGGCGAGCTGGCCACGGTGGAAGAGCGCGCCGACGCCCTGGCATACGCAGCGACGGTCCTTGGCGACCCCGAGGCGCTGGAGCGCGTGATGGACCTGTACGGCGAGGTGACGGCCCACGACGTCGCCCAGGCCGCCGCGCGCTGGCTGGACGCGGAGCGCGGCGCCACCCTCGTCATCATCCCCAGCGGCAACCCGCCCAAGGACGAGGACGAGCTCGACGAGGACGACGACGGGGAGGTGGAGGGATGACGGACGCCATGACCCCCGCCATCCTCCCGCCGCCGGTGCTGGGCCCGCCGCCCGCGCCGCGCGTCCCCCGCCCCGAGCGCTACACGCTCCCCAACGGGCTGCGCGTGGTCTCGGCGCCGCGCCACGGGATTCCGCAGGTGGTGCTGCGGCTGGTGCTCCCCGCCGGCTCCGCCGCGGACCCCAGGGAATATCCCGGCACCGCCGGGCTGGTGGGCCACCTGGTGACCGAGGGGACGGCCACCATGGCCGCCGAGGCGCTGCACGCGCGGCTCGACCTGCTCGGCGCCGCCGTGCACCCGAACGTGGGGCACGACTTCGGCGAGGTGGAGTTGGTGCTGCTGAGCGAAACGCTGCGCGAGGGCGTGTCGCTGCTGGCCGAGATGCTGATGTCGCCCAGCTTCCCCGAGCACGAGGTGGAGCGCATCCGCGCCGAGAGCCTGGACGCGCTGGTGGCCCGCATGGACGAGCCCTCCAACGTGGCCGATGACCGGGCGGCGCTGGAGGTGTTCGGCGCGGATCATCCGTACGGCATCCCCTCGTTCGGCACCGAGGCGGGGATCCGCGCGGTGCCGCGCGAGGCGCTGGTGGCCTTCCACGCCCAGCACTACCGCCCGGCGCACGCCTTCCTGGTGGCCGCGGGCGAGTTCGACGGGGCGGAGCTGCGCGAGGCGCTGGAGCAGTCGTTCGCCGGGTGGACGGGAGAGGCGCCGCCGGTGGCCTATCCTCCACACGAGCCGGCGCCGCCGCTGGCGGGAAAGCTGGCGCTGACCGAGTGGGAGGGCGCCACGCAGTCCGAGATCCGCATCACCGGGCCGGGGATCCCGCGGCGGCACCCGGACTGGGTGAAGGCGGGCGTCGCCAACTTCCTGCTGGGCGGCAGCACCATCACCGGCCGCCTGGGCGCCAACCTGCGCGAGGACAAGGGGTGGACGTACGGCGCCCGCTCGCACTTCTCCTCGGGGATCGTGCATGGCGGATGGATCGCCGAGGCGGCGGTGGACGTGGGCGTGACCAAGGATGCCGTGGGCGAGATGGTGCGCGAGATGCGCCGCCTGATGGACGAGCCCGTGGACCCCGCCGAGCTGCGCCGCGCCAAGGACGCGCTGATGCTCTCGCTGCCGCGCGTGTTCGAGACGCCCGCCGGCGTGGCCAGCCGCCTGGCCGCCATCGAGGCGTACGGCCTGCCGCACGACTGGTGGGACCGCTTCCCCGCCGAGGTGGAGGCCGTGACCGCCGGCGACGTGCGCGAGATGGCCCGCCTCCACTTCAACCCCGATCACCTGGTGCGCGTGGTGGTGGGCGGCGGGATCGAGGAGTAGAGCGAGAGCGGGGGATACAACCAGCCCCCTTCGAGAGCCACGCGGCCGGTTGAAACCGGCCGCTGGAACATCGGGAAGTCCGCCTTCGCGGACTGCGGCCTCGGCCATCGTGCCAAGGGCAGCAACGGCGCGGCCGAAGCGCGCGAACGGCGGCATGCAGCCTCGCGCGGTTTGCGAGGCTTCCCGTGGTTGTAGCCGTGGCTTCAGCCGCCCGGCGCGGTGCCGCGGGCCCACGCGGACCGTCCACCGCGCCGCGGGAACGCACGCCAGGTTGGTCCCGCGCCGAAAACGAAACGGCCCCTCCCCCGCGTCACTTTCGCGGGAGAGGGGCCGGGCGAGCGGTGCGAGCCAGAGACCGGCGGGGTGCCGGGAACTGCCCTGCTAGATCACCCCGCCGCCGCTGTCCCGCTCGCCGCGCCACACGGCGTCGTCGTCGTATTCCTCGCGCTCTTCGGAAACCACCTCCAGAACGGGCACCGGAACGTGGCGCGATACCCGCATGATCCCCTCCCACCCGCACGAGGTGCACCAGCGCCGGGTGAGCATGCGCATCACCGGCCGCAGCAGCTGCACACGGATGGGCAGCGTCTCGCATCCGCACCGCGGGCAGTCACGCCCGGACGGCAGCAGGGCGACCAGGAGTCCCAGGGGGGCGAGGAGCATCACCACCCACAGCGCCGTCATGAACATCCAGAACATCGCGTCCTCCCCTGGGTCTCCGGTGCGTCTGCGCGCCGCCCGCGCTCGGCTTTCGGGAGAGGCAAGGGGCATGCCGTTCCGGCTCCAACTTTCCGTCGCGCCATCTCGTTGAAAATGCGTATTTTACGAGTCGATCCCACGTCTCCGGCCGTGTCTGCCCTGGCCGATGCCGCACAGGTTCTGAAACAGGGCGGGCTGGTGGCGTTCCCCACCGAAACGGTGTACGGCCTGGGCGCCCACGCGCTCGACGCCAGTGCCGTCGCGCGCATCTACCAGGCAAAGGGACGCCCCGCGTACAACCCGCTGATCGTGCACGTGGCCAGCGTGGATGCCGCCCGCGCGCTCTCGTCCGCGTGGCCGGAGGCGGCCGACCGGCTGGCGGAGCGTTTCTGGCCCGGCCCGCTCACCCTGGTCGTCCCCAGGTCGGCCGAGATCCCGGACGCGGTGAGCGCCGGGCTCGACACGGTCGGCATCCGCATCCCCGCGCACCCGGTCGCCCACGCGCTCCTGCAGGCGGCGGGCATCCCCGTGGCCGCGCCCAGCGCCAACCGCTCGATGGGGATCTCGCCCACCACGGCCGAGCACGTGCGCCGCAGCCTGGGGAACGCGGTGGACGTGATCGTGGACGGCGGCCCGTGCCCCGTGGGCATCGAGTCCACCGTTTTGAGCCTGGCGGGCGAGGTGCCCACCATCCTCCGCCCCGGCTCCATCCCGGCCAGCGCGCTGCGCGAGGTGCTGGGGCGGGTGGAGACGGCCTCGGCCGAGCCGGCGGGCAACGCGGCGCGCCCCAGCCCGGGGATGCTGGACCGGCATTACGCGCCGCGCGGCGAGGTGCGCCTGTTCCCGCCCTCCGCGCGCGTGGCGGCGTTCGCAAAGGCCGTGTGGGCCGCGTCGGACGACCGTACCGTGGGCGTGATCGCCTTCGCCCCCGTCTCGGCCTCGGGCGCCGAGGTGGTGGCGATGCCGGCGGACCCGCGCGAGTACGCCGCCCGCCTCTACGCCGCCCTGCACGCGCTGGACGACGCCGGCTGCGAGCTGATCTGGATCGAGCAGGTGCCCGACACGCCCGAGTGGGCCGGCATCCGCGACCGCCTCCGCCGCGCCGCCAGCGAGGGGTGATTCGAAGCCGCCTGGATGCTTGCCGCTTCAATGGAAAAACTGACCACGTCATCCAGAGTCTCCCCCCTGCGCTGCGCGCGGCCACGGAGGATGAGCGTGATCCGCACCAGGTCCAGGCTGTTGGAGCCTCGCGCAGTTTGCGAGGCTTCTCGTGGTTGTTGCCGCGGCAGCCGCCGGTGCGGAGCCGGCCCCAGAGACTTTCCATCATATGGATGCCGTAGCGCCAACCCGATACGCAAACGATTTCGATGAAGCCCGAGATGGACCGCTCCCTCGTCCGCGCCAGCAAGTTCCTGAGCCTGGTGCTGCGGCATGATCCAGGGCGGATCGGCCTGTCGCTGGACCCCGCCGGGTGGGCGGAAGTGGACGAGCTGCTCTCCGCCGCCGCTCGCGCGGGCGTGGCCATCGATCGCGAGACGCTGGAGCGCGTGGTCGCGGAGAACGGCAAGCAGCGGTTCGCGCTCAGCGCGGACGGCACCCGCATTCGCGCCAACCAGGGGCATTCGGTCAGGGTGGATCTGGGGCTGGAGCCGCAGACACCGCCCGAGCTGCTGTACCACGGCACCGCCTCGCGCTTCGTGGAGTCCATCCGCGCGGGCGGCCTGCACTCCGCCCAGCGCACCCACGTCCACCTCTCGGCCGACGAGGCGACGGCGCGCGCGGTGGGCCAGCGCCACGGCCGCCCGGTGATCCTCACCATCGCCGCGGGCCGCATGCACCGCGACGGCCACGCGTTCTTCCGCGCGGAGAACGGCGTCTGGCTGGCCGCCGCGGTACCGGTGGATTACATCGATTTCGGTGAATAGCGGCGCGGGAAGGCATACGCCCACGAAGCCGAGCCGCGATACACACCAGGGGAGAAGGAGAAGATGGCGGGGATGATGGTGGACGAAGCGCGGACGGCGCTCGCGCGCGCCCGGTGAGCACCCCCGAGCCGCCGCGCGACGTCGATCCTGGCGCGCTGGGGCTGGACCGAGCCTCCGTGCGCGTGGTTCCGCACCACCCCGCGTGGGCCGCCCTCTTCGCCGAAGAAGCGGCGCGGCTGCGCTCCGCGCTCGGCAGTGCGGTGATCGACATCGAGCACATCGGCAGCACCTCGGTGCCCGGGCTGGCCGCCAAGCCGATCCTGGACCTCTCCGCCAGCGTCCCCAGCCTGGCCGATGAGGTCCGGCTCATCCCCGCGCTGGAGCGCCTGGGCTACCAGCACAAGGCCGATCCGGATATCCCCGAGCGGCTGTACTTCGTGAAGGGCCCGCCCGAGCGCCGCACCCATCATCTCTCGCTGGCCGAGCCCGGCTCGCGCTTCTGGCGCGAGCACCTGCGCTTCCGCGACCTCCTGCGCGCCGACCCCGTCCTTGCCGCCGAATACGCGCGGCTCAAGCACGACCTCGCCGCCCGTCACGCCTGCGACCGGCTGGCTTACACCACCGGCAAGAAGTCCTTCATCGACGCCGCCGTCCGACAGTCCAACGAGGACGGCGGATGAGCGGCTACGCGGTGGTGCGGCTCACCGGCCCCGAGCTGGCCACGGGCGGCTGGATCCCGCGGATTCTCGACCTCGACCTCGCCAACGTTGGCGAGGTGCTCGCCCGCGCCGGAATCGGGTTTCCCGAGGAACGCCGCCGCGCCGGGCTCGCGCAGCCTGACACCGTCGCGATCATCCTGGTGCGCGGCGGCGGGCTGGCCGGCTACGTCCACCTCACGCGCGACTGGAACGATCCCGACGATCTCTACGTCGCCTCACTGCAGCTCGCGCCGTCGTATCGCGGCACCACCGCGTTCGCCCTCCTCCTGACCGCCGCGTGCGAGGCCATGCGTGAGATGCCGTTCCGCAGCATCACCTCCAACATCCAGCCCACCAACGCGCCTGTGCTGGCCCTCGCCCGCCGTCTGGGCCTCATCCTCACGCCCGACGCCGCCCGCCCCACCGTGCATGTCACCGCCTCCCGCGAGTGGCTGGATTCGCCTTTCATCCGCGAGCTGACGCGGCGCTACCGCTGAGTCCACGTCGTACCGATCGGCGCGGCGCCGCGAGGATGGTGCGTCGAAGTCACGCGAGACGTTTCTCCCGCACGCCAAATCAACTTCCTTGCACGATCTCAGATCCACCGGTATTACTGATACATCTTAAGGTAGCAGATTAATGTGCAGGTTCCCGTTTTCCCTCACCCCCCCGCGCGGACGTACCGATACCGCTGTTTGCTCCGCGTCGGGCCTCACGCCCGGCAGCCCTGCGTGGGAACCCCGCGCCCAGGCACATTCGCCTTTGGATACGGAGACCTTCATGAGAATCCAAACATCCGGACCGCGATCGGCCCCGGCCGCCCACCTCGACGCCGGCCCAAGCTGCCTTGACCTCGTCCCAGAACGAAGCCGCGGGAGTGCGCTGCGTCGCATTGCGGCGGCACTCGCAGCGCTGGCCCTGTGCGGGTGCGCCACGGCGGCCCGATCCCAGTCCACGCTCTGGCAGTTGACGCCCGTGGCGCCGTTCTGGAACGGTGTGTACGACAGCGCCGCCACGGTGGGCGAGCTGCGCCGGCACGGAGACCTTGGCGTGGGGATGTTCGCCCGCGTGAACGGCGAGCTGGTGGTGGTGGACGGGGAGTTCTATCAGGCGGACTCCACGGGGACGATCATCCCCACGACCGACACGCAGCCAGTCCTTTTCGCGGTCCTGACGCGGTGGCGGGGAGGGACCCCGCTGACGGTGGATCCGGGTCTCCAGTACTGCGTTCAATGCGGCAGCGGCACGCCGCCCGCCGGTGACACCACCTTCCAGACGACCCTCAACAGGGAGCTCGCCGAGGCATTCCATACCAGGAACTGGCTCTACTCCCTGCGCCTGACGGGGACCTTCACGAACCTGGTGACGCGCAGCTTCGCCGAGCAGACGCCCCCGTACCAATGCTGGACCGACGTGGTGAAGGGCCAGAAGATCCACACCGACAGCGTCGCCACGGGAACGATGGTGGGCTTCCTGGAGCCCATATTCGTCGGCAGCATAAGCATCATCGGTTACCACCTGCACTTCATCAGCGAAGACCGGACGCGGGGCGGCCACGTGCTCTCGTTCACAACCGGGGCGGTGCGGCTGGAGGCGGCCCCGCTCATGAACATCCAGATACCGGTGCCGGGCACGCCCGCATACATGAGCGCCGACCTCTCGCGCTGCCCGCCCCGCTGATCGCCACGAGGTGGCTGCGGCGAGACCACGGAGGATGAAAGGGTCGTGGAGGTCCAGGCTGGTGGAGCCTCGCGCAGTTTGCGAGGCTCCTCGTGGTTGTTGCTGCGGCTTCAGCCGCCGGTGCGGAGCCGGGCCCGGGGACTCTCCATTCAGATCCTTCGCGCTGCAGCCGTCGGAGCACGCCGTGAGTGCAGCGTGATCGCGCTCAGGATGACGGGGCACCGGTGTCGCGTGAATGCACAGTCATCGCTGACTACGGTATGAGACGAGAACGGAGCCAGCCGGCACGCCGCCCGGCTGGCTCCGCTGATGTCCCCGCGCACCGCCCGTCAGAGCGGGATGTTGCCGTGCTTCCGGGGCGGGTTGCTGTCGCGCTTGTTGCGCAGCATGTCGAAGGCGCTGATCACGCGCGCGCGGGTCTCGCGCGGGTCGATCACGTCGTCCACGTAGCCGCGGGCGGCGGCGGCGAACGGGTTGGCGAAGCGGTCCTCGTAGTCCTTCTGCCGCGTGGCCGCCTCGCCCGCCGGGTCCTCCGCGCCGCCGATCTCGCGGCGGTACAGGATCTCCACCGCGCCCTTGGCCCCCATCACCGCGATCTCGGCGGTGGGCCAGGCGTAGTTGATGTCGCCGCGGATGTGCTTGCTGCTCATCACGTCATACGCCCCGCCGTACGCCTTGCGGGTGATGATGGTGACCTTGGGCACCGTGGCCTCGCAGAACGCGTACAGCAGCTTGGCCCCGTGGCGGATGATCCCGCCGTGCTCCTGCGTCACGCCCGGAAGGAAGCCCGGCACGTCCTCAAACGTCAGGATCGGGATGTTGAACGCGTCGCAGAAGCGGACGAAGCGCGCCGCCTTCACGCTGGCGTCGATGTCGAGCACCCCCGCCAGCACCGCCGGCTGGTTCGCCACGATCCCGATCGACCTTCCGCCCACGTGCGCGAAGCCCACCAGGATGTTCCCCGCGTAGTCGGCGTGCACCTCGTAGAACTCGCCGTCATCCACCACGCGGCGGATCACGTCGTGCATGTCGTACGGCTTGTTGGGGTTGTCGGGGACCACGTCCAGCAGCTCCTCGTCCGCGCGGTCGGCGGGATCGTCGGTCGGCTTGAACGGCGGGTCCTCGGCGTTGTTCTGCGGGATGAACTCGAACAGGTGGCGGATGCGGTGCAGGCACTCCACTTCCGACTTGACGGCGAAGTGCGCCACGCCGCTCTTGGCGGCATGCGCGGCCGCGCCGCCCAGGTCCTCCATGGTCACGTCCTCGTGCGTCACCGTCTTCACCACGTTGGGGCCCGTGACGAACATGTAGCTCGTCCCCTGCACCATGTAGATGAAGTCGGTGATGGCGGGGCTGTAGACGGCGCCGCCGGCGCACGGGCCCAGGATGGCGCTCACCTGCGGCACCACGCCCGAGGCCAGCGTGTTGCGCAGGAAGATGTCGGCGTAGCCGCCGAGCGAGACCACGCCCTCCTGGATGCGCGCCCCGCCCGAGTCGTTCAGCCCGATCACCGGCGCGCCGTTCTTGAGCGCCAGGTCCATGATCTTCACCACCTTCTCGGCGTGCGCCTCGCTCAGCGAGCCGCCGAAAACGGTGAAGTCCTGCGAGAAGACGTAGACCAGGCGGCCGTTGATGGCGCCGTAGCCGGTCACCACGCCGTCGCCCAGGTACTTCTCGTTCTCAAGCCCGAAGCCTGTGGCGCGGTGCACCACGAAGCGGTCGAGCTCCACGAAGCTCCCCTCGTCCAGCAGCACGTCCAGCCGCTCGCGCGCGGTCAGCTTGCCGCGCTCGTGCTGCTGCTTGATGCGCTTCTCGCCGCCGCCCAGCTCGGCCTGTCGGCGCAGCTCCTCCAGGTGCTCCAGCTTTTCCCGCATCGACATCGGGCGCGTTCCCCGTTCGGTGTTCGGTCGGATGATCCAACCGGGGTCGTCATTCGGAAGCGCGGCAATCTAACCCGGCCGGGCAGGGGCGAAAGGCCGCCCCCCGCCGTGAGGTGCCATCAACCGGCTGTCATCCCCGCCAGAATCGATGCATACTGCGACGTACCCATGTGTGGACGTTCATCAACACCGAAAGATGCGGAGGCGATGATGACGAAGACGGTACTGTTCGCGGCGATGTGTGCGGGAGCACTGGCCAGGGGAGCGGCGGGGCTGCGCGCGGCCGATAGGCAGGAAGCCGTGCGGCGGGCGATCACGCGCGGCGAATGCCTCTGGGCACGGGCCTACGTGGCGCGTGACGCGGGCGCCATCCGCGGCTTCGAAGCCGCGGAGTTCACGGGCGTGTACCCTGATGGCAGCATGGGGAGCAGGGAGCACGACGCGGATGCCGTAACCTCCGGGCGCGTACGGATCACCTCCTTCAAACCGCTCGACGTGCACGTGCGGCGCTACGGCAACGTGGCGGTCGCGACCGGGCACAGTGCCATTTCCGGAAGCGCGATGGGGGAAGACTTCGGTGGCGTCTACGCATGGACCGATACCTGGGTGATGCGCAACGGCCGGTGGCTTGCCGTGGCCGCGCAGGCAACCAGAGTCCGGGGAAATCCACCGCCCCCGCCCGCGCACGACATCTGCGCGGATTGAGCAGCCGCGAAGCCGGTGCAGGCGGAGCCAGAAAGCCGTCCATGGCACCGGCAGGCGAAAAGGGGTGGAGAGCATCGCTGCTCTCCACCCCTTCATCGTACCGTCCCGGCGTTCAGCCTGCCACGGGGATCACTCCTCGGGCGAAGCCTCCTCGTCGGCCGGCGTCTCCTCGGCGGCGGCCGGGGCTTCCTCGGCCGGAGCCTCGGCGGCGGGCGCCTCTTCGGCCGGGGCCGAAGCCTCGGCGGCGGGCGCGGCGTCCGTGGCCGAAGCCTCGGGCGCGTCGGCCTCGGGGGCGGCGGCGGGAGCCTCGGGCTCCACCGCCTCGCCGGCGTTGCGGAAGATCGGCTCGCCGCCCTCGAACTTGGGCACGCGCGTCACTTCCAGCACGATCCGGCGATTCCCGGCGTCCACCTCGGTCACCCGCATCTCCAGCTCGTCACCCTCGGCGAACACGTCGGCCGGGTTCTGCAGCCCGGTGACGCCCAGCTGCGACACGGGGACGAAGCCCTCCACGTCGTCGCCCAGGTCCACCGCCACGCCCTTGTCCTGCAGGCGGGTGATGCGGCCGTTGATCTCCTGGCCGGCGTGGAACTGCGTGGCCAGGTGCTCCCACGGGTCGTCCTGGGTCTGCTTGAGCCCAAGCGAGATCCGCTTGTTCTCGGCGTCGACCGCCAGGATCACCACCTCGACGTCGTCACCCTTCTTGACGACCTCGGAGGGGTGCTGGATCCGCTTGGTCCAGCTCATGTCGGAGATGTGCACCAGGCCGTCGATGCCCGGCTCGATCTCCACGAAGGCGCCGAACGAGGTCAGGTTGCGCACCTTCCCCGTGAGGCGGGTGCCCACCGGGTACTTCACCGGCAGGGCGTGCCACGGGTCTTCCTCGATCTGCTTCATGCCCAGCGAGATCTTCTCGCCCTCGGGATCCACCTTCAGGATCACCGCTTCGATCTCATCGCCCAGCGACACGATCTTGGACGGGTGCCGGACGTTGCGCGTCCAGCTCATCTCGCTGATGTGGACCAGGCCCTCGACGCCCTTCTCCAGCTCCACGAAGGCGCCGTAGTTGGTGATGGAGACCACCTTGCCGCGGACGCGGGCGCCCACGGGGTACTTCTTCTCCACGTCCTTCCACGGGTATTCCTGGAGCTGCTTCAGGCCCAGCGACAGGCGCTCGCGCTCCCAGTCGATGTCCAGGACCTTCACCTCGAGCTCGGCGCCGATCGACACCACCTCGGTGGGGTGGCCCACACGGCCCCAGCTCATGTCGGTGATGTGCAGCAGGCCGTCCATCCCGCCCAGGTCGATGAACGCGCCGAAGTCGGTGATGTTCTTGACCACGCCGGTGCGCACCTGCCCAACCTCGAGCTCCTTCTTCAGCTTGTCGCGCTTGATCTCGCGGTCGGCCTCGAGGAGCACGCGGCGGCTGACGACGATGTTCCGCCGGCGCTTGTTCAGCTTGATGATCTTGAACTCGTAGCTCTCGCCGATCAGGTCCTCGATGTTGGGGACCCGGCGCAGCGCGATCTGCGAGCCCGGCAGGAAGGCGTCCACGCCCATCAGGTCCACGGTCACGCCGCCCTTGATCTTGCGGGTGAGCGAGCCCTTGACGGGGGTGCCGCTCTCGTACGCTTCCTTGATCTTCTCCCAGACGCGGAGGAAGTCGGCCTTCTTCTTGGAGAGGACGACCACGCCGTCCTCGTCCTCGAGGTTCTCGAGGAAGACCTCGACCTCGTCGCCGATCTGCAGCGAGTCGGGGTCCTTGAACTCGTCACGGCTGACGGCGCCCTCGCTCTTGAAGCCGAGGTCCAGGATGACGGCCTTGTCGGTCACGCGAAGCACGCGGGCCTGTACGATCTCACCCTCCTCGATGTTCGTGAGGGTGTCGTCGTACATCTCCAGCATCGCCTCGTACTCCTCCATGGAGTACTCGTCCTCGTCCCACAGATCGGCGCGGACGTTCAGCGCCTTGGCGTGCGCCGCGATCTGCTGGGAGGTAAGGGCCGGACGTTCGGCCACGGCCACGCTGCCCTCGTCCTGGGCGTCGGGCGAGTACTGCTCGTTCTGCTCGGCCATGTAGATTGGGATCTCCTGAACGGCCCGCCGGGCCCGGTTGTGCGGCTGCGCCGGCGGTTGGCTGGGGTGAATGGATTTCCGGCAGCGGTCGCGGAGCCGGGGAAACGTGCAAATTTACGGAATTCCTTCGCCCTGGTCAACCCCCCCGGGCACGCGCAAGCCGCACGATCTCAAGCACCTGCGCGCTGAACGCGAGCCCCGTGGTGTCCACCATCACCGCATCGCCGGCCTGGGCCAGCGGGGCCACCGCGCGGGTGCTGTCCACCTCGTCGCGCCCCCGTAGCCGCGCCGTCTCGCCGGCCACTTCCTCATCGGTCGGCTCGGCCACCCCGTGCTCGCGCAGCCGCCGCCGCGCGCGCTCGGCCGGATCGGCCACGAGGTAGACTTTCAGCTCCGCGTCGGGGAACACCACGGTGCCGATGTCGCGCCCGTCGGCCACCAGCCCGCCGCGCGCGCCGGCCTCGCGCAGCGCGTCCATCAGCCACGCCCGCACGGCGGGGACCGCGGCCATTTGCGACACGTGCGCGTTCACCTCGGGCGAGCGGATCTCGCGCGTCACCTCGCGCCCACCCACCGAGAGCGCGTAGGCGTCGCCGCTGGGCTTCCCGTGCACGTCAAGCCGGTCCAGCTCGCCGGGCGTGAGCGCGTTCCACCGTTCGGCCGGGATCCCCGCCTGCAGCGCGGCGAAGGTGATGGCGCGGTAGAAGGCGCCCGAGTCCAGGTGGCGGTACCCCAGCTCCTTCGCCACGGCCCTGGCGGTGGAGCTCTTCCCCGACCCCGCCGGCCCGTCCAGCGCGATGATGATCCCGTCAGGGTGGCGCCTCGATGTTTCGTCCGTCATCTCGTTCTTTCGTTCCGGTCTGGATCCGTATGGTCACAGCCATCCGCGCGCTCCGGACGCGCCGCCGCCCCCTCCCTGGCGCCTGAGAGCGCCTGTCCCTCCCCCGTACCGGGAGAGGGTGGCGGGCGCGGCACCGCGCGTCCTGCAAACCTCGTCCACGCCTCGATTCCGGAGTCGCCGGGGGTCAGACGCGGCTACCTCTCCCCGTACGGGGGAGGTGCGAGCCTGAGCGAGCGGAGGGGGCGCGGCGCCGCGGCTCGCAGCACAGCCATCCGCGCGCTCCGGACGCGCCGCCGCCCCCTCCCTGACGCCTGAGAGCGCCTGTCCCTCCCCCGTACCGGGAGAGGGTGGCGGGCGCGGCACCGCGCGTCCTGCAAACCTCGTCCACGCCTCGATTCCGGAGTCGCCGGGGGGCAGACGCGGCTACCTCTCCCGGTACGGGGGAGGTGCGAGCAATGAGCGAGCGGAGGGGGCGCGGCGCGTCCGAAGCGCACCACAGCGCGTCGCACGACTCGTCCCCCAATCCGATGGAGCCGTTCATCTCCCGCCCGTGAGCCCCCGCAGCACATCCCAGAATCCCGGGTAGCTCACCGCCGCGCAGTCGCGGTCGTCGATCTCGATCTCGTTCCCCGGCAGCGCGGCGAGCACGCCGAAGGCCATGGCGATGCGATGGTCGCCGTGCGTGGACACGCGGCCGCGGAGCGGATGGTCGCTGCCGCGGACGACGAGGCCATCCTCCAGCTCTTCGGCCTCCGCGCCGATCGCGCGTAACGCCGTCACCACGGCGGTGATGCGGTCGCTCTCCTTCACCCGCAGCTCGCCGGCACCGGTGATGCGCGTTTCGCCCTCGGCGCGCGCGGCCAGGGTGGCCAGCATGGGGATCTCGTCGATGGCGGCGGGGACGTCATCCGCGCCCACGCTCACGCCGCGCAGGCGCGAGGGACGCACTACCAGGTCCGACACGGGCTCGCCCGCCACGGCGTGGCCCCGCTCCCACGCCACCAGCCCCATCATCCGGCGGACGATGGAGAAGAACCCCGTGCGCGTGGGGTTGGCGCAGACGTTGGCGATACGCAGCTCTCCCCCGTCAGCCAGCAGCGCCAGCGCGGCCAGGAACGCGGCGGACGACGGGTCGCCGGGGATGCGCAGCTCCAGCGGCGGGATCGGCCCGCTCCACGCCTCCAGCACGGCTCGCTCGCCCCCCTCCACGCGCTCCGCCCGCACCGGCGCGCCCAGCGAGGAGAGCATCCGCTCCGTGTGGTCTCGCGAAAGCGCGGGCTCGGTCACGCTCACGCGCACCCCCGCGCCCAGGCCGGCCAGGAGCACGGCGGACTTGATCTGCGCGCTGGCCCTGGGCGAGGTGTAGTCCAGCGGTGACAGCGCGCCGCCGGTCTCCTCGATCGGGAGGCGGCCGGGCGCGCCCAGTTCGCGGAAGCGCGCGCCCATCCGCTCCAGCGGCTCGGTGATGCGCCGCATGGGGCGGCCGCGCAGCGACGCGTCGCCCGTGAGCACCGACGCGAAGGGGCGGCTTGCGAGCAAGCCCATCATCAGCCGGCTGGTGGTTCCGCTGTTCCCGCAGTCCAGCGGCGCGTCGGGCGCGCGCCACGCGTTCAGCCCGCGCCCGCGCACCACGATCTCGCCCCCGTCCGCGGGTGGCTCCGGGACGTCGCACCCCAGCGCGCGGAGGACGGCGGCGGTGCTCCGGCAGTCCTCGCCCGGGAGCAGGCCGCTCAGGCGGCTGTCGCCGCGGGCGCACGCGGCCAGCATCAGCGCGCGGTGCGTGAGGGACTTGTCGCCGGGCACCTCCACGCTGCCCGAGATGCGGAAGCTCATCGTTGATCCATGGCGGAGATGTACCAGTTTGTCACCGCGTAACGTACAGGGCCCCGTTCAGCGCGCAACGGGAACACGCCATGCGTTTTTCCCCGCCGCCCACCTCGGCACCCTTCACCGGCACCGCACGGCGTCCATGAACCGAATCCGCTGGACCGCAACCACTTGCGCCGCCGCGTTCGCCGCGGCCTGCCTGGCATCCACCTCCGCCGCCGCGCAGCGTGCTATCGTGCGTGGACAGGTGATTGACACCCAGAGCGGACAACCGGTGCCCAACGCGGCCGTGTACGTGGACGACAACCGCACCGCCGTGCTGGCCGACGCGCAGGGCCGCTTCGAGGTGAAGCACGTCCGCCCGGGCACGCGCGGCATCTGGGCCAGGGTTCCGGGGTACACCATGGACCTGAGCCTGGTGGAGGTCCCCGCCGACTCGGTTCGCGTGACGCTGCGGATGCAGGGTGACCCGGTGCGGCTGGCGACCCTGCAGGTGACCACCAGCCGCCTGGACCGCCGCGCCCGCGGCTATGCGGGGACGGTGCGGGTCTTCCGCGAGGCCGACCTGGCCGGGATGTGGTACTCGAACGTGGGCCAGCTGGTGCAGAGCCGTGCAAGGGTGTACGCCACCCCCTGCCGCCGCATCTACTCGCTCAGCCGCTCGTACGCCTCGTCCAGCTGCGTGAGCACCCGCGGCACGGTGGCGGCTTCGCACGTGATCGTCGACGAGGCCCCCTGGCTGGGCGGCGTGGGCGACCTGCGCGACTTCCACCTGGCCGACGTGGCGCGCGTGGAGGTCTACGGCCACGGCCGCGAGATCCGCGTGTACACCCGCCAGTTCATGGACTGGATCTCGAAGCGGCCCTACGTGCCCACGCCGCTGGGGTTTGGGGTATAAGACGTAAATCGCTGGCAGGACCGGAATTCCGGATGGCGCGCAACTCCGCGCGCCCGCGGGAAACAACCGATCGCAACACCGGACGGAACCCGATGCGCATGACCTTCTCGCACGCACTCGCCCTGGCGGCCACGCTGCTGGCCGCCGCCCCCGCCACCGCGCAGCAGGCACAGCAGCAGCGCACCACCGTCCACGGCCAGGTGGTGGACACCCGCAGCGGCCAGCCCGTGGCACACGCCGCCGTGTATCTGGGCAACGACCGCACCGTGACCATCGCCGACGCCGAGGGCCGCTTCGAGCTGAAGCGCATCCGCCCCGGCAGCCGCGCGGTGTGGGCCGAGGCGCCCGGGTACACCATGGAGGTGCAGGTCGCCGAGATCCCCAGCGGAGAGGCCAACCTGACGCTGCAGATGCAGAGCGACCCCGTGCGCCTGGCCACCCTCACCGTCACCACCAGCCGCCTGGACCGCCGTGCCCGCGCCTATGCGGGCACTGCCCGCGTGTTCCGCGAGAGCGACCTGGCCAGCATGTGGTACAACAACGTCCAGCAGCTGGTGGAAAGCCGCGGCAGCGTGCGCGCCACCGCCTGCCCGGGGAGCGGCTTCGCCAACCGGCGCGGCGCGCTGGGGGCGCCGATGATCGGCTCGTACGTGGGCGGGGGCGACTGCATCTACGCCCGCGGAAGCACCTACTCCTCGCGCGTGTTCATCGACGAGATGCCGTGGGTGGGCGGGCTCGAGTCGCTGAGCGACTTCCAGCTCGCCGAGGTGGCCCGCGTGGAGATCTACGGGCACGGCCGCGAGGTGCACGTGTTCACCCGGCAGTTCATGAACTGGCTGTCGCGCCGGGCCTACGTGCCCACGCCCATCGGGCTGATGTAATGATCTCGGGAGCGCGCGGGCCGTCCGCGCGCTCCCGCTTCGTTTCAGAGGGTGCCCGTCCCCGCGCGGCGGGCACGCACCGGCGGTCCTATCTCAGAATCCGTCCCTTCCAGATGAAGACGCAGACGCTCCTCGCCGCGGCCGCCCTGCTGGTACTGGCCGCGCTCCCCGCGCGGGCGCAGCAGGCCGAGCGAATCCTGGTCACCGGCACCGTGGCCGATTCGGTGACCGGCGACGCCATCTACGGCGTGGCCATCGCCACCACCACCACCCCCGACCACACCGCCAGCGACTCCACCGGCGCGTTCACCCTGTCCGTCCCCGCGGGCACGGCGGTGATGCTCACCTTCACCGGGCGCGGCTTCGAGCGCGTGGGGCAGGTGGTCACGGCCACCACGGACGTGGACCTGGGGCGCATCGCCCTCCTCCCCGCGGCGGTGGCGCTGGCGCCGATCCAGGCCAGCGTGAGCCAGCTGGACCGGCGGGTGCGCGGCGTGACCGGCACCACCTTCGTCTACAACACCAACACGCTGGAGCACACCGGCGAGCGCGACCTGTTCGACTTCGTGCTGCACCACGCGGGGCTGCACCCCGCGCCGTGCAACGCGCTGGCCACCGGGCCCATGACGGAGTGCTTCCTGGTGCGCGGCTACCCCCGGCGGCCGGAGCTGTACGTGAACGAGACGCGGATCGGCCAGCTCAGCCTGCTCCGCGTCTATCGCCCCGAAGACGTGGGCCGCGTGGAGATCTTCGCCGGCGGCGCGATGGTGCGCGTTTACACCCGCCAGTTCCTGGAGCAGATGGCGCGGGCCAACGCCCGGCCGGACCCGCTGCCGCCGTTTTGAAGTGCTGGGTGCTGGGTGCTGGGTGCTGGGTGCTGGGTGCTGGGTGCTGGGTGCTGGGTGCTGGGTGCTGGTTCGCCGTGGCTTTAATCCAATTGGTTCGGAGGACGTGCGAATGAAGAGATGGACGACGTTCCTGCTGGTCTGCGCCGCTGTGGCTGTCTCCACGGGTTCCGCCGTGGCGCAGGGGAGCGCGGTGCTGCGCGGCACCGTGGTGGACGGCGGCACCGGGCGGCCGATCCCGGGCGCGATCGTGCACGTGGGGCCCGCCGAGCTGGGCGTGGCCGACATGCAGGGGCGGTTCAAGGTGGGCCACCTGGTGGCCGGGCCGTACACCGTGTGGGCCACGGCGATGGGGTACGGCGTGGGGAGCGCCGAGGTGGAAATGCCGTTCGACTCGATGACGGTCACCCTCTCGCTCGACCCCGACCCGGTGAAGCTGGAGGCGATCGTGGCCACCGCCGGCCGCTTCGAGAGCCGCACGCGCGCCTACCCGCGTACCGTCTTCGTGTATCGCGAGGGGCAGCTGCGCACCGCCGCGTCGGCCAACATGCGCGATTTCATCCTGTTCCGCGGAGGGCTGCGCCGCGCCTCGTGCGGCGGAAGCCTGAGCACCACGTGCGTGCGGATCCGCGGCCAGGTCCGGCAGGTGAGCGTCTTCATCGACGAGGTGTACCTCGCGGGCGGGATGGACCTGCTCACCACCCTTCGCCCGCACGAGGTGGCGCGGGTGGAGGTGTTCAACGGCGGGAGCGAGGTGCGCGTCTACACCAAGTCGTTCATGGAATGGGCCGCGCGGACCGGCTACCGCCCGCTTCCGCTGGGGCTCGGCGGCCGATAGGAACGCCGGCCGGAAACGGATCGGCCGGATTGAAGACGAAGAGGCGCCGGATCGCTCCGGCGCCTCTTCGTTTCATCCACGGACCCCGCGTGGGCCGCTACGACTCCGCCGCCGCCGCCAGGCGCACGGTGCCGGAGCGGATGCTGCGCAGCGCGCCGGCCTCGGTGCGCACCAGCAGCGCGCCGGCGGGGGTGATCCCCATCGCGGTGCCGGTGACGGCCTCGGCGCCGGTGACGCGCACGGGGCGGCCCAGCAGCGCGTCCCGGCCGCGCAGCGCGTCCAGCAGCGCGCCGGAGAGCTCGGCGGGAGGATTTGCGACGCGGCGCAGGATGGCGCCGGCCACCGCCCCCGCCACGTCCGCGCGCGGCGGCATCCACCCGGCGGCGATGCGCAGCGAGGTGGCCGTATCGCGCACCTCGGGCGGAAAGTCATCGATGGAGTGGAGGACGTTGATCCCGATCCCCGCCACCACGTGGCCGGGGCGGCCCGCGTCCCAGCTCCCCTCGCACAGGATGCCCGCCAGCTTGCGCCCGGCGAGTTGCAGGTCGTTGGGCCACTTGATGGCCACGCGCGCCGGACGGGCGAACGCGTCCAGTGCGTCCGCCGCGGCGAGACCGACCAGGATCGGCAGCAGCCCCGGCGCGGCGAGCAGCGCCGGGCGCAGCACCACCGACATCCACACTCCCAGCCCGGCGGGCGACGACCACCCCTTGCCGCCCCTCCCGCGACCCGCCGTCTGCTCGTCGGCCAGAACGACGGTGCCCGCCGGAGCGCCCCCCTCGGCCAGCACGCGCGCCACGTCGTTGGTGGAGCCGGCAGACGAGAAGAGGTGCACGGCGGGCACGCCCCAGCGCGCCGCGAGATCGCCGGCCGTGGCACCTTCCCACCGCGCGGCGGCCACGTCGCTCACGCCGGGATCACCTCCAGGCGCAGCGACAGGTCCAGCGCGGGCGCCGAGTGCGTCAGCGCGCCCACGGAGATGAAGTCCACCCCCGTGCGCGCGAAGCCCCCGATGGTGTCCAGCGTGATCCCGCCCGACGCCTCGGTCTCGGGGCGCGGGTCGGCGGCGCGGACCAGGGCCACGGCCTGCGCCATCACCTCCGCCGTCATGTTGTCGAACATGATCCGGTCCACCCCGGCGGCCAGCGCCTGGCGCACCTCGTCCAGGCTGGTGGTCTCCACCTCCACGCGCAGGCCGCGGTCATTGTGCGCCCGGACCGCCTCCACCGCCGCGGTGATCCCGCCCGCCGCGGCGATGTGGTTGTCCTTGATCATCACCATGTCGTACAGCCCCGCGCGGTGGTTGGCACCGCCGCCCGCCACCACGGCCGCCTTCTCCAGCAGCCGCATCCCCGGCGTGGTCTTGCGGGTGTCGATCACGCGGGTGCCCGTCCCCGCCACCTCGCGCACGTAGCGCCGCGTCAGGGTCGCCACGCCGCTCAGCTGCTGCAGGAAGTTGAGCGCCGTGCGCTCCGCGGTGAGGATCGAGCGCGCGGAGCCCTCGATGCGCATCACCGGGATCCCCTTCTGCACGCCGGTTCCATCCACCACGTTCACGTGCACGGAGAGCGTCGGGTCCACGCGCCGGAACACCTCGGCCGCCACCTGGGCGCCCGCGATCACCCCCGACCCCTTGGCCACGATGCGGGCCATGGCGCGCCGCTCCTCGGGCACCGCCCACAGCGAGGTGAAATCACCCTCGCCCACGTCCTCGGCCAGCGCGGTCTCGATCAGCGCCAGCACCTCGCTCGGCAGGGTCATCGCGCACCTCCGCCCAGAACGCGGCCCGCGATCGTCCACGCATTCGAGCGAGACATCCCAGTCCCGCGCGCCCCGCAGGCGGAGCGCGGCACGCTCATATTCAGCATCGATCCCGTTGATCCCATCAATCCTCTCATCAGGCCTCTCCCATGACCGGCGATGCACCTGCCGTGGCACCCACCGCCGGCTGCGCTTCCGCCCCGTTGCCCTCGCCGTTCACGATCCGTTCGTAATACCGCTCGTACTGCGGGATGATGATGTCCACCCCGTAGCGCTCCACCGCGCTCTGCCGCGCCTGCGCGCTGAAGCGGCGCCACGTGCCGCCGTCGCGCAGGATCTGCGCGGCGCCGTCGGCCATCGCCTCCACGTCGCCCACGGGAGCGAGGAACCCCGTCTCGCCGTGGTCCACCACCTCGGGGAGCCCGCCCGCGTCCGACGCGATCACGGGCACCCCGCTCGCCATCGCCTCCAGCGCCACCAGGCCGAACGACTCGTTCTGCGAGGGGAGGAGGAGGAGGTCGGCGCAGGCCATGATCTCGGCCACGGAATCCTGCTTCCCCAGGAACACCACGCGGTCGCTGATCCCCAGCGTGCGCGCCTCCTCGGCCGCGGTCGGCCGCTCCGGGCCGTCACCGACGAAGACGAGGCGCGCCGGCACCTCCTTCGCCAGCCGCGCGAAGGTGCGCACCACGTCACGGATGCGCTTCACCGGGCGAAAGTTGGACACGTGCAGCACCAGCTTCTCGCCGTCGCGCAGGAAGGCCGTCTTCCAGCACGGATAACGGTCGCGCCCGTACAAATCCGGGTCCACGAAGTTGGGGACCACCTCGATCCGCTTCTCGGGCACGCGGAAGGCGTCCACCGTCTCGCGCTTCAGATAGTCCGACACGGCGGTGATCCCGTCGGACTTGAGGATGGAGAAGCGCGTGATCTCCCAGAAGTTGCGCTCCTGCCCCACCAGCGTGATGTCGGTGCCGTGCAGCGTGGTCACGATCTTGGTGGGCACCGCGTCACCCAGCATCTCGCGTGCGATCCAGGCGCTGGTGGCGTGCGGGATCGCGTAGTGCACGTGCAGCAGGTCCAGCCGCTCGCGCAGCGCCACCTCGTGCATCACGGCACTCAGCGCCAGCGAGTAGTTGTTGTGCTCGAAGAGCGGGTAGTGCACCATCTCCACCTCATGGAAGAACACCCGCTCCATGAAGTGCGGAAGCCGGAACGGCTGCGCGTACGAGATGAAGTGGATCTCGTGCCCGCGCTCGGCCAGCTCGATCCCCAGCTCGGTGGCGATCGCCCCCGAGCCGCCGTAGGTGGGGTAGCAGGTGAT
Source organism: Longimicrobium sp. (assembly GCA_035691085.1). GTDB lineage: Bacteria > Gemmatimonadota > Gemmatimonadetes > Longimicrobiales > Longimicrobiaceae > Longimicrobium. The sequence goes on from DASSJS010000113.1 coordinate 44,856, forward strand.
GCCGATCTTCACTGAAAGTCCCCAATCCCCAGTGCCCAGTTCCCGATGAATCCGTCGGCGTACCCGCGGTGGCGCATTCAGGTCCGCCGCGTGGCCTCGCGCCACGCGGCGGCGATCTCGCCCGCCAGCTCGGCGCGCGGGCGCGTGGCGTCCAGGTGCACGGCGCCGGCGGGGAGCTGGGTGCGGTTCCAGGTGTCCTGCCGCTTGGTGTAGGCTCGGGTGTTCCTGCGCACCAGCTCCAGCGCCTCTTCCAGCGTCCGCTCTCCGCGCAGGTACGGGATCAGCTCCGCGTAGCCGTGCGCGTTCAGCCCCGGCGCGTCCTCGCCATACTGATCGACCAGCCGCTTCACCTCGTCCAGCAGCCCGTTCGCCACCATCACGCCCACGCGCGCGTCCACCGAGGCGCGCAGCCGTTCTCGCGGGACGACCAGCGCGAACGGGAGCACGGGCACGCCGGGCGCCTCGGGGGGCGAGTTGCGGTGCCACCACCCCAGCGTGTGGCCGGTGAGCAGCGGCACCTCCAGCGCCCGCATGATCCGCTGCCGCCCGCCCCACGAGCGGAACTTCTCCGCCGCCTCGGGATCGGCTTCGGCCAGGCGCCGCAGCAGCTCGTCGTCGCTCATCGCCTCCATCCGGGCGGAGAGCTCGGCGCGGCGCGCGGGGTCCAGCTCCGGCTCCCGGAAAATGGGGTCGGTGAGCGCGCGGAGAAAGAACCCGGTCCCCCCCACCAGCATCGGCACGCGGCCGCGCGCCTGGATCTGCGGGATGACCTCGCGTGCGTACCGCGCCCACTGCCCCGCGCTGAACCGGTGCGACGGCTCCACCAGGTCGATCCCGTGATGCGGGATCCCGCCGCGCTCCTCCACCGTGGGCTTGGCGGTGCCGATGTCCATCCCGCGGAAGACCGAGCGCGAGTCCATCGAGATGATCTCGCCATCCACCCGCCGCGCCACCTCGATCGAAAGCGCCGTCTTCCCCGACGAGGTCGGCCCCACGATCGCCAGCGCCTGGGGAATCACGCGCTCGCCGTCCGCCGGCGAACTCGCCTCTGCGGTCGATGGACCGCTCGCGCCGTCCACGTTGACGACTCCCTCAGCGCCGGGCCGGCGCGGCGACGAATGCGGCGACATCGCGCGCGAAGCGATCGGTCTCGTCCAGATAGACGAAATGGCCGCTCTTCTCGTACTCCACGAAGCGCGCGTTCGGCAGCTGGCCGGCAAGCTGGCGCAGCCCCTCGGGCACCACGGCCCCGTCGTGCCGGCCCGCGATCACCAGCACCGGCATGGTCAGCCGCCGGGGAGCCGAGAACCGGTACTGCAGCAGCCCGTTGCGGAAGAGGGCACGCGAGAGCTCGCCGGTGTTCCGCTGGCCGCTGGCGGCCTGCACGCTGTCCAGCCGGATGCGCGTGGCCGAGTCGGGGAACATGAGCGCGTTGTTCACCGCCTCGCGCTCGGGCTCGGGAAGGTTCCAGAACCAGTCGCACGTTCCCCCGCCCGCCGTGGCCGCCGAGTCGCCCATCACCCGCGCGGCCACCTGCGGGAACCTGGCCACCGTGCGCTGGCACCTCAGCCGCGTCTGCCCCGGCGCGTCCCACAACCCTGCCGCAAAGACGAGCGCCGCCACGTGCTCGGGATACTTCGCCGCGTATTCCAGCGCCAGCGCGCCGCCAAAGGAGTGGCCGACCAGCGCGATCCGGGGAACGCCGAGCGCCTGCCGTAAGCCTTCAACATCCTCGACGAGGAGTTCGAGCGAGTACGCACCACTCCGCGGACGCTCGGAGAGCCCGCTCCCGCGCTGGTCCAAGTACACCAGGCGCAGCCGCCGCTCCATCGCCCGCCCGGCGAGCGCGGCGAAGTGGTAGCTCCCCTGCCCCGGCCCGCCATGCAGGAACACGACCGGTGGCGCGTCCGCCGCACCGCGCCCCGCGATGCGGTACCACAACTGTACGCCGTTGATGGTTTCCCGATGCACCCCGTCGCCGATGGCGCCGGGCACCGCGCCGACCTGCCCCGAGGCGGCCGATCCGCTCATGATCGCGGCGGCGACGGTGGCAACGAGGATCTGTCTCATTCGGCTCCCCCATCCAGATGCGCGCACCCGCACCGCTGAAGCCCCTGGTCCGCGAAGGCGGACTTCGTGTAGTCGTTGCAGCGAATTCATTCGCCCGGCCCCGCCTTCAGCCGCACCGAACCTCACCGCTCGCACGCAGTTCCGTACTCCGTACCCCGTACTTCTCGTACTCGTCATCCCGAGCGCCCGAATCGCCGGTGCAGCTCGGCCATCGAGAGCTGGATCACCGTCGGGCGGCCGTGGATGTCGTGGTAGGGCAGCTCGGTGGCGAACAGGCGGTCGAACAGCTCGGTCATCTCGCGCTGCGTCAGCTTCTGCCCGGCCTTGATGGCGCCCTTGCACGCCATGGTCAGCGCGATGCGCTGGTGCTGCGTCCGCGCGCTGTCCACCAGCGGCGAGCCGTTGGCCAGCTCGCTGATCATCTCGCGCAGGCAGCGCTCCGCGTCGAAGTACGGGTGCGGGTTGGGGACGGAGTGCACGATGATCGCCCGCCCGCCGAACGGCTCCACCTCGAACCCCGCGCGCTCCAGCACCCCGCGCACCTGCTCCACGATCGCGTACTCCGCGGGCGAAAGCCGCAGCGTGATCGGGAAAAGGAGGCGCTGGCTGGCCGCCTCGCCCGTGTCGAAGCCGCGTACGATGTCCTCGTACAGCACCCGCTCGTGCGCCGAGTGCTGGTCCACCAGGATCAGCCCCTGCCGCGTCTCTGCCAGGATGTAGGTGTTGTGCACCTGCCACATCATGGCCGCGGGGCCGATCAGCTCCGCGACCGGCGCCGCCGCCGCCCGCGCCGGATCAGCGGCGGGCGCGCCGCCGCCGCCGGTGACGAACAGCGCCATCTGCTCCACCGGGTCCGGCGCCGCAGTGGTGGACGCGGCGGATCCGCCGTCGGCGCTGGAAGCCGGCGCGGGCGTTCCCCACGTCCGCGCCGGCTCGCGGACGGCGCTCACGCCGTACCCCTGCCGGATGTCGTACCGGTGCTCGAGCGGCGTGGCGGGCGCGTCCGCCCCCTCGCCGGCCGCGGCGCGCGCGCCGATGCTGGGGGTGCTCTCCAGCCCGGCCAGCGCGGCGCGGACGCCTTCCTCCAGCGCGCGCTCCACGCCCACCCGGTCGCGGAAGCGCACCTCGGCCTTGGCCGGGTGCACGTTCACGTCCACGTCGCCGTCGGGCACTTCCAGGAACAGGAAGAACGACGGGTAGACGCCCTGCGGGATGGTGGTCTTGTACGCGCGGTCCACCGCCCGTGCCAGGTACCGGTCGCCGAACGAGCGGCCGTTCACGAAAAAGTACGCCTTGCGCCCGCCCGGCCGCGAGCTGTGCGGCCGCTGCACCAGTCCGGTCAGGGCCACGCGCCCGTCGCGGTGCGCAACCGGGATCAGCTCGTCGGCCGCGTCGCCGCCCCAGATCCCGCCGATGCGCTCGGCCACCGTGGCCGTGGCGGGGAGCGACAGCACGTCGCGCCCGCCCGAGTCCAGCGTGAACGCCACGTGCGGCTGCGCCAGCGCCAGCGTGGTCACCACCTCGCCGATCGCGCGGTTCTCGGCGGCGGTCGACTTCAGGAACTTGGCGCGCGCGGGCACGTTGAAGAACAGGCTGCGCACGGAGACGCTCGTTCCACGCCGCCGCGCGCACTCCTCCACGCCGGCGATCTGGCCGGCCGTCACCAGCACCCGCGTCCCGTCGCCATCGCGCTCCGCCGTCTCCAGCACGAACCGCGAGACCGACGCGATGGAGGGGAGCGCCTCGCCGCGAAAGCCCAGGGTGCGGATGGCGGCCAGGTCCTCGGGCGCCTTGATCTTGCTGGTGGCGTGCCGGTCGATGGAAAGGAGCGCGTCCTCCTTTCCCATCCCGTGCCCGTCGTCGCTCACCCGGATCTCGGTTTTCCCGCCGTTGCGCACGGTGATCTCGATGCGCGTGGCCCCCGCGTCCACCGCGTTCTCCACCAGCTCCTTTACGACGGACGCGGGCCGTTCCACCACCTCCCCGGCGGCGATCTGGTTGGCGAGCTTCTCGGGGAGGATCTGGATGCGGCGCGGCATTCCCTCGGCAGATGTTCGGGCGGAATTCGGTTTTTGCCGGGGTGAAGGTAGACGGGCGCGGAAGGCCGGTCAACGGTTGACAGCCGCGCCCAAAGGCGCACCGGCGCAACACGCCCTCCGACGCGCTGCGTTGCGTCGGAGGGCGCTTCAGGTACTGCGAGTCTGCCGGATGCCCGTCAGGCCGCCTGCGCCTGCCGCTGCGCGTCGTACCAAGCGTTCACCGCCGCGACGATCTCGGCCATTCCGTTCTCATCGAGCGCGCGCCACCGGGGATGCCGTACCGTCTTCAGGCGTGGGCTCCCCAGGACAGCGGCCGGCTCGCGTACCCACCGGAAGTAGCCCCGTTCGTCGTCGTTCGTAAAAACAAAAACGCAGTACGGCATCGGGGCATCCGACAGTTCGCCCAGAGGTAGCTCGCCCACGCGGCCGGATACCTCGTCGGGAGCTTGGACCGCGTGTTCCAAGCCTCTGACACGCACACCGAACACGCGCCCCGTCGATGCACCGTCGTGGACCGCCTCGACCAGAAAATCCGCAGCACCGGATGGCGTGACCACGCGCTTGACCACGACGTCGTCACGCCGCGTCAGGTGCACGATCGCAAGCTGGCCAGCACGCCACTCGAAGAATTCCTGCATCTCGCGATTCATGGCTGCCTCCACGCAGGATCGAGGAACGCGGAGCTGAAAGCTGCCGGGCCCGTATTCCAGTACGACTCTACCTCCGCCCGCAACACGGCAAGCACGTCGGCAGTCAGCGGATGATCGGTGCACATGCTCGAGAAGCCGGTCACTGTCTCGCCGTTCGCGGATACAATGTAACCAAGTTCTGCCGGAACATCGATTCCCACGACGTAGGTAGGAGCGGGATACGCCGCAAGCCGCTGCATCTCATCGGATGCGACTGCGACCTTCAGCCGCTTGTCACGGAGCGTGTAGCCGCGCGTTGTGCTCTTGACCTGAACGAGGAAGAACAAAGGATGCGCAGTCTTCCGGACCGGTTCGACATAGTAGTCCACCACCGGCATCTTCTCTCCGAAGTGCCGTGGCTTCCGGAACAGGTATCCGCGCGTAACCACAACCATAAAGATCGCCTCCCCCCGGTCACCAATGAGGTCGTGCACCCCCGGGTTGTCTGTTTCCACGTTCCGAACCGATCTGGAGAAATGAGATCAAACTGATCGCGTCAGGGAGGTGAAAGTAAACGTTGGGAATAGCGCATGACAACCCTCCGTCCGAAAGCGGTCAGCGGGGGGACATCCTGCCCCTAGAAGCGGTGGGTATTTTCCAGCGTCTGCGCGAAAAAATCGGCCGGGTCTACTCCGCGATCCCGGCGGCGCGGCGGGGCGGTGTGGACCACGAAGAAGGGGTCGTTCGTCTTGCCGCGGTGCGGAACGGGGGCCAGATAGGGCGTGTCGGCCTCCACCATGGATCCGGTCCGCGGGGACCATGCGAAACAGGGGCATTCCGGCTTCCCGATCACGCGCGCCAAGCCGAAGCGCCCCGGTCAGGACAGAGGGCGCTTCGGCATGACGCGGTTCCCGGCGATTGTCACGAACCCCGGGGCGATGGCTCAGATGCAGGCGCCGTCCACGTACTTGGCGCTGATCACGGGGCTGGAATCGCTGCAGTAGTAGGTGCCGCACACCCCGTCGCAACTCTTGTAGTTGCAGGTGTATTCCCCATCGCAGGTGTACGCGCCGTCGCAGGTGGCGTTGCCATTGCACGTGGTTCCGTTCGGCGCATTGGTACACGCAAGCGAAACGTGCGCGTGCACCGTCCCGATCTCCTCCTTCACCTCGTCGGTCGAGAACGACTCTACTTCCAGCGAATCGAGTTGCAGCTTCAGCTTGCGCATTGGATTCCCTTTGGGATGAGTGCGTGCGAGGCAGGACGCCACCGCATCATCCAAGGTGAAGACATACACTTTTCAAGTCAATATTATTGTCGGAACGACTGCAGATGCTCGATCCTCGCGTAGAAGCGGCGCGTGTTCTCGAGCGTTCGCGCGGCGAATTCGGCCGGGTCGTCGCCGCGGATCTCGGCGGCGCGGCGGGCGGTGTGGACCACGAACGAGGGCTCGTTGGTCTTGCCGCGGTGCGGGACGGGGGCAAGGTAGGGCGTGTCGGTCTCCACCATGATCCGGTCGGCGGGGACCATGCGCACGAAGTCGAGCCCGTCGAATTTCTTGAAGGTGATCATCCCCGAGAACGAGGCGTACCACCCCATCGCCAGCGCGTCTTCCAGCAGTTCGCGGGTGCTGGAGAAGGAGTGCAGAACGCCCACGGTGCCCTGCCCCGCCTCGCGCAGCAGCGCCCGCAGGTCGCCGTCCGCCTCGCGCGAGTGGACGATCACGGGGAGCCCCGTCTCGCGCGCAAGCTCCAGGTGCGCCGCGAAGTTGGCGCGCTGCACCTCGCGCGGCGAAAAGTCGTAGTGATAGTCCAGCCCCGTCTCGCCCACTGCCACCACGCGTGGATGCGCCAGCATCTCCCGCACGACCGCCAGCGTCTCGGGCGACGAGGTGCTGGCGGAGTGCGGATGGATCCCCGCCGTGGCCCACACGTCGCCGAAGCGCTCGGCCAGCGACAGGTTGGTGCGCACGTCGTCCGCGTCGGTGGCGATGCTGACGATGCCGGCCAGCCCCGCCTCGCGCGCACGCTGGACGACGCCATCGACGTCAGGGAGGATGCGCTCGTCCGCGAGGTGCGCGTGAGAATCGATCAACTGCATGAGTGCGAAAGTGCGAGAGTGCGAGAGTGCGAAGGAGGTGGCGCGCTCCGGCGGCGGCCCCCCCTGGCGCCTGGGGCGCCTGTCCCCCGCGCTTCGCGGGGGGACGTTGGTACGTGCGGGAGGAGGAGCCATTCGCCGTGAAGTCCGCGAAGGCGGACTGCGTGCCGTTGTAGCCGCGACTTCAGTCGCAAACTCCAACCTCGACACGTCCGCGACGCGCCCCTGATGCGCCCGCGCGGTCCCTCTAAGGGCATCCGGGGAATCCGCCCGTCCATCTTCCTTGCCCCCAAACCGCGAGCCGCCGCGGAAACTATCCGCGGCGGCTCGGCTGGCAACCTTCAGACTCGCGCGAGAGCCGAGGCGTGCGGTGAAGTCACTCTCGGACTTTCGCACTCCCGCACTCTCGCACTGGCAGTTCAGACCGGCGTTTCGGCCCGCTTGTTCCCCGGGCGCTGCCCGTTGGGGCGCTTGGACGAGTGCGAGCGCACCGCCTGCTCGCGCTTCTCGGTGCGCGGGAAGCGCCGCTCGATCTCGTACAGCACCGGGCTGGCCACGAAGATCGACGAGAAGGTACCGATCGAGATGCCCAGCACCAGCACGTCGGCGAAGCCGCGGATCACCGGGCCGCCGAACACCAGCAGCGCCACCAGCGTGATCAGCACCGTGGCCACCGTGAGGGTGGTGCGCGGCAGCGTCTCGTTCACCGCCTTGTTCAGCACGTCCACGAAGGTGCGCCCGTGGCGGGGCTTCTTCAGGTCTTCGCGGACGCGGTCGAACACGATGATGGTGTCGTGCAGCGAGTAGCCCACGATGGTGAGCACGGCCGCCACCGTGGCCAGCGAGATCTCCATCCGGGTGACCGCCAGGAAACCCAGCGTGACCAGGATGTCGTGCACGGTGGCCACGATGGCCGCCAGGCCGAAGCGCCACTCGAAGCGGAACCACAGGTACAGCAGCGTGGCCGCGAACGACAGCAGGATGGCGAGCAGCGCCCGCTGCTCGAGCTCGCTGCCGGCCTTGGGGCCCACCGCCTCGGTGCGGGTGATCTCGAACTGGCGCGGCTGGAACCGGGTCTGCAGCGCCTGCTGCACCCGGGCCTGCGCGTCGGCGCCGGCTTCCTGCCCGAACTTGGGCGTGCGCACCACGTAGTCGTTGCCGGTGCCGAAGCGGGTGATCTCCCAGTCGTTATACCCGGCCGCGCGCGTTGCGTCACGGATGTGGTCGGCCGTCACCGGCTGCTTGAAGCTCACCTGCACCACGGTGCCGCCGGTGAAGTCCACGCCGTAGTTGAGCCACCCCCGGCCACTCACGCCGTTGACGATCATGGCGCCGATCCCCACCACCATCAGCAGCGCGGTCACCAGGTAGGCGCGCTTGCGCCACTGCAGGAACGGGTAGTTCGCGTTCTTGAAGAATCTCATGGTTCGCGCGCCTCAGATCGACAGGCTCTGCACCGACTTGCGGCGCTCGAGGTAGAGTTCCATGAAGGTGCGGGTGGTGAACACCGCCGTGAAGAACGACGCCACCACGCCCACCGCCAGGGTCACCGCGAAGCCGCGGATGGGGCCCGTGCCGGTGTAGAAGAGGATCGCGCAGGTGATCAGCGTGGTCACGTTGCTGTCCACGATGGCGCGGAGCGCGTGGTGGAAGCCCTCGTTCACCGCCGCGCGCACGCTGCGGCCCTGGTCCAGCTCCTCGCGGATGCGCTCGAAGATCAGGATGTTGGCGTCCACCGCCATCCCCACCGACAGGATCAGGCCGGCGATGCCGGGGAAGGTGAGCACCGCGTCGAGCAGCGACAGCATCCCCAGCGACAGCACCACGTAGATGGCCAGCGCCGCCACCGCCAGCAGCCCCGAGAAGTGGTAGATCCCGATCATCATCAGGATCACCAGCCCCACGCCCACCAGCGCGGCGATCTGCCCGTTCTTGATGGAGTCGTCACCCAGCGAGGGGCCCACGCTGCGCTCCTCCACGATGTGCAGCGGCGCGGGGAGGGCGCCGGCGCGCAGCACCAGCGCCAGCGACGAGGCGTCTTCCATGGTGGCGTTGCCCAGCTCGATCTGCCCGCGCGTGCTGATGGCCCCGCGGATCACCGGCGCGGTGTACACGCGGTCGTCCAGCACGATGGCCATCTGCTTGCCGATGTTGTCGCCGGTCGACTTCTCGAAGCGGCGGCCAGCCCGGCGGCTCAGCTCGAACGCCACCATCGGGCGGCCGAACTGGTCGGTCTGCGCCTGCGCGTTCTGCAGGTTGGCACCGGTCATCATGGCGTCGTTGTTCACGAACCAGAGCGACGCATACCCCTTCTGCTCCTCGGCCTCGGGCACGCCCCACAGGATCTCGGTGCCGCGCGGAAGGAGCGACTGCACCTGCGGCAGCGCCAGATAGCGCGTCATCGCCCTCACCTGCGCGGTGTCCACCAGCAGCTGCCCGCTGGGGCCCTGCCCGGCGATCTTGCTCTCGAACGGCTTGCTGGCGGCCAAGGTGTCGGTGGCCTGCGCGGCCTGGTTCCCCTTGGTCTGCAGCAGCCCGCCCGGCGCGGTGGCCGCGGCGCCCTGCCCCGGCTTGGCCTCGTTGGGGAACGCCGCCACGATCGCCTGCTCCATGCGCGGCAGCGCCGCCTGCAGCTCGCTGAACGGGCGGACGATCTGGAATTCGAGGAACGCGCTCTTCTGGAGGATCTCCTTGGCGCGGTTCTGGCTTGCCTGGTTGAGCCCCGCGAGCTCCACGATGATGCGGTTGTCGCCGGCCTTCTGCACGATGGGCTCGCTGGTGCCGAGCGCATTGACGCGCATGTCGACCACCTTCAGCGCGCGGTCGATGGCGTCGGCACGGTCCTTGGAGCTCAGCGCCTTCTTCGACTCGTCGATCTCCATGGCGTAGTGCGCGCCGCCCTGGAGGTCGAGCCCCAGGGTGATCGGCTGGCCGGCGTTGCCGCGGGCCTTGCTCCACATGATGAAAACGCTGAGCAGCGTGAGCGCCACGATCAGGCCAAGACGGACCTTCAGATTCTGGAACATCGGAAGCCGAGAACTCCCGGAGAGGGGGGTTTGAGAGGAGCTCCGTGAAGACGGAACCAGTTGTCTTTCGGGAACTTGCAAAACTATCCCAGCCACCGGGTACTGTCAACCGCACGCCCCTCTCCCCAAGGCGCCGCGCGGGCTCCCGGCCGGGCTCGTTCCGCATCTGGTAAACCGGTGGCGCGAGCGAAGATCCCTCTTCGAACCGCGGTACGAAAGTACGGGGTACGGAGTACAATATCGTCCCCGGCACCCGCCGCCATCTCCCGACTGACGATCATCCCACAAGTCGTTGCGCATGAACGAGATCGCCGCCCCCGAGCCATGCTCCGGAGCGGCGATCTCGCTTCGTATCCCACCGGCCCGCTGTTCCGTACCTCTACCCCGTGCTTTCGTACTCCCCCTCAGCCGTTGCGGCCGGTGTTGATCACGTTCACCTGGCGGAAGCGGGCGGGCGGGCAGCCGTGGGAGACGGCGTTGGACTGCGAGGGCTGGCCCTTGCCGTCGTTGAACGATCCGCCCACGAAGTAGGTGCTCTTTCCGCCCAGCAGGTCCAGGCTGTTCCAGAACTCGGGGGTGCGGATCTGGTAGGCCACGTCCTTCAGCATCCCGGTGACCTTGCCGTCCTTGATCTCGTGGAACACCTGGCCGCCGAACTGGGCGTTGTAGCGCTGCTGGTCGATGGAGTACGAGCCGCGCCCCTCGATCAGGATGCCGTCCTTCACCGAGTCCAGCAGCTCGTCCAGGCTCACGTCGCGCTCGGGGTGCGGCATGAGGTTGACGTTGGGCATGCGCTGGAACTGCACGTCGGCCCAGCTCTCCGCGTAGCTGTTGCCGTGGCTGCGCACGGGGCGGCCCTGCGCGCGGTACCAGTCGACCAGCATGGGCGCCTGCTCGCGGGTGGTCTGCAGGTCGTTCAGAATCCCGTTCTTCACGATCAGGTAGTCGTCGGGGCGCACCCCCTCGTCGTCCCAGCCGACGGTGGCGAGCGAGCCGGGGGCGGAGCGCTCCGCCTGGATGTTGAAGATATCGGGCCCGTAGCGGAACCTGCCCAGGTAGTCCTGGATCGGGCTGATGAACGACGTGCCGGCGAAGTTGGCCTCGTACCCCAGGATGCGGTCCAGCTCGGTGGGGTGCGCGATGGACTCGTGGATGGTCAGGAACAGGTGCGAGGGGAGGAGCACCAGGTCGTAGCGCCCCGGCTGCACCGGCCTGGCCGTCAGCTTCCGCACCGCGTCCTCGGCCCACTTCGGCGCGTTCTCCACCAGCTTCGCGTTGCGGACGTGCTCGTATCCCAGCCCCATCGGCTGCACCGGGGTGGACATGCGGCTCTGGAAGTCGCGCCCGTCGGCCGCCACCGCCGTCACGTTCATCTGCGGGAGCGTGCGATGGATCGTCTGCGTGATGAACGAGCCCTCGCTGCTGGCGAAGGTCTTTTCCTCGCGCACGAAGAAGAGCGAGCTGGTGGCGAAGCGCGCGCCCGCCTTCACCGCCGCGTCGTTGGCGGAGAGGAGCAGCGCCACCTTCTCCTCCACCGGCACCTCGAACGGGTCCACCTGGATCGGCGAGCGCCAGGTGGCGTCGCGGTAGACCTCGACGGGCGCCAGCTGAACCGGCGTGCGCCGGGCGGCCGCGTTGGCGCGCGCCTGGGCCACCGCCTCGCGGGCCACGCGCTCCACCTCCTGCAGGTTCAGCTCGCGGCTGGCGGCGAACCCCCACGCGCCGCCGGCCAGCACCCGCACGCCGAACCCGAAGGTCTCGGCGTCTTCGAACCCGGTGATCCGCTGCTCGCGCGTGCTGATCGACTGCGTGCGGTTGCGGTTGATGCGCACGTCGGCGTAGCTGGCGCCGGCGGTGCGCGCCGCGTCGAGCGCGCGGCGGGCCAGCTCCTGGTACTCGGGGTCGCCCAGCGGCAGGCGGGCGGCGTGCGCCACCCCCGGCAGCAGGCCGAGCCCCGCGGCCGCCGCGGCGCCGCGCGCCACGAACTCTCGGCGTTTCATGCGGGTCAACACTCTCGGAAACGGGAGACGGGGAACGAGCCGGGACGATAGTCCGGCGGCCCGTCCCCCGTCAACGGCGCGAGGAGTGCGCCACAGCGCGATCGTGGGTGCTCGCCTGATTTGCGGGCCGTGAAGTTACTTCGCCGCGCGCTTGCGGGGTTGATCATTCTGCTTCGGCGCCTCCACGGCGGCAGCCATCCGCTCACGCGCGGCCTGCCGGCGCGCCGTCCGGTCTTCGTTCATGTGGTCGAACAGCAGTTCGGACAGCGTGACGCCGAGCGCGTGGGCGATCTTCGATAGCGTCACCAGGCGGGGATTGGCGTCGCCCGCCTCGACCTCGGCGATGCGCGGCTGCGACACACCAATCGCCTCCGCCAGCTGGGCCTGCGTGATCCCCCGCTCGCGGCGCAGTCTCATTACGTTGAGCGCCAGGATGTACGGCGGATCGACCTCGGCGGCGACCTCCGGCGGGGTTGGGTTCTCGTCCTCGATTTCCACCCACAGCTCGTCCCAGTTCATCGCCTTCCTCCCTGGCAATTGCGGCGGATCCAGTCTTCCCGCCGGCGTTCGGCAGACTCGATCAGCGCCTTGTAACGGTCACCTCGGAGCAGTGACCGGTGCTCGCAGTGCGTCAGCAGTACCAGTTTGCGATCATGGCAGGGCGACTCGAAAAAAGGGAGCCGGAATGAGACCGAACCGCTCTGTACACGCAGAACGTAGATGTTGGCGGTTGCCTGCTTCACCAGCTTTTTCCGCCGGACTGCTTCGCGCAATTCGACCTGGCGAAGCAGATTGACCCGATTGTCGATCGCACGAGCAGCGCGTTGATCGGTGCGCCGCAACTGGTGCATCGTTTCGGCAACATCCGAGCGCCCCGCGATGTCGCGGTAGACGTCTACCTCCCTCAGATAGTTCTTCCCCACCGCCGCCTCCTCCCATTATACGGTTTTCCGTATTTCAGCACAACCCCCGGATCCCCGTCGTAGGGGGCATTCGGGGCGGCGAGAAGGGTAGAGCGGCGACAGCTCGTCCGCAATGTGCGCTTGCTGGCGGGTTCGGAGCGGCAGGGGCGGCTTGCCGAAACGGTTGCAATCAATCATCTTCCGTAGCGTTTGAACCCGTCCGGGCCCGCGGTATTCGGCACCTTGAAGCACGCTTCCTTTCCGACACCCCTCGCGCCACACACACGGCGCGTCCAGCTCCATCTACCTGCCATGGCCATTCGCGAAGGACGCTGGGACTGCCCGAGCTGCGGCGCGGTGGGCCAGCTCGGCCGCCACGTGTACTGCACCGGGTGCGGCTCGCCGCGCCCCGAGAAGGTCACCTTCTACCTTCCCGGAGACGCCGCCGAGGTGACCGACGCCGCGCAGCTGTCGCAGGCACAGGCGGGCGCCGACTGGGTGTGCGAGCACTGCGGCGGGAGCGCGCGCGCCATCGACACCGCCTGCCCCGGCTGCGGCGCGCCGCGCGGCTCCAGCGCCGAGCGCCAGGTGCACGAGTACGGGATGGACGACACGCCCCGCTCGGGCGCCCCGCCGCGCGCCGCCCTGTCGCCCCCGCCCTCCGCCGCGCGCCCGCAGCAGCCGCCGCGCAAGTCGCACTTCGTGCGCAACGTATTCCTCCTCCTGATCGCGTCGTTGATCGGCTGGGTCGGCTGGGCCAACCGGACGCGGCACGTGGAGGCGGTGGTCACGGCCAAGGAGTGGGACCGGTCGATCCAGGTGGAGGCGTACCGCACGGTGACCGAGGAGGACTGGTCGCTGCCGCCGGGCGGGCGGCAGGTGCGCTCGTACCGCGCCATCCGCAGCTACCGCCGGGTGCTGGACCATTACGAGACGAAGACGCGGCAGGTCTCGGAGCGAGTGCAGACCGGCACGCGCACCTACACCTGCGGCCACGTGGACAAGGGGAACGGCTACTTCGAGGACCGCACCTGCACCGAGCCCGAGTACGAAACGCGGTACCACACCGAGACCTACCAGGATCCGGTGTACCGCCAGGAGCCGATCTACGACACCAAGCACGTCTACCGCATCGAGCGCTGGGTGCCCGACACCCTGCTGCGCGAGCACGGTGACACCACCGCCCCCGTGTGGCCCCGCACCGTGCCCGACGACACCACGCGCGACGGCGAGAAGAAGCAGAAGTACTTGATGACCTTCCGCGCCGGCGACGGCGAGAGCTACACGGCCGAGGTGCCGCTGGAGCAGTTCACCGCGTGGCGCGTGGGCGGCAGCGTGCCGCTGAAGGTGAACGGCAGCCGCGCCCAGATCGACACGTCGCGGACACACTGAATTCATGAGCCAACCGGGCCGCCGGCTTCGCGCCGCCGGCCCGTTTTCGTGCCTTCCCTCCGTCTCCCCTCCTCCCCGATGGCCGTTCGCGAAGGACGTTGGGACTGCCCCTCGTGCGGCACCCGTGGACAGCTTGGCCGCAACCTGGAGTGCGGCAGCTGCGGCGCGCCCCGGCCGCAGGGGATCCGCTTCTACCTCCCCGGCAGCGAGCCCGAGGTGACCGATGCCGCGCGGCTGGCCGAGGCGCGCGCGGGCGCCGACTGGGTATGCGAACACTGCGGCAGCAGCACGCGCGCCACGGCGTCCGTGTGCTCCAACTGTGACGCGCCACGAGGATCGAGCCCAACCCAGCCCGTGCGCGACCTCCCCGCCGCGCAGGTCCCCCACACCTCGGCCGACGCCGAGCGCGCCCAAGCCGCCGACTGCGATGCCAGGCGCGCGCGGTGGTCGCAGGCGGTGGCCGCCTCCCGGCAATCAGCCGCGCCGGGTGGCGGGGTGGCTCACGGGCCGCCTCCCCCGCCGCCGGCCACCCGCGGCAAGCTGCTCGCCGGGTGCGGCGGGTTGGGGGCGCTGGGCGTCATCCTCGTGATGCTTGTGACCACGTGCCAGGCGCGGAACCGCGATTCCTATGGAGGCCCGCAGGCGTTCGCATCGCCCGAGTCGGACACGGTCACTTTCGTCGTCACCCCCGCAGTGGTGACGGACAAGGAGTGGCGCCGGACCGTGGTGGTGGAAGAGCTGCGGCTGGTGGAGGAGAGTGGGCAGCAGGTGCCCGGCGGCGCGCGGCTGCTGGACTCGCACCAGGAGGTGGTGGGCCACCAGCGCGTGTTCGACCACAACGAAACGACCACCCGCACCGTCTCGGAAGAGGTGCAGACGGGGACCGAGACGTATACCTGCGGGCAGCGCGACCTGGGGAACGGCTATTTCGAGGACCGGACGTGCACGCGGCCGGTGTATGGCACGCGGACGCATACCGAGACCGAGACCGAGCCGGTGTACCGCGACGAGCCCGTGTACGCCACGGTGTACCGCTACCAGGTGCCGCGGTGGCAGCTTGACACCACGCTCACGGCAACCAGCCGCGACTCGGTGCCGCCGCCGTGGCCCCCGGTGAGCGAGAACCCCACGCGGCGGATGGGCGAACGACAGGAGTCCCGCAACGTGCGCATGATCCCGGTCACCGGCGAGCGCCGCCCGCTCACCCACTCGGTCGATTCCACGCTGTACCGCCGCCTGCTGGTGGGCGACACCGTCCGCGTGACGGTCGCGAACTCCGTCGTCCGCACCCTCGTTCCGCCCGAACGCAACCCCACCGTGGCGCAGCGCCCGGACAGCGCGGCGGCCGACACCACGTTGCGAGACACCGTGCAGGAGAGCCGCGTGAGCTCCGACAGCATGGGCCGCGCGACGAAGCCGGCGGGACGCACTGCGTCGCGCCCATAGCAAATCCGTCCCTCCACCCACGCCCGGGGCGGAGGCGAACAGCGGGTGAAGAAAGCGGACGGCGCCGAGTCTCGGCGCCGCCCGCTTCGTATTCATCGTCCCGAACCCTTCATCGTCCC
The DNA here is from genome assembly GCA_035691085.1 of Longimicrobium sp. GTDB lineage: Bacteria > Gemmatimonadota > Gemmatimonadetes > Longimicrobiales > Longimicrobiaceae > Longimicrobium. Next base: position 60,576 of record DASSJS010000113.1, read on the forward strand.
AGCGCCGCGAGCGCTTCGGGGAGCACCAGATCCGCCCACGCTCCGTACTGCGCGCCGGATGGATGCAGGCCGTCATCTACGACGTCTCTCGCCATCCGCCGCGAGGTGGGGGTCACATCCACCCACCGCGCGCCCAGCTCATGCGCCACGTCGCGGTTGGCGGCGTTGAAGGCGTCGATCTCGCGCGCCACCTGCGGCCGGTCGCGTCCCTCCGCAAAGGCGGTGACGCCCCAGTCGGGGATGGAGACGACCACAACGCGGTTCGCATGTCCGTCCGCGAAGCCGATCGCGCGCCGCAGCAGCTCGCGGAACTCCTGGCGATAGGCGTCGATGGAAAGGCCGCGGTACTGGTTGTTGACGCCGATCAGCAGCGTGACCAAGGCGTAGGGCCCTTGCGGATTCGCCGCGTCGATCCCCGCGGCGAGCTCGCCGGTGGTCCACCCGGTACGCGCGATGATCTCGGGATCGGCCACGTCCACGCCGCGGGCACGCAGCAACGCCGCCAATCGCACCGGCCAGCGGTCCGAGGGCTCGACACCCTCGCCGATGGTGTAGCTGTCTCCCAGCGCCAGGAACCGCACCGCACCGCCTCCCGCGTGATGAGTCTCGCCGCGCGGCTCGCGTGCCGCCCCGGCGCACGCCGCGAGGCAGAAGGTAAGCGCCAGCGCCAAGCACCGCATCAGCCCCCACTCCGGTCGGAAGATGCCGAAAGCACGGACGCCGCGCCCCGGTTATAGGAGGCGCGGCGTCCGCCTGCACGGGATCGAGCGATCAGCAGACCTCCGTCAGGTGGATGGGGTCGCAGAGACAGGGGTCGGTTGCGCCGCCGCAGGAGACGCAGGTGGGCTTGGTCCCCGTCGCGTTACCATGCACCGTGCCGCGCTCCGCCGCCGCGGCGTCAGCGGTGCCGAACGAGTCCACCTGCAGGGCGTCGAGGTCCAGCGTGAGCTTGTTCATGGGGGTTGTCTCTCGGATGCGGGAGAAGGGAGAAGTGAGGCTGGGCAGCCTCCGCTTGGCGTAATAACGGGCGCAAACCGGGTCGCACAAGAGTGTTGTTCTGGACATTCTCCAGCTTTGGCGGTTCGGACGAGGGTCCGATCGCTCATACGTGAGAATCACCCGGTGGCAGTTGATTCGGAATGTATTCGGTTTTAACTTTCATCCTATGAGAGAAGAACTCATCCGGATCGATCATCCGCAGGAACCCGACGCCACGCCGCTGATTCAGATCCGCGGGCGGGGGGCGGCGCACAACCCGCCCAACCGCTTCGTGCAGATGGACTTCGTGCCCAGCTACGAGCACGTGGACCCGGACGACGAGCCCGCCCCGCGCACCTTGTTCCTGCGCGATGCCACCCGCAGCATCATCGCCCGCAACGACAGCCCCGACGTGGGCTTCAGCGCGAGTGTGAATCCGTACCGCGGCTGCGAGCACGGCTGCATCTACTGCTTCGCGCGGCCCACGCACGAGTACTTCGGCCTCTCTGCCGGGCTCGATTTCGAGACGAAGATCTTCGTCAAGGAAGACGCGCCCGATCTGCTGCGCCAGGCGCTTGCCTCCCCGCGGTGGGTGCCCGAGGTGATCGGGATGAGCGGCGTTACCGACTGCTATCAGCCCGTGGAGCGCCGGCTGAAGCTCACGCGGCGCTGCCTGGAAGTGCTGGCCGAGTTCCGCAACCCGGTCACCATCATCACCAAGAACCACCTGGTCACCCGCGACCTCGACATCCTCTCCGAGATGGCGGCGTGGAACGGGGTGACCGTGAACCTCTCAATCACCTCGCTCGACGAAAAGCTGCAGCGGGTGATGGAGCCGCGCACCTCCACGCCCAGGAAGCGGCTGGAGGCGGTGGAGATGCTGTCGAAGGCCGGGGTGCGCGTACGCGTTCTCGCCGCGCCGATGATCCCGGGGCTGAACGATCACGAGCTCGCGTCCATCATCAAGGCGTCCGCGGAAGCCGGGGCGAAGGCGGCGGCGTACATACCGCTGCGGCTGCCGTTCGTGCTGAAGGAGCTGTTCGAGACCTGGCTGGAGACGCACTTCCCCGATCGCAAGGAGAAGGTGCTGCACCGCATCCGCGAGATCCGCGGCGGCAAGCTGAACGACGCCAACTTCGGCTCGCGGATGAGCGGCCAGGGCGAATACGCCAACCAGCTCGCGGTCCTCTTCCGCGCGGCGTGCCGGAAAGCGGGGCTGGGCGGCGAGGAGCTGCCGCCTCTCAGCACCGAGCACTTCCGCCGCCCGCACGACCGGCGCGGCCAGCTGGGGCTGTTCGAGGCGGCGTGAACCTCTGGGGGCTCCAAGGCAGGATCAGGCTCGTCTCTCAGCCGTGTCCAACGCGCCATCTCCGCTCGCTAAAAGAGCTGCGGCGTGATATCGGAGCGGTAAGCGCCGGCGCGTGCGCGGCCTCATTTCTCGTGCGGAGCAACTGGAGCGTGAGGACATCGCCGGTGATCCCTCCTTCTCTCCGTTCCGAGATCTGCGCTGGTTCGGAGGGCAGTTCCCGGTTCTCCGGACTTGACGCACGAAGGCCCGCGCTCAATTGCGCGGGCCTTCGTGCCAGGTGCGGTCACGCCGTCCGGCTTCACGGCCGCGCGGGTGCCGGTGGAGGCGCCGCAACGGGCGACGCTGGCGTTACCGTCTGCCGTTGCTGCTGCGCGGGGGTGGCGGGCGCGGCGCCCTGCCCTGCCGCGCCGCCCACCGGCGTGCCGGCGGAGGCGCTCCCCGGCGGCTGCAGCCCGGGCGCCGAGTTGGTGCCCTGCCGCACGCTGGGCGACGCCTGCGCGTTGGCGCGTGCCGCCGAGTCCGCCGCCTGAACGGCCGGGGCCACGTTGGCCTGCGCGTACAGCGCGGGATAGTTCTTCGCCATCTGCGCGCCGTACAGCGGCTTGTAGGCGCCGTTGTGGCAGGTGCTGCACTGCACCTTGGGCCCGTCGCCCCGCGGCCCCAGGCGCTGCGCCGGGAGCGTGGCGGCCAGCGGAAGGAGATAGCTGTTGTTCAGCTCGCGCACCATGCGGATGCCGCGCAGCGCGGTCAGCCGCTGCGGCGGGCTCTGGCTCCAGTCGCTCCAGCGCGGCGACATGTGGCAGTAGGTGCAGTTCACACCCAGCGAGCGCGACATGGTGAGCATCAGCGCGTAGGTGTACTCGGTCTGCTTGATGGAGCTGCGGTTCGCCTCCGTCGGCTCCACCGTGCGGCTCTGCACGCGCACGTCCTGCCGGTCCAGGAAGTGGCGCAGCGGCTGGTTCTGGTCGGTGAAGTACCACACGTTGTGCGGCACCGGGTTCCCCGCGTGGCAGGTGTAGCAGGTCACACCGGTGCCATCCACGTGGTTCTGCCAGTTGCCGTTGATCTGCCGCACCATCTGGAACATCCGCCGCGCGACCACCTTGGTGTACAGCGAGTCGCTGGCGAAGTTGGCGGGGTTGTGGCAGTAGTTGCACCCCTGCTGCGGCGCCACCCAGCTGGTGATGGCCACCATCGTCCGCGTGAGCTCGGCGGGCGAGATGTCGGTGAGCACCTGCACGTTGCGCCAGGTGGTGGTGCCCGCGGGCGGCGCCGCGGGCACCGGCGGGATGGCCGCCGGGATGTGCGTGTTGGCCAGCTGCGCGGCCAGCCGGGTGGACGCGAAGTTCACCTCCTGCGCCGTCCCGCGGAACCCGGTCTCCACGCTCAGCGTCCGCTTGCACCCCGCCAGCGACGCGGTCGACGCCAGCGCCACCAGGGCCACGAATCGCATCATCGGCGTGCTCATGGGCGGCCTCCGGCGCTCGGCGACGGCTGGGATGCGGGCGGCGTGGTCTCGGGGCTGGGCGGCGGGGCGCCGGCGGTGGTCGGCACCGGCGCGCCGCTGTCGGCCGCGGCCGGGCTCCCCGCGTTGGTGGGCTGGCCGATCGCGTTGGTCTGCGGCTGGCGGACGGGCGTGGGGCTGGCCGGGTTTTGCGCGGCGGCCGGCGTGCCGGCGGCGGCCGGCTGCGCGTACGGGTTCGCGCGCGGGCCATTGGTCAGCCCCGGGAAGGTATCGGGGGGCACGCCCTGGTAGTCGCCGCGCGTTTCGCCCGCCTGCTCGGGAACCAGCGGCTGCTCGTAGACGCGCGGGTAGTGCGGGACGATCCCGTGGCGCTGCCCCCACAGGAACCAGTTGTCCACCACCGTGCCGGTGAGGAGGATCCCGATCCCGCCGGTGAGCGTGGTGAGCACGGCGAACCACCAGCACCAGCGGTGGATCGACTCCATGGTGGCGTTCCATCCCATCGTCCACCGCCAGAAGAGCATGGCGCGCTCGGCGCCGGTGCCGCGGTCGGTGATCTGCTCGATCTCGCGCTCGGCGCCCAGGCGGCTGCAGGCCAGGATCGTCCCCGCGTGCATGGCGAAGAGGAGCGTGGAGCCGTACAGGAACGCGATGGACAGCATGTGGAACGGGTTGTAGAACAGGTTCCCGTAGCGGATGGAGAAGGCGGCCGTCCAGTCCAGGTGCGGGAAGATGCCGAAGGGGACCGCCTCGCCGAAGCTCCCCATCAGCACCGGGCGGATGAAGCCCAGCACCAGGAAGAGCCAGATCGCGCTGGCGAACGCCCAGGGAAGGTGCGTGCCCATCCGCAGCGCTTTCGCGCGCTGGTAGAGCCGCACCCACCAGAGGATCACGGAAACGGTGAGGAAGAAGCCGGCCAGCAGCCACCACCCGCCCTTGTCCATCGGGGGGAAGTGGAGCCCGTAGGCGGGGGGCGGCGGGTCGAGCGAGAGCCAGGGGAGCTGCCGGATGAACTGGACCGGGTTCCAGTGCACCTGGCTCCACAGGTTGAGCCCGATGATCTCGAACGCCGCGAAGCCGAAGATCAGGCTCATCACCCCGGTGGTGCCCAGGTACAGCGGCCCGATCTGCGCGTCGCCGATCTTCCCCAGCCAGTGGCTGAAGCGCGGCGGCAGCTGGCGCTTGAACACGGGCTGCGGGATGGGCACGCCCCAGTCGGGCGCGGCGCGCACCTGCACGCGCGTGAAAAGGTTCTGGTAGTCCGCCATCGGTGCCCCCGTGAGCAGGCCGCGCCGGCTGGCCGGCGCCGTTGGGAAACGGTTATCGCCAGACCGGCAGGTTCAGCCACCAGCTCCACCACTCGGGCCAGCCGCGCGTCCAGAAGGGGCCGCTGATCACGATGCAGACGGCGCTCCAGAAGCCGGCGTTCAGCGCCAGGAACAGCCCCAGGCGGTGGATCCCCACGGCGCCGATGGAGTAGCCCAGCGCGTCGCGGAAGAAGGTGTTCTCGTGCTCGCTGGTCTTCACCGGCTCGCCCGTGGGCGGGTTGGTCACGGAAAGGATCAGCGAGCCGTGCATGGCCAGCGCCAGGCAGGTGGTGAAGAAGAAGGTCACCGCCAGCATGTGCGCCGGGTTGTAGTGGAAGTGGAGGTACTGGTACCCCACGTTCGACACCCAGTCGAGGTGCGAGATGATGCCGTACGGGAAGCCATGCCCCCACGCGCCCAGCAGGAAGGGGCGGATCACCACCAGGGTGACGTAGGCCAGGATCGCCACCCCGAACGCCACCGGCACGTGGTAGCCGATCCCCAGCTTGCGGCAGATCTCCACCTGGCGCAGCGCCCAGCTGACGAAGGCGCCGATGGCGCACACGGTGATGATCTGCCAGAGCCCGCCCTCGTGCAGCGGCGCCAGCCCCAGCCCGTACTTCAGCGGCGGGGGGGCGATGTTGATCTGCCACAGGTTCCAGGTCTGCTGCGCGTTGCCGTCGCCGGTGGCGGCGCCCCACACGCACAGCAGCGTGCCCAGCGTGGCGAAGAAGATCGTGGTCACGCCGAAGAACCCCACGTAGAACGGACCGACCCAGAAGTCGAACAGGTCGCCGCCGATCAGGGTGCCTCCGCGCACGCGGTACTTGTGCTCGAAGCTCAGCATCGCCATCGGTAGTGCTCCGCGGCTGGGCGAAAGGATGAACGGCCCTTCGGGTGCTGCGCGTGACGCCCGCACGGGCGCCGGGCACGGCGTATGGGCTCCGCGCCCGGACGGCCCCCGCGCCTAGCGCCCCGGCGGCAGCGGCGACATGTCGGCCACCGCGGCGGGGGTGCTGGCCCGCCCGGCGTCCAGCCAGTTGTACCGGCTGGTGCTGAGCAGGAGGAAGTGGATCAGGAGCGCCAGCACCAGGAGGAACGTGAACAGCGCGATCAGGGTGCGGCGCGGGTCGAAGACCATCCAGATTCTGTGGAACACGGCGGTATCCTCCGCAGCGGGTGGTTAGCGTGGCGCGGAGACCGCGGGAGTGTTGGCCGCCGGGTAGCCGGGCGCGCCAGGGATCCACGGCCGCCACTGCCACACCAGGATGTGGGCGACGATCGCGATCCCCAGGAAGATCAGGAAGCTGACCACGAACATCTTGTGGAACGCCCGCGCCTGGTCTTCCGACAGCCCGCTCAGGCTGACCGCGGGGTCGGCCGGCGGGGGCCGCGAAAATCCGGGATCCGACATGGATCACCTCCCTGGGAAGGGTTGTGTGCCGCGCCCCTGCGCGGCGGGAACGCCCGTGCGCACCACGCGCACGGATGGACGATCGTGCTCACCTGCGACGCCTTGGAGACCGGGTGCCGGCCAAGCCTGACTGGGAGACCGAGGGCGCCGGGTGGCCGCTGCGCCACGCCAGCCGTTTCGCCGAGGCCGGCGGGGTGCGCTGGCACGTGCAGCTGCTCGGCACCGGCCCGGCCCTCCTCCTGTTGCACGGCGCCGGCGGGGCCACGCACTCGTGGTCGCGGCTCGCCCCCCTGCTGGCCCCCCACTTCACCGTGGTCGCGCCCGACCTGCCGGGCCACGGCTTCACCGCCACCCCTCCCGAGGAGCGGCTGACGCTCCCCGGTGTCGCCGAGCTGGCCGCTTCCCTGCTCCGCCAGCTGGACGTGCATCCCGTACTGGCGGTCGGACACTCGGCCGGGGCCGCGGTGGCGGCGCGGATGGCGATCGACGGTACGATCCGTCCGCGCGGCCTGGTGGGGGTGGCGCCGGCGCTGGCGGCGTTCGATCCCGCCCCAGGCATCCTGGCGCCGCTGGTGGGCGCCGTCGCCCGCTCGGGGATCGCGGCCGAGCTGCTTGCGCGCCTGGCGATGGGCCCCACGCTCGCCTCCACCCTGCGCTCCACCGGCTCGCATCTCGACGCGGAGATGATCGAGCTCTACCGCCGCCTCGCCTCGCACCCGGGCCACGTGAACGGCGTGCTGACGATGATGTCGCGCTGGGACGTCGCGCCGCTCATCGCCGACCTGCCGCGGCTGGACGTGCCCGCCGAGCTGGTCATCCCCGCCAACGACCGCTGGATCGACCGCGCGGCCGTGGAGCGCGTCGCCCGCCGCATCCCCCGCCACCGGCTGGTGGAGCTGCCCGGCGCCGGTCACCTGGCCCACGAGGAGATGCCCGGCCCCGTGGCCGGCATCATCCTCCGCTTCGCCCGCGAGGTCGGCGCCCTCCCCGAGACGTCCGCCGCCGCCGATGGCCAGGCGAGCCGCGTCGTCGATCCCCGTGTCGTCGAACCCGGCGTCGCCGGACCCAGTGTCGTGGACCCCGGCGTCGTCGGACCCGGTGCCCTGGATCCCGACGTCGTCGGACCCGGTGCCGTGGCCCCCGGTATCGTCGGACCCGGTATCGTGGATCCCGGCGCGACGGCGGGTTGAAACCCGCCGCTGGAACTTCGGGAAGTCCGCCTTCGCGGACTGTGTTCCGCGGCATCGGCGCGCATGGGGCGTGGATCCGCGCGGCCGCGGCGGCCCCCCTCCCCCAGCCCCTCCCCCCGCTGCGCGGGGGGAGGGGAGATGTGACAGGAAGGTGATGTGTCGCACCTCGCACCTCGCACCTCGCACCTCGCACCTGCCCGTACCTCCGTACCTCCGCACCTCCGCACCTCCGCACCCGTCACGCAC
>DASSJS010000114.1:0-37021 GCA_035691085.1 Longimicrobium sp.
CACTCAGCACTCAGCACTCAGCACTCAGCACTCAGCACTCAGCACTCAGCACTCAGCACTCAGCACTCAGCACTCAGCACTCAGCACTCAGCACTCAGCACTCAGCACTCAGCACTCAGCACTCTCAATCGTATCCCAGCAGGTCGAAGATCTCCCGGTCCTCCATCGCCTGCGGAAGGAGCGGCTCGGTGCCGTCCAGGAAGCGCTGGGCAAGAGCGAGGTATTCGTTCCGCACGGCCACGATCTCCGGGGTGTCTTCCATCTCGAAGAGTGTGCACTTCTTCAGGCGGCTGCGGCGGATGGCGTCCAGGTCGGGGAAGCGCGCCATCGTCCTCAAGCCGACTGCCTGGTTGAAGCGGTCGATCTGGTCGGTGTCGGCGCTGCGGTTGGCGACCACGCCGCCCAGGCGCACGCGGTAGTTGCGCGCCTTGGCGCCGATGGCGGCGACGATGCGGTTCATCGCGAAGATCGAGTCGAAGTCGTTGGCGGTGACGATGATGGCGCGGTGAGCGTGCTGCAGCGGCGCCGCGAAGCCGCCGCACACCACGTCGCCCAGCACGTCGAACAGCACCACGTCGGTATCCTCGAGCAGGTGGTGCTCCTTGAGCAGCTTCACCGTCTGTCCGACGACGTAGCCGCCGCACCCCGTTCCCGCCGGCGGGCCGCCCGCCTCCACGCACATCACCCCGGCGTACCCCTCGTACACGAAGTCTTCGGGGCGCAGCTCCTCGGCGTGGAAGTCGACCGCGGCCAAGGTGTCGATCACCGTGGGCACCATCCGCCGGGTGAGGGTGAAGGTGCTGTCGTGCTTGGGGTCGCACCCGATCTGGATCACCCGCTTCCCCAGCGTGGCGAACGCGGCCGAGAGGTTGGACGAGGTGGTGGACTTGCCGATCCCCCCCTTGCCGTACACGGCCAGCACCAGCGCGCCCTCGATCTTCTCGGCGGGGTCCAGGTGCACCTGCAGGCTTCCCTCGCCGTCGGCGCGCCGGGGGCGGTTCATTCCCATCGCGCTGCGCAGCCGCGAGGCTTCGTCGCGCCCTTCGCCGAGAACGGGCAGGGCCATCGTGGTCATGCGGCCTCCGGTTGGATGCCTTCGAGCCGGTCTTCCAGCTCGTCGGCTGCGTTGCGCAATGCTTCGAGGGTGATGTCGTCGGCGCGCCAGTAGCCGCGGTCGCTGGCTTCCAGCAGCCGCCCCGCCATCCGCGCGCTGGCGGCGGGGTTCAGCCGCGCGAGGCGGTCGCGCATCTCGCGGTCGAGCACGTAGGTGCGGGTCACCTCGCCGTAGACCCAGTTGGGGACCTCGCCGGTGGTGGCGCTCCAGCCGAGCGCCGAGGTGACGCGCGCGTCGATCTGGCGCACGCCTTCGTAGCCGTGGCGGAGCATCCCCTCGTACCACTTGGGGTTGAGGAAGCGGGTGCGGGCCTCGAGCGATACCTGTTCGGAGAGGGTACGGACGGTGCCGGCGCCGCGTGTCTGGTCGCCCAGGTAGGCGGGGACGGCGCCGCCGCGCGCGCGGCGCACGGCGCGGCTCATCCCGCCCAGCCCGTCGAAGTACTGGTCCACGTCGCTCACGCCCAGCTCCACCGACTCGATGTTCTGGTAGGCGAGATCCGCCGTGGCCAGCGCGCGGGCCATCAGCTCCGGCGCGGCGTGGGACGACGCGTCGGCGCCGTAAGCGAAGCTCTTGCGGCGGAGGAAGGTCTCGGCGAGCTCGTCTTCCTGGTTCCAGCGCCCGCTGTCCACCAGGAGGTTGACGTTGGCTCCGTATGCGCCGTCGGCGTTGCTGAACACGCGTAGCGCCGCCGCGCGCACGTCGCACCCCAGCGCCGCGGCGTGCGCCAGCGTGTGCGCGCGCACGAAGTTCATCTCCGCCGGCTCGTCGGCCTCGGCCGCCAGGAGCGCGGCCTGGGCCAGGAGCCTGGTCTGCAGCGGGAGCAGGTCGCGGAAGATGCCGCTGAGGGTGAGCACCACGTCGATGCGCGGGCGGCCGAGCGTGGACAGCGGGATCAGCGTGGCGCCCGCCAGCCGGCCGTAGGCGTCGAAGCGTGGCTCGGCGCCCAGCAGCGCCAGCGCCTGCGCGATGGGCCCGCCCTCGCTCTTCATGTTGTCCGTCCCCCACAGCACCATCGCCACGGTGCGGGGCAGCGCGCCGGTGTCCGCCACGTGCCGCGCCAGCAGCCGCTCGGCCTGCGCGCGCCCGTCGCGCACGGCGAAGGCGCTGGGGACGCGGAAGGGATCGAAGCCGTAGACGTTGCGCCCCGTGGGGAGCACCGCCGGGTTGCGCAGCAGGTCTCCGCCCGGCGCGGGGGCGATGAAGCGCCCGTCCAGCGCCCGCAGCAGCGCCGGGATCTCGGCGTCGTCGCGCAGGTGCCGGTCGATCTCCGCCAGGCGCCGGGCGAGCTCATGCGCCTTGTCAGCCGGCATCCCCGCGGCGCGTGCGGCGGCAAAAACGTCTTCGGCAGATGAACCGCGAACCGTCGCGGCGGCGATCCCGCGCAACGCATCGGGCGATGGGGATGCCGCCGCCGCGTCCGCATCGGTCGAGACGATCAGGCTTTCGGCGACGGCCGCGAGGGTGTCGATGCGCTCGTCGTCGTCCATCCCCGCGCCGGTTACGTGCAGGCCGTGGGGGATCAGCGCGTACTCCATCTCCAGCACGCGTTCAGTCAGGCGGACTACCTGCGCGTCCGCATCGCTCCACGCGGGCTCTGCGTCGGCGAGCTCCAGAGCGGCGGCCTGCGCCTGCACCAGCGTGGCGAGCGAGGCGCGCTCGTCGTCCGCGCCGGCGGGGAGGGCGCGCCAGCGGTCGAGCGCGGACTTGAGCTCCAGCAGGCCGCGGTACAGGCCGGCGTGGGTGACCGGCGGCGTCAGGTAGCTCACCAGCGTGGCGGCGGCGCGGCGCTTGGCGAGCGTCCCCTCGCTGGGGTTGTTCGAGGCGTAGAGGTAGACGTTGGGGACGTCGCCGATCAGCCGGTCGGGCCAGCACTCGGCGCTCATCCCCACCTGCTTGCCGGGCATGAACTCCAGCGCGCCGTGCGTGCCGAAGTGCAGCAGCGCGCTGGCGCCGAAGTCCTCGCGCAGCCAGCGGTAGAAGGCGCTGAAGGCGTGCGTGGGCGCGAAGCCGCGCTCGAAGAGGAGGCGCATGGGATCGCCCTCGTAGCCGAACGCCGGCTGCACGCCCACGAACACGTTGCCGAAGCGCTCGCCGAGGACGTGGATCGACGCGCCGTCGGCGTTCTGGCGGCCGGGCGCGGGGCCCCAGGCGCGCTCGATCTCGCGCAGCCAGGTCTCGCGGCGCAGGTGCGTGTCGGCGGGGATGCGGGCGTGCACGTTGGCCGCCGCGCCCAGCATCTCCGCATTCCCGCGCACGATGCGGTCGCGCAGCGCGTCGGCCGTGGCGGGGACGTCCACCGCGTAGCCGTCGGCCTTCAGCGCGGCGAGGGTGTGGTGCAGCGACTCGAAGACGGCCAGGTAGGCCGCGGTCCCCGTGTTCCCCGCGTTGGGGGGGAAGTTGAAGAGGACGATGCCGATCTTCCGCTCGCGCTTCGGGGTGGCGCGGAGCGCGACCCAGCGCTCCACGCGCGCGGCGAGCCGCTCCACCCGCTCGGGCAGCGGCTGCGTGTCGCCCGTGCCGCCCTGCCGCCCGGCATAGACGATCGGCCCCGTGGCGCCGTCCAGCTCCGGCAAGGCGACCATCAGCGTGGATTGCAGCGGGGTGAGCCCGCGCGGGTTGTCGCGCCACTCATCCACCGATTGCAGCTCCAGCGGCTGCGCGGCCACGTACGGCACGTCGAGCCCGGCCAGCAGCGCCCGCGCGCCGTCGCCATCGTGGAAAGCGGGGCCGCCCACCAGCGAGAAGCCGGTGAGCGACACCAGCGCGTCGATGCACGGCCGCCCGTCGCGCCCGCGGAAGAAGCGCTCGGCCGCGGGGCGCGCGTCGAGCCCGCTGGCGAATGCGGCGATCACGCGCAGCCCCTTGGCCTCCAGCGCGCGGATCACGGCGTCGTAGTGCGCGGTGTTGCCGGCGAGGAGATAGGAGCGCATCACCAGCACGCCCACGGTGCCGCGCGCATCCGCCTTCGACGGACCGAGCTTCGCCAGCGCGGCGACGTCCGCTGCGATGCGGGTGCCGGGGAGGGCGGGGTGGTAGACGCCGGTGTCGGGGTACTCCACCGGCGGTGCGGGATGCATCGCCGCGCGCAGCGTTTGGTCGGGGGCGTAGCGCTGCACCAGGAAGCGCACCAGGCTGGCCAGGTTCGCCTCGCTCCCGCCCAGCCAGTACTGCATCACCAGGAACCAGGCGCGCACGTCCTGCGCGGTGCCGGGGACGAAGCGCAGGAGCCTGGGGATGCGGCGCAGCTGCTTCATCTGCGCCTGGCCGCTGGCCGAGGCGCGGTTGCCGCGCATCCGCTTCAGCAGCCCGGCGAGCGAGAACGACGAGCCGTCGCCGTCCCCGGACGTATCCATCGAGAACCGCCCCATCCGCGTCATCCGCATCACGTCGGGCGCGCAGAGGGCGCAGGCGATGGCGGCGCAGTGGCCGCGGCGCGCGGCCAGGGCGGGGAGGATCTCGGCGGCCTGCTCCTCGAGGAAGATCTGCGTGACCAGCACCACGTCGGCGCCGGCGATGTCGAGCCGGCAACGCTCGGCGGCCGACGGGTCGGCGGCCCAGTCGGCGGCGGCGTGCAGGCGCATCTCCAGCGATGGCGCCTCGCGGCGGAGCGCGGCGCGGGCGCGTTCGAACGCCTCGGAGAGGTGGTGGTCGAGGGTGACGATCACGAGGCGCATGGTCACCCTCTCCCGAAGTGCGCCTTGGCGTCGTACAGCGTCTCCACCGTCACCATGGCGATGCCGCGGTCGCTGGCGAAGCGCTCGGTGTTGCGCCGCACCTTGCCGCGCACGAAGAACGGCACTTTCCCCAGCTCCCGCTCCGCCTCGGCCGCCCACCCCGGCGCGGCGGACGGGGCGCGCTCCATCCCACCCGGCACGTCCTCGGCGGGCGGCGAGATGACGGCGGCGCCGGATTCCGTGTCCTCGGACCGACGATGCGCGCGCGCCGGCTCCACCGCGGCCAGGTGGCTGGGCGCGGCGCCGTCGCCGAACTCGAAGTCGTCGCGGAACATCCCCAGCAGGTGCTCTTCCAGCCCCATCATCAGCGGGTGCACCCACGTGTCGAAGATCACGTTGGCGCCCTCGGGGCCCATCTGCGGGCTGTAGCGGGCGGGAAAGTCCTGCACGTGCACCGGCGCGCTGATCACCGCGCAGGGGATGCCCAGCCGCTTGGCGACGTGCCGCTCCATCTGCGTGCCCAGCACCAGCTCGGGCGCCGCGGCGGCGATGGCGGCCTCCACTTCGAGATAGTCGTCGGTGACCAGCGGCTCGATCCCCAGCTCGGCCGCCCGCGCCCGGACCTCTCGGGCGAACTCGCGGGAGTAGGTCCCCAATCCGCAGACGGTGAAGCCCAGCTCCTCGGCCGCGACCCGCGACGCGGCCAGCGCGTGCGTGGCGTCGCCGAAGATGAACACCCGCTTGCCGGTGAGGTAGTTGGAATCGACCGAACGCGAATACCACGGGAGGCGGCTCTCCACCGCGGCGCGCGCCGCGTGGGCGTCGAGCCCGGCGACCGCCGCCACCTCGGCCGCGAAGTCGCGCGTGGCGCCCACGCCGATGGGGACGGTGCGGACCATCGGCTGCGCGAATGCGCGCTTCAGCCACTCGGCCGCGGCGAGCGCGGTCTCGGGGTACAGCACCACGTTGAAGTCGGCCTCGCCCAGCCGCGCCAGGTCGCCCGCGGTGGCGTTCAGCGGGGCCACCACGGCCACCTCCACGCCGATCGCGTCGAGCAGGCGGGTGACCTCGGCCACGTCGTCGCGGTGGCGGAAGCCGAGCGCGGTGGGGCCGAGGAGGTTGCAGCGCGGGCGGCGGCCGGCGTCGCGCGGCGCGCGGGGCGTGCCCGGCGGCGGCGCCAGCGGCGCGCAGAGCGCGCGGACCAGGCGGTAGAAGGTCTCGCTCGCGCCCCAGTTCTCCTTCTTCTGGTACGCGGGGAGCTCCAGGGGGATCACGGGGCAGGGAAGCGCCAGCGCGGCGGCCAGCCCGCCCGGGTCGTCCTGGATCAGCTCGGCGGTGCAGCTGCTCCCCACGAGCATGGCGTCTGGCCGGAAGCGCTCGTAGGCGTCGCGCGCGGCGGCCTGGAAGAGCGCGGCGGTGTCGCCGCCCAGGTCGCTGGCCTGGAAGGTGGTGTAGGTGACCGGGGGCCGCTCGCCGCGCCGCTCGATCATGGTGAAGAGGAGGTCGGCGTAGGTGTCGCCCTGCGGCGCGTGGAGGACGTAGTGCACGCCCCGCAGCGCGGTGGCGATGCGCATGGCGCCCACGTGCGGCGGCCCCTCGTAGGTCCACACGGTCAGCTGCATGGCTACACCCTCAGCCTTTCGCGCCGCAGCAGCGGCCGCGCGAACAGCTCCGCCAGGTCGCCCGCCTGCTCGTAGCCGTGGATCGGCGAGAACACCAGCTCGATCGACCACTTGGTGGCGATCCCCTCCGCCTCCAGCGGGTTCGCCAGCCCCAGCCCGCACACGGCGAGGTCGGGCTGGTCCGCCCGGCAGCGGTCCAGCTGGCGATCAACGTGCTGGCCCTCGGACAGACGTGTATCGGATGGAAGGAGCGCCAGCTCGGCGGCCATGTGCGCGCGGTGCAGGTACGGCGTGCCGACCTCGACGGCCTCCATCCCCAGCTCGCGGGAAAGGAAGCGGGCCAGCGGCGGCTCCAGCTGGCTGTCGGGGAAGAAGAAGACGCGCTTTCCCTCCAGCGTCCGCCGGTAGCGCTCGACCGAGCGCCGCGCGCGGGCCTCGGGGCCTTCGACCACGGAGCGGAATCGATCGGAAGCCACGCCGAACGCGGCGGCCGCGGCGGCGAGCCATGCGGTGGTCCCCTCCGCGCCCAGCGGGTACGGCGCGGAAAGGAGGGTGGCGCCGCGCGCCTGCAGATCGGCCGAGGTGCCGTTCACCCACGGCTGCGCGAGGAGGATCCGCGTCCCTGGGCCGACGGGGGGCAGCTCCGCCGAGCGGCGCGAGGGGAAGAAGTGCACGGGGCCGATCCCCATCTCGCCGAGGAGGCGGGCGAGCTGGTCCTCCACCACGTCCGCCAGCGTGCCCACGACGAGAAGGGACGATTCGCCGGCGGGGAGTGAGGGCAGGTGCGGCACCAGCGCGCGCAGGCAGGCGTCCTCGCCCTCGGTGAAGGTGGTCTCGATCCCGCTGCCGCTGTAGGCCAGGATGCGCACGCGCCCGCCGTGCGCGCGGTCCAGCCTCCACGCCGCGCGCGCCAGGTCGAGCTTGATCACCTCCGACGGGCACGAGCCAACGAGGAAGAGGGTGCGCACGTCGGGCCGGCGCTCCAGCAGGCGCGCCACCACGCGGTCCAGCTCGTCGTTGGCGTCGCTCATCCCCGCCAGGTCGCGCTCGTCGAGCACGGCGGTGGCGAAGCGCGGCTCCGCGAAGATCATCACCCCCGCGGCCGACTGCATCAGGTGCGCGCAGGTGCGCGAGCCCACCACCAGGAAGAAGGCGTCCTGCATCTTCCGATGCAGCCACACGATCCCCGTCAGCCCGCAGAACACCTCGCGCTGCCCGCGCTCGCGCAGCACGGGCAGGTCGCCGCATCCGGAAGCGGCGGGCGCGACGGGGAGGGCCACGCTCATGCGCCCGCTCCCGCGAGGGTGATCGCCGCGCGCTCCTGCAGCCGCGCGGCCCGCAGCTTCAGCACGAACTGCGCGGCGTTGATCGCGTAGGCGGCGTAGGCGGCCAGCGCCAGCTGCATCAGCCCGCGCTCGGAGAGGAGCGGCCACGCCAGCCCGGCCAGGTAGAGCGTGTGCAGCGCGATCACCCCCATGCTCACCACGTCTTCCCAGAAGAACGGCGCGGCGAAGAGCCAGCGGCCGAACACCTCCTTCTCCCAGATCGACCCGGTGGCCATGATCGCGTACAGCGCCAGCGTCTTCACCACCACCGACACCTTCGCCGCCGCCAGCCCGTCGTCCGTGACCAGGTAACGGACCACCAGCGCGGCGCTCACCACCATCACCAGCAGCTGCAGCGGGGCCAGCACCGCCTGCACCACCGTCCACCGCGAACGGTCGCGGCGCAGGCGCTGCTCGGGCGTGTACAGCCCCGCGGGAGCGGTGGAGCGGGTGGGGTTCGCGTCCATGGAGCGCGCCGGGGGTGATGGATGCGGTGAGGAGCACACGAGCAGTATATGGTTGACACCCCACAGTGTCAATCTAAATTGACGGTGGGTTCCGGATGCGGTGTCCGGATATCTCGGGACACGACGTCGAACGTTTGTATTGACTTTCCCGGCAACGGTTCGCAAAGTTCCGAACAAGCTGCTACAAACGTTGTGCAACACCCGCTCGCCGACGAAGCGCGCGTCCCGGTCCGCGACCGGCTCCTCCACGCCTCGCCCGTCTCACACCACACCGCCGGCGCACACCGGCTCCTGAACGAGGAGCGGTCCGTGGACGCACCCGATCCGGTGCTGCTGGACGACCATCGTGGCCCTCGGCTGGACCGCTACGCCGGGGCGATCGAGCACGACATCGTTCCGCGCCTGCTGCACGCCACCCGGGCGGGGCCGCTTCCCCCGCACCTCCTCTTCGAGCTGGGCGCGCACCTGGCCGAGCGCCGCGTGGCCGAGTTCGTGGGCCTGATCCGCGGCAACGACGACGGCGCGGGCGGCCGCTACGTGGAAGCGCTGCTGGAAGAGGGAGTCACCTCCGAGGCGGTGTACCTGGACCTGCTGGCGCCCGCCGCGCGGCTGCTGGGGCGGATGTGGGAGGAAGACACCTGCGACTTCATGGAGGTGTCGCTCTCGCTGGGCCGCCTGCAGCGGACGCTCCGCTCGCTGAGCCACCTCTTCCTGGCGGGGAGCGGCCCCGGGGCGGCCCCCAGCGCCGGGTGCGTGCTGCTCACCTGCGTGGCCGGCGAGCAGCACACGCTGGGGCTGCTGATGGTGGCCGAGTTCTTCGTGCGCGAGGGGTGGGACGTGGAGCTTGGACATCCGGTGGACATCGCCGGCCTCTCGGCCATCGTCCGCGGCCAGTGGTTCGACGTGGTGGGCTTCTCGGTGGCGTGCGACAGCTCGCTGGGCGCGCTCCGGCGCGACGTGGCCGCCGTCCGCCGCAACTCGCTGAACCGCGGGGTGGGGGTGATGGTGGGCGGCCGCGTGTTCGACCAGCAGCCCGGCCTGGTGCGCCGCGTGGGCGCCGACGCCACCGCCGCCAACGCCGCCGACGCCCCGCGCGTGGCAGCGTCGCTTCGTTGAGGGAAGTCGCGCCACCGACACGCGGGCGGGCGCGGGGAGCTGTATCCAGGGGTGTCAGGAATGGTTTACAGCCAAGCCTGAACAAACAATTGACGAAGGCGGCTCCGCGCCGTAGCTTTCCCGGCATGAGCACCGTGAAGACCTTCGACGCGCGCGTGAGCGCCCTGGGATCCGCCGACCACCAGGCCATCGCCGAGATGGTGAAGGCGGCGGCCGACGTGGCGCTGGTGGTGGACAACGACGGCGTGGTGCGCGACCTGTTCCTGGCCGCCGACCTGCCGGCCGAAGAGACTCGCGAGTGGCTGGGCCAGCCGTGGATCGACACCGTCACCTCCGAGAGCCGGCGCAAGGTGGAGGAGATGCTCGCCGAGGCGGGCGCGGGCCACGCCTCGCGCCGCCGCCACGTGAACCACTCGCTGGCCGGCGGCGGCGAGCTGCCGGTGGCCTACACCGCGGTGCGGCTGGGCCCGCAGGGGGGCGTGGTGGCCATCGGCCGCGAGCTGCGCGCCATCTCGGCGCTGCAGCAGCGGCTGGTGGAGGCGCAGCAGGCCATGGAGCGCGACTACTGGCGCCTGCGCCACGTGGAGACGCGCTACCGCCTCCTCTTCCAGGTGGCCAGCGAGGCCGTGGTGCTGGTGGACGCGCAGACGCTGAAGGTGGTGGACGCCAACCCCGCCGCCGGCCGCGCGCTGGGCGCCGCCCCGCGCGAGCTGGTCGGCCGCGTCTTCGAGTTCGGCGCCGCGCCGGCCGACCGCGACGCGCTGCGGCAGCACCTGGAGTCCGTCCGCGCCGGGGGCGAGGCCGAGCCCGCGCGCCTGGCCGGCGCCGACGGCGCCGAGTGGGACGTGCACGCCGCGCTCCTGCGGCAGGACGGGGCGCCCCTCTTCCTCCTCCGCCTGGTGTCGGCCGATGCGGCGCCGGCGCGGGCCGACGGGAGCCGCGTGGTGCGCGCGCTCCTCGCATCGCCCGACGGCTTCGTGGTGACCGACGCGCAGGGGCGGGTGCTGGCCGCCAACCCCGCGTTCCTGGAGATGGTGGGCGTTCCGGTCGAAGCGCGCGCCGTGGGCGAGAGCCTGTCGCGGTGGATCGGGCGCCCCGGGGCCGACGTGGACGCGCTGCTGGCCACGGTACGCGAGCACGGCGTGGCGCGCCTCTTCTCCACCGCCGTGCGGGGCGAGCTGGGCTTCAACAGCGAGGTGGAGATCTCGGCCGCGGCGGCCACCGGGCCCGACGCGTGCGTGGGGATGACGATCCGCGACGTGGGGCGGCGGCTATCGTCCGGCCCCTCGGGGGCGCGCGACCTGACGCGCGCGGTGGAGCACCTGACGCAGCTGGTGGGGAAGGTCTCGCTCCGCGACCTGGTGCGCGACACCACCGACCTGGTGGAGCGCCACTTCATCGAGGCGGCGCTGGAGCTCACGCAGGACAACCGCTCGTCGGCCGCCGAGGTGCTGGGGGTGAGCCGCCAGAGCCTGTACGTGAAGCTTCGCCGCTACGGGCACGAGCAGAAGGATCGATAAGGGGGAACGGCCGGCCATCTTCCGTGTCCGGCCTTCTTCACGCCTTCCACTGTAAATATATGTTGACATCGGTCAGTGTCACTCTTACTGTACGTGCGGCTCCCCGACGGTATCCCGACCCGCGCGCCGTGCTGGAGGTGCTCAAGCCGGTGACCTGGTTCCCGCCGATGTGGGCGTTCGCGTGCGGGGTGGCCTCGTCGGGAGAGCCGGTGGCGGGGCGGTGGGCGACGGTCGTCGCGGGGGTGGTGCTCACGGGGCCGCTGGCGTGCGCGGCCAGCCAGGCGGTGAACGACTGGTTCGACCGCGAGGTCGACGCCGTGAACGAGCCGCATCGCCCCATCCCCTCGGGGCGGCTCCCGGGGCGCTGGGGGCTGGGGGTGGGGATCGGCTGGTCGGCCCTGTCGCTCGCGGTCGGTATGACACTCGGCCGCTGGGGGTTCGCGGCCACGGCGGTCGCGGTGCTCCTGTCCTGGGCCTACAGCGCGCCGCCCGCGCGGCTCAAGCGCAACGGCTGGATCGGCAACGCCGCGGTGGGCCTCACCTACGAGGGGCTCGCCTGGGCCACCGGCGCGGCGGTGATGCTGGGCGGCAGGGCGCCCGCCCTTCCCATCCTCCTCCTGGCCCTTCTCTACTCCCTCGGCGCGCACGGCATCATGACGCTGAACGACTTCAAGTCGGTGGATGGAGACCGGCGGATGGGGATCGGCTCGCTCCCCGCGCGGCTGGGGGTGGACCCGGCCGCCCGCGTGGCGTGCGCCGTGATGCTGGGCGCGCAGGTGATGGTGGTCGCGCTCCTCCTTGCCTGGCACCGCCCCCTTTCCGCCGCCGCCGTCACGGCGCTGGTGATCGCGCAGGGGGTGATGATGCGGCGCTTCGTGGCCCGGCCGCGGGAGCGCGCCCTGTGGTACAGCGGCTTCGGCGTGCCGCTGTACGTGGCGGGGATGATGGTGTGCGCCTTCGCCGTGCGGGGGGTGTGACGATGCAGGACCCGGCGCCCCGGTGGCCGGGAGTCGCGCGGCCCCGCCGGTGACCCCCGGGGACTGGGGACTGGGGGACTGGTGTCGAATGCGGCGATTGACTGTGCATTCACGCGGCACATCCGGCTTGTCATCCTGAGCGCGACCACGCTGCACCCGAGGCGTGCTCCGTCAGCCGCAGCGCGAAGGATCCATACCATCGGATGCGCTACAGCCGGGTGTTTTGCGGTGGCCGGCGATAGATCCTTCGGCCTGCAGTCATTCGCGAGTGCTGCGAGTTGGGCGTGGTCGGCCTCAGGATGACGGCAGGTGGCTTGGGTGCGGCATGCACAGTCCATCGCCGCAATCGGTATGGGAACCGTGGACTTGGCCCTGGAGCTTTCCGAATGATGCGCGAAACCTGGGATGCGGTGGTGGTCGGCGGCGGGCCCGCCGGAGCGACGGCGGCGTGCGACCTGGCGCGGGCCGGGCGCGCGGTGCTGCTGCTGGACCGCGCGGGGCGCATCAAGCCCTGCGGCGGCGCCGTTCCCCCGCAGCTGCTGCGCGACTTCGACGTCCCCGAGTCGCTCCTGGTCAACCGCGTGGACACCGCCCGCATCGTCTCGCCGCGCGGCAAGAAGGTCGACATCCCGGTGGGCAACGACTTCGTGGGGATGGTGGACCGCGACGTCTTCGACGCCTGGCTGCGCGACCGCGCCGAACGGAGCGGCGCCGTGCGCGAGGCCGGCAACTTCGTCCGTCTCGATCGCGATCCGGACGGTACCGCGGTGGTCGTCTACACCGGCGGCCGCGCGCGGACTGGAGAAGAGACGCGGGTCCGCGCGCGCGCCGTCATCGGCGCGGACGGCGCGCTGTCGGCGGTCGCGCGGCAGGCCATCCCCGGCGCGGACCACGCGAAGCACGTCTTCGCCTATCACGAGGTGGTGCGATCCCCCGAACGCGCGGGTGACGGATTCGGCCCCGCGCGCTGCGACGTGGTGTACCGCGGCGACCTCTCGCCCGACTTCTACGCCTGGGTCTTTCCGCACGGGGAGACGACGAGCGTGGGCACCGGGAGCATGCGCAAGGGCTTCGCGCTGAAGGGCGCCGTGGCCGCGCTGCGCGCCGAGGCGGGGCTGGACGGCGTGGAGACGATCCGCCGCGAGGGCGCGCCGATCCCGCTGCGTCCGCTGCGGCGGTGGGACAACGGGCGCGACGTGATCGTGGCGGGCGACGCGGCCGGCGTGGTGGCGCCCGCCTCGGGCGAGGGGATCTTCTATGCCATGACCGGGGGCCGCCTGGCCGCCGAGGCGGTGGACGCGATGCTGCGCACCGGCGACGCGCGCGAGCTCAAGGCGGCGCGCGGGCGCTTCATGCGGGCGCACGGGCAGGTGTTCTGGGTGCTGGGGATCATGCAGCGCTTCTGGTACGCCAGCGACGGCCGCCGCGAGCGCTTCGTGGCCATCTGCGGCGACCGCGACGTGCAGGAGCTCACCTTCCAGGGATACCTGTACAAGAAGCTGGTCCGCGCCAAGCCCGCCGCGCACGTCCGCATCTTCTTCAAGAACATCGGCCACCTGACCGGGCTGGTGCGGGCGTGACGCCCGCCGCCGGGGAGAGGGGATTCCGTGGAGCGCCGATCCGCACCAACGAGCCGCGAGGACCGGGGATGATGCCGATCACCGAGATGGAAGACGAGCGGCGGCTGATGGCCGACGTGGCGCAGCGGGTGGCGGCGCGCCGGACCGCCGCCTTCGCCGCCGCGCGCCTGCCGCTGCTGGAGGCCGAGCTGGCCGGCGCCGTCGATGGCCTGGGCGCCGAGCTGGGCGTGGTGCAGGCGGCGCTCGCCCGCGCCGTGGGGACCGAGGGGCGCGCCGGCCGCCGCTGGCGCCCGCTGCTCACCTTCGCCGCCGCCGAGGCGTGCGGGGCGCCGCCCGCGGCGGCCGCGCCCGCCGCCGCCGCGGTGGAATTGACCCACACCGCCTCGCTGGTGCTGGACGACCTCCCCTGCATGGACGATGGCGAGAGCCGCCGCGGCAACGCGGCCACCCACCGCCTCGTCGGCCCCGCCGGGGCGATCCTGGTGGCCGTGGGGCTGCTGGGGCGCGCGGCCGAGCTCCTGGCGCGGTCGCCCCGGGGCGCGGCGGAGCTGGGCGCCGAATGGGGGCACTGCATCGGGCTGCGGGGGATGAGCGGCGGGCAGGCGGTGGACCTGGCCGGGTGGCACGGCGGCCCCGCGCGCCGCCTGCTGCGCGCCAAGACCACCGCGCTCTCGGCCCTCGCCCTTTCCGCCGGCGCGCGCGTGGCCGGCGCGTCGCCGAGCTCGGCCGCCGCGCTGGCCGCGTACGGGCGAGGGCTCGGCTGGGCGTACCAGCTGGCCGACGACGCGGCGGACGCGGCCGAGGACGCGGCGGCGGGGAAGCGCCCCGGCGGCCGCGTGCCGCTGCGCCAGGGCGCGCGGCTGATGCGCGCCGCCGAGCGCACCCTGCGCGCCTGCGGCGAGCTGGACCGCGCCGGCGTGGAGCTGCTGGTGGCGTTCGGGCGCACGGTGGTGGCCACGCCGGCGGTGCCCGCGTGAGCGGCCCCGTGGCCGGCTGGGCGATCGCCGCCGCGTGGTGCGTGGCGGTGCTGGGCGCGGGGGGCGCGCTGACCCGGCCGGTGCTGGGCGGGTGGTACCGCGCGCTGCGCAAGCCGTGGTTCCAGCCGCCGGACTGGCTCTTCGGGCCGGCGTGGACGGTGATCCTGGCGTGTGCCGCCGCGGCTTTCGCGCACGCGTGGAGTGCATCGCCCGATGCCGATGGCCGGGCCGCGCTGCTGGGCGCCTGGCTGCTGAACGGCGCGCTGAACGTGGCGTGGAGCTGGCTCTTCTTCACCCGCCGCCGGCCCGACCAGGCGCTGGCCGAGGTGGTGCCGCTCTGGATCTCCATCGTCCCGATGGCGCTGCTGGCGGGCGCCGCGGGGTGGCTGCTGCTGCCGTACCTGGCGTGGGTCTCCTTCGCCGCGGTGCTCAACGCCGCCGTGGTGCGCCTCAACCGACCGTTCCCGGCCCACTGACCATGCCCGTATCCCTGGTGCTGGACTTTCGCGGGGCCGACCTCCCCACCCGGGAGCGCTTCCACCTTCCCGAGGAGCGGGTGGCGGAGCTGTACGCCGGCTCGCGCGACGGCGCGGTGCGTGAGATGGTGCTCCTCTCCACCTGCAACCGGCTGGAGGTGTACGGCGCCCCCGGCGAGCAGGGCCCTGACGCGGTGGCCCGCGCCGTGGCCGAGATCGCGCGGCGCTGGACGGGCGACGAGGCGCGCAGCCGCGAACTGCTGCGCACCGCCACCCACCGCAGCGGCGCCGACGCCGCCCGCCACCTGGTGCGCGTGGCCGCCGGGCTGGAGAGCCAGGTGCTGGGCGACGCCCAGGTGCTGGGCCAGGTGCGCGCCGCCTATGCGTCCGCCCGCGAGGCGGGGACGGTGGGGCCGGTGCTGCACCGCCTGTTCGAGACGGCGCTGCGGGTGGGGAAGCGGGTGCAGACAGAGACGCGGCTGGTGGGCGGCCGCAGCAGCGTGGGCGCCGAGGCGGCCGAGCTCACCGCGCGCCACGCCGGCCCGCCGGCCGAGCGCCGCATCGTGGTGGTGGGGTGCGGAAAGACGGGCGAGCAGGCGGCGCGGCGGCTGGCCAAGCTGGGCGCGCGCGACCTGGTGCTGGTGAACCGCACCCCCGAGCGCGCCATCCACCTGGCCGGCGAGGTGTGGGGCCGCCCCGCGCGCTGGGAGCAGATGCACCAGGAGCTGGCCCGCGCCGACGTGGCGATCGTCGCGACCGGCGCCGACCTGGCCACCGTGCGCGCGGCCTCGCTCGGCTTCTGCCGGCGGCAGGCGGGCACCTTCGGCCGGCCGCTCCTGCTGGTCGACCTCTCCGTTCCCCGCAACGTGGAGCCCGAGGCCGCGGGGCTCCCCGGCGTGACGCTGATGGACATGGATGCACTGCGCGGCCCGCTGGCCCAGGCCGAGGCCGCCCGTCGCGCCGCCATCCCCGCCGCCGAGCGCATCGCCGACGAGGAGCTGGCGCGCTTCGCCGCCTGGCTGGCCGAGGGCGCCGCCCGCGAGGCCGTGGCCCCGCTGCGCGAGGCGCTCGAGGAGGTCTGCCGGCGCGAGTTGGCCTTTGCCACGGGGCCGGACTCGGCCCAGGCGCTGACCTCGCGCATCGTGGCCAAGCTGCTGGCGCGGCCGATGTCGTCGCTGCGCGCCGCCACCGCGCGGGGCGAGGAGCTCACCGTCGTCACGGAGATGCTCCGCCACCTCTTCGATCGCCCCGGCGCCCGCCGTGCCCTCTCCGAACCGGCCGCGGCGGAGATGTCCACCGAGGCGGCATCGCCGGCGATCGGGCCGATCCAGCGCGCCGGATCCGCTGATCTCGCGGCGGAGCGGATGGACGCTGCATCCCCCCGCCGCCTGCGCAAGGCGGGGTGACCGGGCGGGAATACGGGTGCGATCCACGATCGCGCGCCGTTCCGCGGGCTCCGGGATCGTGACCAGCGGATCGGCGGACCAGCGGATCGGCGGATCGGACTAGATCCGGGTGAGCCGCTGATCGAAGGATCGATGGTCATCCCCAGCGGTAGGGTGGGGGCAAGTATAGATCCTTCAGTCGCTTAGGTTAGGCTCCCTCAGGATGACGTCGTGAGGGTGGCTCCCGAGGCAGCGGAACGCCGGGATGTGGGATCCGCGGATCAGTGGCTCAGCGGATCAGTGGCTCAGCGGATCAGCGGATCAGTGGTTCGAGAAGAAGCGTGACATCGGCGGGATCGGCACGAGCGGCATCCCGCCCCTCATCCACCGGAAAAGGGCCAGCCATGAACGACCTGCTCCTCCGCGCCTGCCGCCACGAGCCCGTGGAGCGCCCGCCCGTGTGGATGATGCGCCAGGCCGGGCGCTACATGCCCGAGTACCGGGCGGTGCGCAAGCGCGCGGACTTCCTGACCATGGTGAAGACGCCGGAGCTGGCGGTGGAAGTCACGATGCAGCCGATCGATGCCTTCAACATGGACGCGGCGATCGTGTTCAGCGACATCCTCACCCTGCCGCAGGCGATGGGGATGGAGCTGACGATGGAGGACGGCGCGGGCCCGCAGTTCCCGCAGCCGCTGCGCAGCCGCGCCGACTTCAGCCGCCTGCGCGACGTGTCTCCGGAGGAGGGGCTGCCGCACGTGCTGGCCGCCATCCGCCTGCTGCGCCGCGAGCTGGCGGGGCGCGTGCCGCTGATCGGCTTTGCCGGGGCACCGTGGACGCTGCTCACCTACATGGTGGAGGGCGGGAGCACCAAGACCTTCTCGCTCTGCAAGCGCCTGCTGGCCGAGGACCCGGCCGCCGCGCACGCGCTGCTGTCGCGGCTGGCGGGCGCGGCCGGGTGGTTCCTGCACGCGCAGGTGGCCGCCGGCGCGCAGATGGTGCAGATCTTCGAATCGTCCGCCGCCGCCCTCTCGCCGCGCGACTTCCGCACCTTCTCGCTCCCCTATCTGGCGCAGGCGGTGCGCATCGCGCGGACGGCCGGGGCGCCGGTGTGCGTGTTCGCGCTGGGCGCGGGGTGGGCGCTGGAGGAGATCGCCGAGGAGACCGGCGCCGAGGTGATCGGCGTCGACTGGCAGACGCAGGCGAGCGACGCGCGGCGGCGGCTGGACCCGTTCGGCGTGACGCTGCAGGGGAACTTCGAGCCCACCTGGCTCTTCTCCACCCCCGAGGTGATCCGCCAGCGCACGCTGGAGATGCTGCGCGATTTCGGGCGCAGCGGCTACATCGCCAACCTGGGCCACGGCATTTTGCAGCACACGCCGGTGGAGAACGTGCGCGCGTTCGTGGAGACGGTGCAGCAGTGGGACGGCGTGTCGGTGCACGAGGTGGACGCGGGCCGCCCCGCCACCCCGCTGCGCGAGGCCATCCCCCTGCGCCGCGCGAGGGCCGGGTGATCGCCCGCGCCGCCCCGCCCATGCGCGCCCGCGCGGCCGAGTGCGTGGAACGCGTGCATGACGCCGCCACCGAGCTGTTCGCCCGGATGGAGGGCGGCTGCACCGTGCGCGAGGACCGGTGGGAGCGCCCGGGCGGCGGCGGCGGCGTGACGCGCGTGATCACCCGCGGCGCGGTGTGGGAGAAGGCGGGGATCAACCGCTCGCGAGTGGAGGGCCCGCTCCCCGCCGGGGCCGCCGAGCGGCTGGGCGGCCGGGCGGGCGCGGCGGCGGGCTTCTTCGCCACCGGGGTGAGCCTGGTGGCGCATCCCCGCTCGCCGATGATCCCCACGGTGCACCTGAACGTGCGCTACTTCGAGCTGGAGGATGCGGACGGCGCGCCGCTGGACGCCTGGTTCGGCGGCGGCACCGACCTGACGCCCACCTATCCGCACCAGGACGACGCAGCGCACTTCCACCGCGTGCTGGCGGCGTGCTGCGGGCGGCACGGGGATGACCTGTATCCCCGGTTCAAAGCGTGGTGCGACCGCTACTTCGTGAACGAGCACCGCGGCGGCGAGCGGCGCGGCGTGGGCGGCATCTTCTACGACCACCTGCGCCCCGGCGACGGTGGGATGGACGGCGACGCGCTCCTGTCCTTCATGGCCGGCGTGGGCACGGTGCTGGAGGATGCGTATGCGCCGATCGTCGCCCGGCGCCGAGACGAGCCGTGGGGGCGGCGCGAGCGGCGGCTGCAGCTGGCCCGGCGCGGCCGCTACGCGGAGTTCAACCTGCTGCACGACCGCGGCACCATCTTCGGCCTGCGCACCGGCGCGCGCGTGGAGAGCGTGCTGATGAGCCTCCCCCCGCTCGCCCGGTGGGACTACGCGCCCGAGTACGCCGCGGGATCGATCGAGGCGCGGCTGGTGGAGATGCTGGAGCCACGCGACTGGGCGGCGTGGAGCGGGGCGGCGGAGGAGCGGGGGGCCGCGATCGCCTGAGCGGAGAGTTCCCGCCACACAATATTCGCAGCTGCCTTGCACTGGGTGGTCACACGGCATACTCGGTCGACAACTCTGCCTGCTTCAGCACGAGCTGGGTTGCGTCCTCCGAAAGGTCGGGTGGGTAGCCATACATCGCCAAGAGCCGGCGGACCTTACGCCGCAGGTCTGCCCGCACGCTTTCTCGCTGCGTCCAGTCGAGCTTGGGCATCCCCCTGACCATCTCCGCCAGCTTGCGCGCCATCAGGCGAAGCTCGTCGGATTTCATCACCTCCTTGGCCGAGCCGTTCGCCGCCAGGGCGTCGTAGAACGCTGTCTCCTGATCGTTCAGGCCCAGCTCTTCACCACGCCGTTTCGCCTCGCGGACCCACTTCGCCAGCTCCAGGAGCTGCGCGATCATCTGGGCCGTGTTGATCTGCTTGTTCGTGTAGCCGAGCATCGCCTTTTCCAGCGCCTCGCGGAACTTCTGGGCCTGCACGAGGTTGGTCCGCTCGCTGATCTTGATCTGGTCGGTCAGCAGCTTCCGCAGCGTCTCGAGCGCGAGGTTCTTCTGCTCCAGGGCGGATACCCGCTCCAGGAACTCATCGCTGAGAATGTCCAGGCGCGCCGCATCAAGCCCTGCAGCGGCGAACAGGTCGATGACATCGCCTGCGTCCACCGCGCCGCCGATCACCTGCCGGACGGCCGCATCGATGTCGCGGAATTCGGGTTCGCGGCTGCTCGCGCCGGGCCGCGGGCCCGCCTCGTCGGCCAGCCGCTTCCGGATCATCGCCGCCACGCGCTGGAAAAACGCCAGGTGCGGCGCGATCTCCCGCGTCTCTTCCCGTGGCACCACCAGCGCGAACGGCATCGCCAGTCGCTTGACCATCCCGCGGAACCGCTGCCAGCCCGTCTCGTCCCCGACGTTGTGCTTTACGTCCAGCACGTGATCGATCGCACGCAGGTACACGCGGAGCACGTTCGCCGGCTCCGCATCCAGCGCGGCCGCGTAGTCACAGTCATGGAAGAACGCCCGCAGCTGCTCGAACGCCGACCGCATCGCCGGGATCGCCTCGTCCTGCAGCTCCTGGATCGGCTTGTCAGCATCACCCGTCGCGTTGGCGTATGTCGCCAGCGCGTCGGCCAGCGGATCGGCCAGGCCGATCAGGTCCACGACCAGCCCGCCGGGTTTCTCGCCGTACACGCGGTTCACCCGCGCGATCGCCTGCATCAGGTTGTGCCCGGCCAGCGGCTTGTCGAGGTACATCGTGTGCGCGCTGGGCACGTCGAAGCCCGTCAGCCACATGTCCACCACGATCGCCAGCCGGAACTCGTCCGCCGGGTCCTTGAACCGGCCCGCCAGCGCCTTGCGCCCCGCCTTGCTCCGCACGTGCCGGGCGATATAGTCGGGGTCATCGGGCCCGCCGGTCATGACGACCTTCATTGCGCCCTTCGCGTCGTCGTCATCGTGCCACTCCGGGCGAAGGTTGCGGACCTCCTTGTACAGCCGGGCGGCGATGTCGCGGCTCATGGTCACGATCATCGCCTTGCCTTCCATCGCCGCTCGGCGCTGCTCCCAGTGCTCGACGACGAACGCCGCGACCCGCTCCAGCCGCGCGGGTGCGCCATACAGCTCTTCCAGCGGGATGCGGATGCTCTCCGGCGTCTCGCGCCCTTCCTCGTCGCCGGCCGCGTACTCCGCGAGCTTCGCCTCCGCCTCTTTCGCCCCGGCCTCGTCGATGGTCAGCTTGACGATCCGCGGTTCGTAGTAGATCGGCACCGTGGCGCCATCGGCCACCGACTGGCGGATGTCGTACACGTCGGCGTACTCGCCGAAGACGTGCCGCGTGACCTTGTCGCCGGTCGTCAGCGGCGTGCCGGTGAAGCCGACGAACGTCGCGTTCGGTAGTGCCTCGCGCATCCAACGCGCCCCGCCTTCGACGAAGCCGTACTGGCTGCGGTGCGCCTCGTCGGCCATCACCACCACGTTCGCCCGTTCGCTGATGGTGCCGTGCGCCTCAGTGAACTTGTGGATCGTCGTGAACACCACGCCGCCGCTCGCCCGGTCCAGCAACTGCCGCAGGTGCTCGCGGCTGTCCGCCTGAACGGGATCCTGCCGCAGCAGCGCCCGCCCCATCGCGAACGTGTCGAACAGCTGGTCGTCCAGGTCGTTGCGGTCAGTGACGATCACTAACGTCGGATTGGCCATCTCCGCCGCCCGCACCAGCGTGCCGGCGAGCATCAGCATGGTCAGGCTCTTGCCGCTGCCCTGCGTGTGCCAGACCACGCCGCCCTTGCCCGCGGTTTCGTCATCCCTGCGGTCCGGTGTCTTGATCGCGCCGATCACGCTTGTCCGCGCGTTGCGCACTGCGCGGAACTGGTGATAGCCCGCAACCTTCTTGACAACGTTCCCCCGCTCGTCCTCCTCGAACGCCACGCACGACCGCAGGTAGTCCAGCAGCGCCTCGGGGTTCAGCAGCTCGCGGATCAGCGCCTCCAGCGTCGGCTCCCCGCCCGCGGCCGGCCGCCACGGCGCGAATCGCTGCCGCCCGCTGGTGATGCTGCCCACGCGCGTCAGAAGCCCATCGCTGACGACCAGCAGCAGATTCGGGACGAACAGGTCCGGCGCAACCTTCTTGTACCGGCCGAACTGGTCGATGGCAGCGTTTAGATCGGCCGCTGTGTTGGCGGGGTCCTTCAACTCGATCACGACCAGCGGCAGGCCGTTGACGTAAAGCACCAGGTCTGGCCGGATCGTCTTCCCATCTGCCCCGGCAACCGTGAGCTGGCGGACGACGAGAAAGTCGTTGTTGGACGGCTTCTCGAAGTCGATCAGGCGGGCTCGCCCGCCGCGCATCTCGCCGCTGGCGCCGTCTTTGTACTCCACCGGCACGCCATCGGTGAGCAGGCCATGGAACCAGCGGTTGTTCTCGACGAGCGTTGGGTTCGGTGGCTGCTGCGCCGCGCGTATGATCTGCTCGACTGCGTCATGGTCTGTGGCTATGCCATGATTGAGCTTTACGACCGCATCACGAAGGATCGATGTTATGATGGCGCGCTTTGGCGCGAGCCCAGCCTCATCGAGCGTCACACCGTCACGCTGTGGTACACCCTCAGCCTCGAGAAACGCCAACGCGGCCTCTTCAACCACATGCTCGCTGATGGTAGCGCCGCTCATGTGGCATCCTCTTCGATTGGGTCGGCACGAAGGCTCAAGGCAACATTCCGGTATCGCAATGGGTCATACGCGTAAAGGACGTCACTGCTGTATTCCTTCTGGCCGCACAGATCAACGAGCCCATGCGCGTCGTCGATGATTTTGTCGTCCTCCTCTGCACGCGGTGGCAGGTCGGAGCTGCCGGGTTGGTGACTGTTGAGAAGACCCTCGATGTCGGACTCGTCGAACAGCACCGAAAAGACTTGGAGGGCGAACGCGCGGGCCGCGTCCAAGTCCTTCTTCCCGGGGTACGACGGGCCGCCTCCGTGGTATTGCTCATTTCGCAGATTGTGGACCCAGATCACCTCCTCCAGTTGGGCGACCACAACTACGCCGCGGTTCTGGCACTCCTCGAAAAAGAAAGCAATTCGCGTCTCGTACTTCGCAAGCCATGCCTTAACCTTATCGCCTTCATAGCTTTTGCCCCCACGATGGATGGGCTTCAAGTTGAGATAGGTGGCGATGGCGAATTCGATAGCGTTGTCGAATCCGATCATTGCGATCCGGCGATCAAAGTCTTCGTCCTGCCGGTAGTGCATCTCGGCGTGAAGCAGGACCTCGAAGGGTGCACGGACCCACGGTTTGACAGTCCGTGTCATGTGCCAGTCCCGCTCTCTACAACATCTCGCACTCGCACTCGCCCGCTCAGCAGCCGAGGCAAGAGGTAGTCTCGCAAGGTGGCGAGCTTGGCGGATTCGGTTTGCAAGTGGTCGATCATCTCTCGCACCGGCTTCTCGACCGCTGCGTAAGCGTCGCGGAATTCTCGGGGCGGCACGAGCAAAGGAAGTTGGAGGAAGAAGTCCGCCATGATACCTTGGTTGTCTCGCGTCGTTGATCTGATGATCTGGCGGTAAAATGCGGAGCGTTCACGAATCATCATTTCTATGTAGCGAGATGTCACCACCTTGCTTTGCGGGCGGAAGACTTTGTAAACCTGACTGACTGATCCGGCGGGATCGTACATCACCCCAAAATTGAGAATCTCGCGGCTGTTCCCGAATACCAAATCGCCCCTTCGGATCAGAAGGTTCTTTGCGAATGACTTCGCGAGATCCTTCTTAAACTGCTCATCACGCGGCCGTAGCCCCTCATTCGTGGACGAGTAAGCAGGTACGCTTGTAGTACCTACACGCTCACTACTTTGCTTCACGATTTCTGAGAAGACCGGCGTGTCCCACCCCTGCGGCACGGGGCCGAGGGGGGAGTCGGTCAAGCGGTCGGGAAGGACGGTGAACGCAGCGGGAGGCAGGCCGGGAAAGCTCGTGGCGCCGGCGGCCTTGGACTTTACCGGCTCGAAGTCCACGAACCACGCCTTGAACGTCGCGCGTGACAGTTCCTCCATCGCACGAGTTGTCCGCCGGTTCTGCTCAATTTTGTCGTCCAAGATGCCCAAGACAGCAGCGATGGCTTGCTGGTCGCGCAAAGGCGGCAGCGGTACTTCGACCCGCATTAGTTCAGATTGACGGATGCCGACAACCGTCGTGCCCGTCGCACGGGCTGCTAACCCACTCTGTCCAATTTCTGACCGCAGATAGTAATAGAGAAATCGCCCATGCAGCCGACGCTCATCGGCCCGCAACGCAAATAGCCGTTGCCCCAAGCAGAGCGGGTCGTCGCTTGCGAGGTATGCTGTCTGACCAAGCGGTGCCTCTGATGTGAGGAGGACATCGCCGGAATGTAACTTCTCTGGCATCCATCGATGCCACATCTCCTCCGTTACATACCGCGTGTCAGAATCGTCTATGCGGCCTTCCTGCACATTCAGTGCAGAGAGAACTCGGACGCCTGAAGAAACGAAGTCGCCACCAAGCTTTTTAGGTGTCCGGCCCCTGTGATCAATTACGCGAGCAAGAACGTCGGCCAGCGGTGCCGTGACGAAACTAGGCATTTTTCGTCACCTCGCCGAGCCGCTCGCGAACCAAAGCAGTCAGCTTCTCCCCCTCCGCCAACATCTCCTCCAACTCCGCCACCAGCCGCGGGTACTTTTCGGCGAATGGCTCGGTGTCATCGCCCTGCTCTTCGAAGCCGACGTAGCGGCCGGGGGTGAGGACGTGGCCGTGCGTGGCGATGTCTTCGATTGTCGCGGGTTTGGCGAAGCCGGGGGTCGGTGTGAACGCCCAAAGGCCGTACTCCTTCTCATTCCACCATTCCGGGGCGGGCTCGCCGCGCCAGCACCGGTAGGCGTAGACGATGCGGCCGAGATCGGACGACGGCAGCGGGTCGCCGGTTCCGGGCACGCACTCGGCCTCTTCGGTTCCGGTGAGCACGCGGAGCACACGCGTCTGCATCGTGCCGAGCTTGTTGGCATTGATGAAGAGCGTTTCGCCCGCTCGTCCGCCGGGACGGTTGGGTGTGCCTTTGCGGATGTTCTTTCCGGTCTTGTCGCGGGTGAGGAACCAGAGGCAGACGGGGATTCCGGTGGTGAAGAACAGCTGCGCGGGCAGGGCGACGATGCAGTCGACGAGGTCGGCCTCTACGATCTTGCGGCGGATCTCCCCCTCGCCGCCGGTGTTGCTCGACAAGCTGCCATTGGCCATCACAAAGCCAGCTACACCGCCGCCTCGGCCGTTGGGCGGGGCGAGGTGGTGGATGAAGTGCTGGATCCAGGCGTAGTTGGCGTTGCCGACGGGCGGGTCGCCGTAGACCCAGCGTTTGTCGCCGCGGAGAAGCTGGCCGGACCAGTCGCTAACGTTAAAGGGCGGGTTGGCGAGTACGAAATCCGCCTTGAGGTCGGGGTGCTGGTCGCGAAGGAACGTGTCGGCCGGCTGCTCGCCGAGCTTCGCCTCGATGCCGTGGATGGCGAGGTTCATGTGGGCAAGTCGCCACGTCGTCGGGTTGCTCTCCTGCCCGAAGATGGAGACGTCGGTGCGCTGGCCGCCGTGAGCCTCCACGAACTTCTCCGACTGGACGAACATCCCGCCGCTGCCGCAGGCAGGGTCGTAGATGCGCCCTTCGTAGGGCTCCAGCATCTCCACGAGCACGCGCACCACACTGCGCGGCGTATAGAACTCGCCACCCAGCTTCCCCTCGGCAGCTGCGAACTTGCCGAGAAAGTACTCGTACACGCGGCCGAGCATGTCGCGCGCTTTCCCGCGGCTGCCCTTGAAGCCGATGTCGGCAATCAGGTCAATTAGGCTCTTGAGCTTGACCGGCTCGATGCCGCGGCGGGCATAGTCGCGGGGAAGCTTGCCCTTGAGGTTCGCGTTGTCCCGCTCCACAGCCAGGATCGCGTCGTCGATCAGCGTGGCGATGTCTGGGCGTGTCGCCTGGTTCTGGATGTTCGTCCACCGCGCTTCGAGCGGCACCCAGAATACCCGCTCGGCAATGTACTCGTCGCGGGATTCGAGCAGCCGCTCGAGCGGTTCGCCCTCGATGCCAAGGTTCGTTAAGTCGGCCCGCAGTTCCTCGCGGCGGCTCTCGAAGCTGTCGGAGATGTACTTCAGGAACAGCAGGCCCAAGACGACATGCTTGTACTCCGCGGCATCAACCTGCCCACGGAGGGCGTCGGCGGCCTTCCAGAGTCTGTCGGCGTAATCCAGGTCACTGCTGGTTGCGTCGGTGTTCGCCATCAAAGCTCGGTTTCTTGCCGATTGGGGAAGATTTCGCAGGAAGTCGCGGAGCGATTCACGGAGGGTCCAACGATCAGGCGCACCCGCGGAGTCGTCGGCGCGCTTCAAACGGGAGTTGCAATCACGGCAGCGCCATCGGCCGCAAAATTACAACTTCGTGCGCTGAACCGCTACTTACGGGCCGCAGCTGGCCAGGCAGGTTCGGTAGGGCAGCGGCGACTATCCCCTGCAGCTAATCGTCAGGCTGTTGCGACCAGGCAGCCTGTGACCTTGGCTGACATGCCCGACTTTGGGGAAGCCGTCACCTGCGTAGCGCGCTGATCAACTCGCGGAGGCTTTCGATCCGCTGCTCCGCGAGCCTGATGATGGCCTCTTTCCAGTTCGGCGGTGGGGACCGGTAAGCTGGACTGCCCGGTTCCAGTCGCGCGCGGCGTACCGTAGCCTCCGACATCCCTGTCTCCGCTGCGATGTCGACGAGCGTGTGCCCGTCAGTCAGCCGCGAACTCGCTTCTTTGAAATCCATGGCCTTTGGATACGAAAAGGTTGACAAACACACTCTTGGATACTAGATTGTATCCAGCAGGGACAAAGAGCAAGGCTGGCCGTTCTCCGCCAAGAAGACCCGGCCAGCCTCACAGACGAACGACCCGAGGGCCGCCCGCAACGAACAGTAGCCCTGCTCGACGGCGCGGGTCAAGAGATGGAGGTGAGCATGGAACAGCAGCACCCGCCCTCACCGATGCGGCTCCTGGAGATCCTGAAGGACAGGTTCGGTGCACTCGAAGCGGTGGCGAACTCCTCGATCAAGCTCGCCCGCTACGCACCGGAAGACGAGCTGGAGATGGATCTGCTCGTCGCGCAATCGGTGCTGGAGTTCGGCACCAGCCTGCGCGAGGCGAGGGACGGGGCGATGGAATGGGCTCGGGCGCGCGGGGTGGCGCCGCTTGCGTGAGGATTACACGGCAGCCGCGGGAGGATCTGCGGTTGCCGCAACTGTTCAGCGCGGCCGGTGAATCTGCGGCTGGCTGTGCGCAAGTAGGTTTGGCTTCCGAACGGAGCCGGCCCCGCGGCAAGCGCTGCCGCGGGGCCGGTGATGCGTTCCGATCGGTCCGAGGAGGTCAGCGTCCGGCCGCCCAGCGGTTGTCCGCGGGGGTCGCGTCCATCCAGATCCCACCGTCGATCTCCAGCGCGCGCAAGGTCCTGGAGGTGTTCACCCGCACCACGGCCCGCCGCGGGTCGTTCTTCCACACCCGTGGGGTCTGGTGCAGGCGCTCGGTGGTCCCGTCGGTGTAGGTGAGCACCAGGTCGAAGGGCGCGGGCATGCCGCCCACGTTCTCCACGGTGACGGCGTAGCCGCCCGCGACGCGCTCGACGCCGCGGACCGCGCGGTCGATCCAGCTGCTCTCGAAGTACCAGGCGCGCCAGAACCAGTCGAGGTTCTCGCCGGCGCCGGCGTCGAAGCCGTGGAAGAAGTCCCACGGCCGCGGGTGCTTCCCGTTCCACGCGCGCATGTAGCCGTGCAGCCCGGCGGCGAAGCGCGCGTCGCCGAGCAGGTCCCTGGCCGCGATGTAGCCCAGGGCGGCCTTGCCGTACGAGTTGCGCGCGTACGCCACCCCCGAGATCACGTCGGAGGGGGTGATGATGGGCACGTCCTCGCCCGGCGACGGATCGGTGATCCACGGCGCGACCCGGAACCGGCGGAAGAGCGTGTCGGCGGCCGCGGGCCCCATGGTGCGCTGGTTGTACCAGTACTCGAAGGTGGTTGCCCAGCCTTCGTCCATGAACGCGTAGCGCGTCTCGTCCACGCCCATGTAGAACGGCATGTAGGTGTGCGCCACCTCGTGCGATGCGATGAAGTGCGTGAGCGTGGTGTCGCCGTCCGAGGCGTCGTTCGCCATCATCGGGAACTCCATGTCCGCGCCGCCCATCACCACGGTCATCTTCTCGTACGGGTACGGCACGCCCGGCCAGCGGTGCGAGAAGTGGTCGAGCGCGCCCGCCATCCAGCGCGCCATGTGGTGGAAGCTGGCCGAGCTGTCGGCGTACGCGGCCTGCACGCTCGCCCTCCGGTGCTGGGCGTCGTCGACCATCACGCTGGTGCCATCCCATTCGAAGTGGTCGCTGATCCCGAACGCGACGTCGGGCACGCCGCGCGCGCGGAAGCGCCAGACGTTGCTCGCGCCCTGTGCCGTCACCCTCCCCGCCCGGGTGTCGGCGCCGGTGGCGATGCGCACGGGCGCGTTCGCCTCCAGCGACGCCTGGTAGCGGCCCAGCGCGCCGGGCTGCAGCACCGAGCCGGGCTCCAGCAGGGTGCCGGTTCCCCACACCACGAAGTTCGCGGGGACGCGCACCGTCACGTCGTAGTCGTTGAAATCGCTGTAGAACTCCTGCCGGTCGTTGAAGTCCATCGTGTCCCACCCGTCCACATCGTCGTAGACCGCGACGCGCGGGTAGAAGTAGGCCAGGAACAGCGACGTCGGGTCGATCATCCCTTCGCGTCCGGCCTCGCGCGACAGCTCGTAGTGCCATCCCAGGTCCAGGCGGACGGAATCGCCCGGAGCCAGCGGCCGCTCGAGCGGCACCGAGAGGTTGATGCCGGTCGCCGCGTCCGCGGGCCAGCGCGCGGCGCGTCCGTTCACGGCGAAGCTGTCGACGCTGACTCCGGGGGTGAGGTACGCCTCGCCCGTAGCGAACATGCGGGCGGCGCCCGGCCGGTGGACGTTGAGGATCAGTTTGAAGCTGAGCGCCTTCAGCGTGTCGGGGCTCGCGTTCTGGTAAACGATGCGCTCCGTGCCGCGGACGGTGCGGTCGGGCGGCGCCACGCTGACGTCGATCGCGTACCGCGCGTGGTTCTGCCAGTAGCGAGGTCCGGGTGCGCCGCTGGCCGAGCGCGTGCCGCGCGCCAGCGCCTGCTGGTAGTCACGGGCCATGGGGAGCTGCGCGCGGGCGGCGTGCGGCGCGGCGAGCAGCGCGGCGGCCGCGGCGATCGACGGAAGGGTTCGGGCTCGGCTCATCGGCTCTCCAGTGCAGGGCGGGATCGAGACGGCGATAATGGCGACCGGGAGGCTCGATGGAAAGGCGGCGGCGTTCGCGCCGACGCCACCGGCAGCCGCGCGGAGGATCTCCCGCGGCTGCCGTTTGTTTCCGCTGATTCCGCGGCGCCTCATCCGATGGACGGCGAGGAGATCGGGCGGCGGACGCAGCGGCGCCCTCTCCCACCGCTACGCCGGCGACTTGGCCTGGGACCCCATCGCGGCTTGACGGACAGAGTCGCGGAGTGGAAAGGAAGCGAAGCCCGCGCGGGATCTTTCCCACGTGGGCCACGCCGCGTCCAGCGCTGCGTCGGTCTGGGGGGAGCCGGTCACGGCCCCGCAGCCAGCCTGCGCGGCTCCGCGGGCGCGAAGCGCTCGTACGCCAGCGACAGGCCCAGCGCGAACACCACCGCGCCCAGCTCCAATGCGGCGGTGAATGGCGGCGCGGTGAGCGCCAGGTGGCTCAGCACGGTGCCGGCCGCGAACCGTTTCCTTGACACGGGGTGACCGCGACGCTGAAATTGGCGCAGAATGACATTAAGCTTGGAAATGCCAGCATGGAGGCGTGTTCCGCAACGCCTCCGGCTTTCATGCGTTTCTTTGCTCCTCCGTTCTCCCGTCGAGCCCCGCGCGCCGCCGGTTCGACGATTTTCTCCCCCCATTCAATAGGCCGACCCATCATGAGCACTGCCATCCGCGTGCGCCGTTCGATCGAGGACCTGCAGGCCGCCTACGAGGCGGGCGACAAGAAGCCGCTCGAGACCCTGATCCGCGCCTGGAGAGGGATTCAGGCGCTCCCCCCGTCCGACCAACGTTCGTTCTTCACGCTCGGCGGGTACCACGGCGAGCCCTTCCGCGGCGGCGGGTGGGGCTCGTCCAACTACTGGGGCGGGTACTGCAACCACGGCAACGTCCTGTTTCCCACCTGGCACCGCGTCTACCTGCTCAAGCTGGAAGAGGCGCTGCGCAGCATCCCCGGGTGCGCGGAGGTGACGCTCCCGTTCTGGGACGAGACCAGCCCGGGCTCGCTGGCCCACGGGGTCCCCTGGGCGCTCACGCAGCCGACCTTCGAGCTGGACGGCGAGACGATCCCGAACCCGCTGGCTTCGTTCACCTTCCCGCAGGCGATCCAGGACAACCTGGCCTCGCAAAGCAGCCTCAACCCCATCGCCGACCCCAACTACTCCAAGCCGGAGGGCTATACCACGGTGCGGTATCCGCTCTCCGGGCTGGTCGGCGACGCCGCATCGCGCGCGCAGACGGCGGCGCACAACGCGCTGTACCCGGACCCGGCGACCAACGTCGAGCTGCTGAACCAGAACATCGTGAACTGGCTGACGACGTCGGTCACCGTGAACGGCCAGGTGGTCGCGAACAACGTCCACGGGGAGTACCTCTCCTGCCTGGACGCGCCCAACTACACCCTGTTCTCCAACACCTCGTCGGCCCAGGAGTGGAACCTGAACCAGGCGACGCAGGTGATGCCGCTCGAGCAGCCGCACAACGACATCCACCTGGCCGTCGGCGGGTTCGACGTACCCGGCCCGCTCGGCGGCGACGTCTCGCAGATCGAGGGCGCGAACGGCGACATGGGCGAGAACGACACGGCGGGGCTGGACCCGATCTTCTTCTTCCACCACTGCTTCGTGGACCGGGTGTTCTGGCTCTGGCAGAAGCGCCACGGCGCGACGGACGCGCTGGAGATCATGGCGTACTACCCGGGCACCAACTCGGTGGACTACCAGGGGCCGACGCCGGGAACCCCGGCCAACTCGTGGCTGACGCTGGATTCGCCGCTCAACCCGTTCACGAGGGACGGTGACGGCGCGCCGTTCACCTCCCGCGATTGCATCAACATCGAGACGCAGCTCGGCTACACCTACGGCCCCGGGTCGCTGGAGGACGTCGAGGCCGAGCGGGCCGCGCTGGGGCTGGCGCCGGCGGCCGAGGCGGCGCCCGTGGTGCACGTGAGCGGGATCAGCCGCGCCTCCATCCGCGGCTCGTTCCTGATCTCCGCCTTCGCCATCGTCGACGGCCAGCGGCAATACCTGGGCTCGCGCGGGGTGCTGAGCCGCTGGCACGTGACGGGGTGCGCCAACTGCCAGGCGCACCTCCAGGCCCACGCGGCATTCTCCCTGCCGCCGTCCATCACCCAGGGCCTCGCTCCGGCCGACATCGAGGTGGAGGTCCGCACGCGCGACGGCCTGCTCGGCGGCGCGGCGAGGTCAGCGGCCGCCGCGGAGACCACCACCGGGCGCCCGCCGTTCCGCGTCGAGATCCGGTAGACGGAAGGCGCCGGCCGAAAGAACGGCCCGCCCGCCCCGCACGGTTCGCGGGGCGGGCGGGCCGCGTCGCATCCGCCTTCAGCGCCCAGGGATCCACTTCCCGGCGCCGGCCCGGCGTCCAACTCCGCGTTGCCGTCATACCAGATCCGAGCATTAGCTGTGCATTCTATCCCGATCCGTCCCCGATCCGAACATGTCATCCCGAGGAGCCGCTGAGCAAAACTCTGGGCTGGCTGGAGGCTTGGCGGCGACGAAGGATCCAGACTCGACTTTCGAGCGACAGGCCGCCTCACGTTCGGACGCCGGCCACAGATCCTTCGGGCGCCGCCAAGGTCAGATGCGGCAAGGAATCCGGTGCAGCGGCGCCGCTCAGGATGACATCCCGTGGGTTTGCACAGTTAATCTTGAAAGATGCCATCACTCCTCACGCGCCCGCGGGGAGCCTGCGCGGCTCCGCGGGCGCGAACCGCTCGTACGCCAGCGACAGGCCCAGCGCGAACACCACCGCGCCCAGGCCCAGCGCGGCGTTCACGAACGGCGGCGCGGTGAGCGCCAGGCGGATCAGCACGGTGCTGGCCGCGAATCCCGAGTTGCGGAAGACGACGGCGAAGCGCGAGGTGTAGCGCAGCGACAGCAGCACCAGCAGGATGTCGCTGAAGATCAGGATGGTGTAGAAGGTCTCGAAGAAGCTCTCCGTCCCCGTGCCCCCCGCCAGCCGGTATGCGTCGCGCGCGAGCAGCGCCAGGAACGCCGCCACCAGCAGCAGCGCCACCAGCTTCTTGGTGGCCACGAACCCCGCGCGGCCATCCACGTCGGTGGTGATGGGCACGTGCCGCTGCGCGCGGTAATACAGCCCCACCGCGATGAAGATCAGCAGCGAGCCGCCCAGGTCCGCCGCCAGCACCGGCACGTGCTCGCGGGTGGTGGCCCAGGCGATCGGCTCGGCCACTTGGCCCAGCTCCAGGAACGACTTGCGCACCAGGATCAGCGCCAGCAGCTCGAACTGCTTTCCCACCGAATCGGCCACCGAGCGCGGCAGCGCGAACACCAGCCCGGCTACCTCCACGAACAGCAGCAGGGTGAAGGCGAAGTAGATCGCCCCCAGGTGGCTCGTGGTGATCCCCCGCGACAGCCCGGCGGGAACCAGGCCCCGGCGGTTCAGCTCGATCACCACGAGCGATGCGATGAACCCCGCCACCAGCACCGTACCGATGCGCCGGACGGTCGCCGGCGCCTCCCACCAGCGCTCCAGCGCGTCGTACAGGCGTGACGCGGGGTCCAGCACCCGGTCGGCGACGAGGAGGGGCCGTGCGGCCTTCGGCTGTGTCAGCATCGGCGTGCGGGGAGGGAGGACGATGGTCGCGGGGCTCCTCTAGTGTGAGGACATCCTTGCGCGATGCACAAGGTTTGTATCATCCTCTGTCTGGTCCCTTTCCCGTTCGTCCCCGCACCGGAAACTGTCATGGAGGCACGCCGCATCGCCGTGGTGGGTGCCGGGCTGGCCGGCTTGGCCGCCGCGTTCCGCCTGCGCCGGGCGGGCGCGCACGTGGTGGTGTTCGAGGCCGCGGACCGGCCTGGCGGCGTGATTCGCACCGCCGGCGAGGGCGGCTGGCTGGCGGAGGAGGGCGCCGCCTCCCTCGCCTCGCCGCCTGCCGCCGTGGTGGCGCTGCTGGACGATGCCGGGCTGCGCGGCGCCATCTGCCCCGCCGGGCCGGGCGCGCGCCGCCGCTACGTGGTGCGCGACGGCCGCCCCCGCGCGCTCCCCGCGTCGCCGCCGGCGCTGCTCGCGTCGTCGTTCTTCTCGGCGGGCGCGCGGCTGCGGCTGATGGGTGAGCCTTTCGCCGCCGCCGCGCCGGCGGGGGCGGACGAGAGCGTGGCCGCGATGGTGCGGCGGCGGCTGGGCCCCGAGGTGCTGGCGTACGCGGTGGACCCGTTCATCAACGGGATCTACGCGGGCGATCCCGAGCGGCTGTCCGTGCGCCACGCCCTGCCGCGCCTGGCCGCGCTCGAGGCGGAGCACGGCTCGCTGCTGCGCGGCGCGATGGCGATGGCGTTCAACGGCCGCGCGGGGGATGCGGACCGCCCAGCGCTGCCGCCGATCTTCTCCTTCCGCGGCGGGATGGGCGCGCTCCCCGATGCACTGGCGGGCTCGATCGGCCCCGCGCTCCGCCTGTCGACTCCCGTCACCGGCATCCGGCGCGACCGGGATGGATGGCGCGTCGAGACGATGGGCGCGCCCGGCGGGGCGGGGGAGGCGTTCGGCGCGGTCGCCTTCACCGCGCCGAGCCATGGCATCGCCCGCATCGCGTGGGACGCGGAGAACGAGGGCGACGTCCGCGCCGTCGCGTCGATCCAGCACGCGCCCGTGGCGGTGCTGGCCCTCGGCTTCCGGCGCGAAGACGTGGCGCACCCGCTGGACGGCTTCGGCGTGCTCTGCCCATCGGCCGAGCACCGCACGATCCTGGGCACCCTCTTCTCTTCCACGCTCTTCCCCGGCCGCGCGCCCGCTGGGCACGTGCTGCTCACCACCTTCATCGGCGGTGTGCGAGATCCCGAGGCGGTGCATCTCCCGGCGGATTGGCTGCGGGCGCGCGTGCTCGACGAGTTGCGCGCGCTCCTGGGCGTGACCGGCGCGCCCGTGTTCGAGCACCTGGCTACGTGGCCGCACGCCATCCCCCAGCCCGATGTCGGCCACGGGGAGAAGGTCCGGGCGATGGAGGCGCTCGAGCGCCGCAACCCCGGCCTCTTCCTGGCCGGAAGCTGGCGTGCCGGCGTCTCCGTGGGCGACACCCTCGCCTCCGGCCTCCGCGCCGCCGAAGCCGCGCTCGCCCACCTTGCCGCCGGCCCCGTGCTCGCCGCGGTCCCCTGATCGCCGGCTCCTTCGAGGCTGCGGCTTCGCCGTGATCTGGAAAGGAGCGTTAGCGTTGATTGGACACAGAGCACCAGAGGACCAGAGAACCAGAGGGCTCGTGGCTTACCCTCTGGTCCTCCGGTTTTCCGGGTCCCGTAGTGCGGTTCTCCGTGCCCTCCGTGGTCCTCCGTGCCCTCCGTGTCTCAATCAGGACGAATACAGAGTCTCCGAACGGACATTTGGTATCACGCGGTTGGAGCCTCGCGCAATTTGCGAGGCTTCTCGTCGTTGTTGCTGCGGCTTCAGCCGCCGGTCAGCGAGGCTGGCGGTTGCACGTTCGACTTGGGCGACATCATCATTGCCCCGACCGTCCTGTTGGATTACAATAATCAGTGTCAACCAAAGTTTACGCATGCGGGAGGTGCGGGTGCGGCCGGTCTATCCCTTCTCGGCCATCGTGGGGCAGGACGAGATGAAGCGCGCGCTCCTGATCGCCGCGGTCGATCCCGGCGTGGGCGGCGTGCTGGTGCTGGGCGACCGCGGCACCGGCAAGTCCACCGCCGTCCGCGGGATGCCCGCGCTCCTCCCGCCGATGCGGGTGACGGAGGGATGCCGCTTCGGCTGCGACCCGTCGGCCAACGGCTCGCGGTGCGACGAGTGCCACGCCCGCGAGGCGGCCGGCGAGCGGATGCGCTCGCGCGCTGCCGCCGTCCCCGTGGTCGACCTGCCGCTGGGCGCCACCGAAGACCGCGTGGCCGGCGCGCTGGACCTGGAGCGCGCGCTCACGCTGGGAGAAAAAGCATTCGAACCCGGCCTGCTGGCCCGCGCGCACCGCGGCTTCCTTTACGTGGACGAGGTGAACCTGCTGGAGGATCACCTGGTCGACCTGATGCTCGACGTGGCGGCCTCGGGCGAGAACGTGGTGGAGCGCGAGGGGATCAGCCTGCGGCACCCCGCGCGCTTCGTGCTGGTGGGCAGCGGCAACCCCGAAGAGGGCGAGCTGCGCCCCCAGCTCCTGGACCGCTTCGGCCTCTCGGTCGAGGTGGTGACGCCCACCGACATCGATTCGCGCGTGGAGGTGGTGCGCCGCCGTGATGCCTTCGACCGCGACCCGGACGCGTTCCTGGCGCGCTGGACGGGCAAGGATGCCCGCATCCGCCGCCGCATCGCCCGCGCGCGCAAGGCGCTGCCCTCGGTGGACGTTCCGCGCACGGCCGTCGAGCACGCCGCCGGGCTGTGCATCGCCCTGGGCACCGACGGCATCCGCGGCGAGCTGACGCTGATCCGCGCCGCCCGCGCGCTGGCGGCGCTGGAAGGGCGAACCTCGGTGGAGGTGGAGCAGCTGCGCCAGGTCGCCCCCTCCGCCCTGCGCCACCGTCTGCGCCGGAACCCGCTGGACGACACCGGCTCCACCGCGCGCGTCCTCCGCGCCATCGAAGAGGTGCTGGGCGCCTGACTCCGCGAACCGAGGCGCCCGTTCCAACGGCGGGTTGAAACCCGCCGCTGAAAGGTCGGGAAGTCCGCCTTCGCGGACTGCGCACGGCCAGCGCGGTGGCGAACACGATTTCGCGAAGCCGCGCGGGGCCATCTACCGAGATTCCAGATACTTCCGCATTGCGAATGTCCACCGCCGCCGCACCGCCGTCCGCCTGGAGCCTCCCCCGGCTCGCCGCCGCGCTGCTGGCGGTGGACCCGCGCGGGCTGGGCGGCGTGGCCGTGCGCGCGCCCGCCGGGCCCGCGCGCGACGCCTGGCTGGGCGAACTGGCGGCGCTGCTCCCGCCCCACGCACCGGTGCGCCGCGTCCCTCCCGGCACCGCCGGCGAGCGGCTGGCGGGCGGGCTGGACCTGGCCGCCACCCTCGCCGCCGGCCGCCCGGTGGCCGAGCGCGGCATCCTGTCCGCGGCCGATGGCGGCGTGGTGATCGTTCCCTCCGCCGAGCGGATGGAGGCGGCGATGTCCGGCCACCTGCTCGCCGCGCTGGACGAGGGGGAGTGCGTGGTGGAGCGTGACGGGATCTCCCTCCGCGCCGCCGCCCGCATCGCCGTGGTGGCGCTGGACGAGGGCGAGCCGGAC
This sequence comes from Longimicrobium sp., assembly GCA_035691085.1. Lineage (GTDB taxonomy): Bacteria > Gemmatimonadota > Gemmatimonadetes > Longimicrobiales > Longimicrobiaceae > Longimicrobium. Next base: position 35,734 of record DASSJS010000114.1, read on the forward strand.
GAAGGCGGCGTCCCCCTCGCGCTGGCGGACCGGCTGGCGCTGCACCTGTCGCTGCCGCCTTCGCCGCGGGGCTGGGATGACGAGCCGGGCTTTGCACCCACGGACGTGGCTAGGGCGCGCGATCGCCTTGCATCGGCCGTGGTGACGGAAGAGATCGCCGCGGCGGCGTGCAGGCTGGCCGCGTCGTTCGGCATCGATTCACTGCGGGCGCCGTTGTTCGCGGTTCGCGCGGCGCGCGCCCTGGCCGCGCTGGCGGGAGAGGCGGAGGCGACGGCCGATCACCTGGCCGCCGCCGCCGCGCTGGTCCTTCTCCCCCGCGCGATCGTGCTTCCGGAGATGGAGCCGGAACCGGAGGGGGAGGATGAACCGCCGCCCCCGCCCGACGCGGCGGACCAGGCGGAGGGCGAATCCACCTCGTCCGACCGGCTCGACGACATCGTGCTGCAGGCCGCCGCCGCGCTCCTGCCGCCCGACGTGCTCGCGGCGCTGCGCTCCGGCGCCGCGGCGCGCGCGGCGGGGCGATCGGACGGACGCGCGCGCTCGTCCACGCACGGGCGCCGCATCGCCGCGCGCGCCGGCGACCCGCGCCGCGCGCGCATGGACGTGCTCGCCACCGTCCGCGCCGCCGCGCCCTGGCAGCGCCTGCGCGGGCGTTGCGGCGCGCGGCTGCGCGTGCGCGCCGGCGACTTCCGCGTGCAGGTACGCGAGCGGAAGACGGGGACCACGGTGATCTTCGTGGTCGATGCCTCGGGCTCCAGCGCCGCGCACCGCCTGGCCGAGGCCAAGGGCGCGGTGGAGCTGCTGCTGGCCGAGAGCTACGCCCGCCGTGACCGCGTGGCGCTGATCGCCTTCCGCCGCGCCGAGGCCGAGCTGGTGCTGCCGCCCACGCGGTCGCTGGCGCGCGCACGGCGGCTGCTGGCCGGGCTCCCCGGCGGCGGCGCCACCCCCCTGGCCACCGCGGCCGACGCGGCGCTGGCGCTGGCCGGCACCGTCCGCCGCGGCGGCTCGGCCCCGGTCCTCGTCTTTCTCACCGACGCGCGCGCCAACGTGGCCCGCTGCGGCGCCACCGGCCGCCCCGCCGCCGAGGCCGACGCGCTCCATGCCGCCCGCCGCATCCGCGCGGACGGCGTCTCCACGCTCGTGATCGACACCAGCCCGCGCCCGTCGCCGCTCGCCGCGGCCTTCGCGGCGCAGGCGGGCGGCCGTGTCCTCCCGCTCCCCTTCGCCGACGCGCGCGCGGTGGGGAGCGCCGTCCGCGGCCTAGCCATCGGCGCGAAGGCGGCGGCGT